>PMIF01000170.1:3183-12429 GCA_003157035.1 Rhodocyclaceae bacterium
TCCTGATAACGGTGATAGCGATAGAGGTGGTAGCGGCCGCCGTGATAGAGGTCGACGACGTCGCAACGCGTTCGTTGCGCATCACCGGCGGCGCAGGCCGAGGTCAGTTTTGCCGTGACAGCGCGTTCGGCACGTACGTAGGCCTCGCCGGAAAGGCCGGCCAAGGCGCCCTTCACCTCCCGGGTGACATCCGTGATCCGGTCAAGGCGGTTGAGTTCGACGTCCGGGCACCGAATCTCCTCCTTGCGCGTCTTGGCAAGAAAGCCGAGCTGGACGTAATCCTTTTCGGCAGTCGACAAGTCCTTGACGCAGTCGACGCCGCAGTGGTGGTTGGTCAGGACCAGTCCGTCGGGGGAGATGTACGAAGCCGAGCAGCCGCCGGCAAGGCGGGCCGAGCTGTGCATGACCTTCTCGGTCCATTCGGCGCTCGGGCGGAAACCGTAGTCTTTGGCGAGCTTGTCGGCCGGTAGCTTGTCCAGAGTCCACATCCCTTCGGCCGCCAGTGCCGGCGGAGCAATCAAGCCAAGGCAGAAGCAAAACGCCAGGGCGCGTGGATGGTTCTTCGTCATGGTTGTCTTCCGGGTTGTGTCAGGGACTTGCTATGCTATCGTCTTGCGCCGCTCCATGCCAACCCAGACGAGCAGGCCGACCAACAAGGCATAGGGCAGCAGCGACAGCAGATCGGCGTTGGCGCCGGCGTAGAAGGGATTGTTGGCAGACGACCACAGCTCCAGGGCGTGATCGAAATCGACCAGGACGCCGGCAGTGAAAGCGATGACGATCCCGGCCAGCGCGCCGCCGGCGATATAGCCGGAGGAAAGCAGCACGCCCAGCCTGCCGTCACTTGCTGCCGCCTTCTCCTCGGCCGAGCGCCCGACGTTGTCGGCGCGGTCGAGCCGCCGGTCGACCCACCAGCGCACGGCGCCACCGAGGAACATTGGCAGCGAAGTCGATAGTGGCAGATAGACGCCGACCGCGAACGGCAGCGACGGAATGCCGGCCAGTTCCAGGGTGACGGCGATCATGATGCCGAACAGCACCAGACCCCAGGGCAACTTCTGGTCCAGAATGCCCTTGATGATGTAGGACATCAGCACTGCCTTGGGGGCGTCGAATTTGCGCACTTCGCTGCCGTCCGGGCGGGTCGTATGACTGCCGTTGATGCCCGGGTCGACCAGGTAGACGGCGCGGCCGTTGTCGTCGGTCAGGTACTTTCCGGCCGGTCCGCCGATATCATCGGTCTTGTGCCAGACGCGATAAGTGGCGCCATCCTGGGCTGCCTGCGGCCCGATCAGGCTGGCGCGATCGGTCAGCGGCGCCGGGTCGGTGGCCAGCGCCGGCGCCACTTGTTCGGCTGGCACGTAGACGGTCGCCGTCTCGTTCAACGTCAGCAGGATTGGACCGAGCACGACCGCCGACAGCAGCGAGCCGACGATGATGGCGTACTGCTGCATGCGCGGCGTCGAGCCGATCAGGTAGCCGGTCTTGAGATCCTGGGAGGTGGTGCCGGCGTTGCTCGAAGCGATGCAGACGATGGCGCCGACCGAGAGCGCGGTGACGTAGTACGGGGGGCTGGTCCAGCCGACGAGGAGAAAGATCAGGCAGGTCAGCAAGAGCGTGGCGATGGTCATGCCGGAAATCGGATTCGACGAAGAACCGACCTGGCCGGTCAGGCGCGACGATACGGTGGAAAACAGGAAGCCGAACAGCAGGATCATGATCGCGCCGAGCAGGTTCATGTGCAGCGGCGTGGCGGCGGTAATGGCCGCGATGATGCCCAAAACGCCGATCAGCACCCACTTCATCGGGATGTCCTGGTCGGTGCGCGCTGTGCCGACCGATGCGGTGGCGGTGGCAAGGCTTGTGAAGCTGCCGCGGATGCTCTGCCAGATCGTCGGCAAGGCCTGGATCATGCTGATGATGCCGCCGGCGGCGACAGCGCCGGCGCCGATGTAGAGGATGTAGGCGCCGCGGATTTCATTGGGCGACATGGCGCTGATCAGCTTGTGGCCCGGTTCCAGCGGCTCGGTGAGGCTGCCGCCGAAGAACTGCACCAGCGGAATCAGCACCAGATAGGCCAGGACGCCGCCGCCGCACATGATGGCGGCAATGCGCGGGCCGATGATGTAGCCGACGCCGAGCAGTTCCGGCGACACCTCGCAGGCCAGCGACGCACTCTTGAACGGCGTACCGAAGACCACGCCCGGGACATCCTTCCAGCCCTTGAGCGCGATGTTGAGCACCTTGTAGACGATGCCGACGCCAAAGCCGGTGAATATGGTGGCGGCGCGCCGGACCGCCTCGGCGGAGGCGCCCTCCGACTTTACGGCGGCCGCCTTCAGCACTTCGGCACACGCCGTTCCTTCGGGATACTTGAGCTCGCCATGGAGCGCGACGATCATCGTCCGCCGCAGCGGGATCATCATCAGGATGCCGAGCACGCTACCGAGCACCGCGACCAGCATGATCCGCGCGATTTCAAGATCGAAGCCGAGGATCAGGATCGCCGGCATCGTCACGCCAACGCCGAAGGCGATCGACTCGCCGGCCGAGCCGGCGGTCTGGACGATGTTCTGTTCGAGAATCGTCGCTTCGCGCGCGCCGAGCTTGTGCAGGAGGCGGTAGAGCGTGATGCCGATTACGGCGACAGGGATGGAAGCGCTGACGGTCAGGCCGACCTTGAGCACCAGGTAGAGCGAGGAGGCGCCGAACAGCATGCCCAGAACGGCACCCATGATCAGACTGACCGGGTTCAGTTCAGGCAGCTGCGTTTCCGCAGCAACTACGGGCTTGAAGGTCTGCATTGTCGTTTCCCCTGTGGCAGCGTGTTCGTCTGCGCAAGAATCCGGGCGGCCAAGGCGGCGGTCGCCGGGGCATTCTAGAACTGATTTCGCCAATATCCTGTCGGTAGTGGTTGAGTTTCGTCGCCAAGCGCGGTAGCTTCAGCATCTTTGGCAATCAGGGAGACGACGTCATGCCTTATGCCATCCGTTTTCATCAAACCGGCGGCCCCGAAGTCCTGCGCTGGGAAGAGATCGCCGTGCCGCCACCCGGCCCCGGCGAGGCGACGGTGCGGCATAACGCCGTCGGNNTGAAAGTGGGCGATCGCGTCGCCTACGCCGGCGGTGCGCCCGGCGCCTATGCCGAGTTGCGCAACATCGCCGCCGATCGGCTGGTGGCGTTGCCGGACGGCCTGGACTTCAAGACTGCGGCGGCGATGATGCTCCAGGGCATGACGGCGCAGTATTTGCTGCGGCGGACCTATCGCGTCCAGCCCGGCGACACGATCCTGATTCACGCCGCCGCCGGCGGCGTCGGCCTGATCGTCTGCCAGTGGGCAAAGGCACTGGGCGCAACGGTGATCGGCACCGTCGGCTCGGACGCCAAGGCGGCGATCGCTCGCGCCCACGGCTGCGATCACACCATCGTCTATACGCGCGAAAACTTCACCCAAAGGGTGCGCGAGATTACCGCCGGCGAAGGTGTGCCGGTGGTCTACGACTCGATCGGCAAGGATACCTTCTTCGGCTCGCTCGATTGCCTGCGCCCTCTGGGCATGATGGTCACCTTCGGCAACGCTTCCGGGCCGGTGCCGCCGCTCGATCTGCTCGAGTTGTCCAAGCGGGGTTCGCTGTTCATCACCCGGCCATCGCTGTTCTCATACAGCGCCAAGCGCGCCGACCTGCTGGCGATGGCGGGCGAGTTGTTCGACGTCGTGCTTGCCGGCAAGGTGAAGGTCGAGGTCAAGCAAACTTACGCGCTCAAGGAGGCGGCGCAGGCGCAACGCGATCTCGCCGACCGCAAGACCACTGGCTCGACGATATTGCTGGTATGAAGTCGTTTCTGATCGCCAATCCAAAGGGCGGCAGCGGCAAGAGTACGCTGGCGACCAACCTGGCCGGCTGGCTGGCCAGCCAGGGTCATGCGGTGATGCTCGGCGACGTCGACCGCCAGCAGTCGTCGCGCGCCTGGCTGGCGCTGCGGCCGCCGACGCTGCCGCTGATCCGGGCGTGGGACATCGAGGAGGGGCAGCCGGCACGGCCGCCGAAAGACACAACCCACACCGTGCTCGATACGCCGGCTGGCCTGCACGGCAAGAAGCTGGCCCAAGTCCTGCGCGCGGTGGAAAAGGTCATCGTGCCCTTGCAACCGTCACTGTTCGACATCCTGGCGACGCGCGATTTTCTTGCCGCCCTGGCCGAGGAGAAAGAGGTGCGCAAACAGCACGCCTTCATCGCTGTGGTCGGCAACCGGGTCGACGCCCGCACACGCGCGGCGGCCGAGTTGGAACGCTTTCTCGCCGACATCGGCTTGCCGGTGCTGACCTGCCTGCGCGACACGCAGAATTATGTCCAGGCGGCCGCGCACGGTATGAGCATTTTCGACCTGCCGCCGTCGAAGGCGGTTCAGGACTGGCAGCAGTGGCAGCCGATTCTCGACTGGGTGCAAGCCTGACGCACCATTGCCGGCAGGCGGCGAATCGGCGTTAGCCGTGCGCTGCCAGCTCGACGCGGTTGCGGCCCAGACCCTTGGCGTCCAGCAGCGCGTTGTCCGCCGCCTCGATCAGGTTGCTCGGCGTGTCGTAGTCGGGATAAGCGGCAATGCCGGCGCTGAAGGTGACGCGCAGGATGCCCTCGGTGTGGGCATGGGGCAAGTTGGCGAAGTGGGCACGGATCTGGTCGATGACGCCATAGGCCTGTTGCAGGTCGATGTCCGGCGTCGCGACGATGAATTCTTCACCACCGTAACGGCCGATCAGGTCGGTACTGCGCAGGCGGCCCTTGAGCAACCAGGCCAGACTGCGGATTACCTGATCGCCGACCGGATGGCCGTAGCGGTCGTTGACCGATTTGAAGCGGTCAATGTCGATCATCATCACGCACAGCCGATCACCGGCGCGCATGTGGCGCAAGCGATTGTCGAGGTCGGCCTTCGCCGCCGTATGGTTGAGCAGGCCGGTGAGCCCATCGTGCTGGCTGGCCCGCTGCATTTCGCGATGGCGCTCGACCGTGGTCTTGACGGTTGCCGCCAGCAGCACCGGATTGAACGGTTTGGTCAGGAACTGGTCGCCGCCCAAGCGCAGCGCATCGACTTGCAGCGCCACATTGGTCTCGCTCGACAGGTAGATGATCGGCAACGCCTGATAGGTCGGCAACTGGCGTAGCGCCCGGGTCGCCTCGACGCCGTTGCAGTTGGGCATGTGCATGTCCATCAGCACCAGGTCCGGGCTGTAGGTGTCGACCATCTCGAACAGCTGCGTCGGATCGGGAATGGCGCAACTGTGGATGTCGCGCTGCTCGAGGGCGCGCTGGATCTGGGTGACGGCGACGCGCGAATCTTCGACGATCAATACCCGGTAACGTTCCTGTTCGCGGGTCTGCACCATGTCGAGGATGCGCGACAGCAGCGAGGCCATGCGATCGTCGCGCTGAACCGTGTAGTCGATGCCGGCGCGCATCAGCGTGACCATGGTGTCGAGGGTGCGCGGGACGCCGACGTAGAAGAGCTGGCTGGTCGGACAGTGCGCACGGATGCGGGTCACTTGCTGGATCGAGACGCGGCGAACGCTCTCGCTGCCGTCGCTGTCGGTCGCCGGCAGGAAGAGAATGGCGAACGGCGCCTCGATATCCGGCATCGGGGCACCCCAGCGCGTGCGGTGTACGCGGAAGCCGTAGAAGGTCAGCTGCTCGGCCAGACTACTGGCCCAGGCGCTGATCTTGGGCGCGATCATCCACACCGAACGCGGTTTCACCCATTCGACCGTTCGGTTGGTGGTCGTCGTTTCGATGACCTGTTGGCTGACCTGGCCGGACTGGCGCGCGCTGGCGACCGTCCGGAACAATCCTTCGATCTGGCGGTTCAAGGCCAGGGCGCTCTGTTCGACGATGGGGTGCGTATCCGGGTCGCCAAACAACGCCAGCGCCGCGCTCTCCAGTTCCTCGCACTGGCGGACCAGCCCTGGCAGGCGTAGCCGGCTCAGGCACTCGGCCAAGCCGTTGAGGGAGAGCGTGAATTCGACGAACGCCTCGAAACTGCCCTCGTTTCGGTAGTCCTGCCAACTCTGGCTGGAAGCCGCCAAATGGTCGTCTAGGGTCAGGCTGGACATGATGATGGCGAGGATCGAATGTGCCTATTCTCCGCTTCCGCGATGATGCTGGCAACCGTCGGGCTGTGACCGGCGCACGCGCTAGAATTCACCTATGTCTGCCAGCACTTCGCCCCGGTTCGTCCATCTTCGCCTGCACAGCGAATATTCGATCACTGACGGGCTGACGCGTTTGGACGCCGCCGTTGCCCAGGCCGTGGCTGACGGCATGCCGGCGCTGGCGCTGACTGACCTCGGCAACCTGTTCGGCATGGTCAAGTTCTATTCCGGGGCTCGCAGTGCCGGCATCAAGCCGATCATTGGCGCCGACCTTTGGCTCGGCGAAGACGAAGGGCGCGAGCCGACCAGCCGTCTGTCGTTGCTGGTCAAGGATCGCGGCGGTTATCTGCGCTTGTGCGAACTGCTGAGTTCGGCCTACCTGGTGCCGCGGCGACACGGCCGCGCCGAGATCAGCCGCGCCGCAGTTGCCAATGGTGACAACACGGGGCTGATCGCACTTTCCGGCGGCCAGGGCGGCGATGTCAGCCAGCANNCCCGTGCAGTTCATCGAGCGTGGCGATTTTTCGGCTCACGAGGCCCGTGTCTGCATTGCCGAAGGCTACGTGCTGGCCGATGCGCGGCGGCCGAAGAACTTCACCCGGGAACAGTACTTCAAGTCGCAGGCAGAAATGGTGGAATTGTTTGCCGACTTGCCGGAAGCCCTGGAAAATTCGGTCGAGATCGCCAAGCGCTGCAACTTGTCGGTGGAGCTGGGCAAGAGTCGCTTGCCGGATTTCCCGACGCCGGACGGCAGCGGCCTCGACGATTACCTGGCGCGCCAGTCGCGGGCCGGGCTCGAGCAGCGTCTGCAGGACTTGTTTGCCGATGCCGTGCGGCGGGACGCCGAACGGCCGCGTTATGCCGAACGGCTTGAGTTCGAGATCAAGACCATCACGCAGATGGGTTTCCCCGGCTACTTCCTGATCGTCGCCGATTTCATCCAGTGGGCGAAGAAGAACGGCGTGCCGGTGGGGCCGGGCCGCGGCTCCGGCGCCGGCTCGCTGGTCGCCTATTCGCTCCTGATCACCGATCTCGACCCGATTCGCTACGACTTGCTGTTCGAACGCTTCCTCAACCCCGAACGCGTGTCGATGCCCGACTTCGACATCGACTTCTGCCAGGAAGGTCGCGACCGGGTCATTCAGTATGTGAAGGAGAAGTACGGCGCCCACGCCGTATCGCAGATCGCCACCTTCGGCACCATGGCCGCCAAGGCCGTGATCCGCGACGTCGGTCGCGTGCTCGACCTCGGCTTTAACTTCGTCGATCAGTTCGCCAAACTGATTCCCAACGAACTGGGCATCACCCTGGTGAAGGCGCGCGAAATCGAGCCGACGATCAGCCAGCGGCTCGATGAGGAAGAAGGTCTGCGCACGCTGTGGGAGCTGGCGGAGAAGCTCGAGGGCATCAACCGCAACGTCGGCATGCACGCCGGCGGCGTGCTGATTGCGCCGGGCAAGCTTACAGACTTCTGTCCGCTCTACTCGGCCGACGGCGGCGTCACTACGGTCAGTCAGTTCGACAAGGACGATGTCGAGAAGGCCGGTCTGGTGAAGTTCGACTTCCTCGGCTTGCGGACGCTGACCATCCTCGACGAGGCCGTTGAGTTCGCGCGCACTGTCGATGGCGCCGACATCAGCCTCGAGACCTTGCCGCTCGACGATCGCGAGACCTACGACAACGTTTTCAAGAACGCCAACACCACGGCGGTGTTCCAGTTTGAGTCCGGCGGCATGAAGGACACGCTGGTACAGGCACGCCCCGACTGCCTGGAGGATCTGATTGCGTTGAACGCGCTCTATCGGCCGGGGCCGATGGAGAACATCCCCAGCTTCATCGCCCGCAAGCACAAGCGCGAGAGGGTTGCCTATCCGCACCCGAACATGGAGAAGGTACTGGCGAACACGTACGGCATCATGATCTATCAGGAACAGGTGATGCAGACGGCGCAGGTGATCGCCGGCTACAGCCTTGGCGGCGCCGATCTCTTGCGTCGGGCCATGGGCAAGAAGAAGAAGGAGGAGATGGATCAGCAACGCGCCGTCTTCGTTGCCGGCGCGGAGACGAACGGCATCAGCGCGGCTCTGGCGAACGAGATCTTCGACACCATGGAGAAGTTCGCCGGCTATGGTTTCAACAAGTCGCACGCCGCCGCCTATTCCCTGGTTGCCTACCAGACCGCCTGGCTCAAGCAGCATCATCCGTCGGCATTCATCGCCGCCACCTTGTCGTCGGAAATGGCCAATACCGACAAGGTGCAGTTCTTCTATCTGGATGCGCGGGCCAACGGCATCGAGTTTCTGCCGCCGGACATCAACGCCGGCGGCGTGCGTTTTCAGCCGACGGACCGCAAGACCATCCGTTACGGCCTTGGCGCCGTCAAGGGCACCGGAGAGTCGGCGCTCTCGGCCATCCTCAAGGCGCGAGCGGAGGCCGGTCCATTCAAGGACTTGTTCGACTTTTGCTGTCGCATCGACAAGCGCGTGGTCAATCGGCGCGTCATCGAGGCGCTGATTCGCGCCGGCGCCTTCGATTGCCTCGACGATCACCGCAGCAGACAACTGGCTTCGGTCGGCATTGCCCTCGAAGCAGCCGAACAGGCGGAGCGCAACGCCCACCAGACCGGCTTGTTCGATGCGCCCGGCGGCAGCAATATGCCGGAAGCGCACTATATCGAAGTGCCGCGCTGGGGCGAACGCGAACGACTGCTCAACGAGAAGCAGGCCTTGGGCTTCTTCTTCTCCGGCCATCCGTTCAACGAATATGCGGCCGAACTGTCGGCCTTCGTCAAACGGCGACTCAACAAGCTCGAAGCGCAGCGTGAGCCCGTGTTGCTCGCTGGCGTCGTGGTCAGTACGCGCACCCAGATGACCCGGCGCGGCAAGATGGCCATTGTCATGCTCGACGACGCCACGACGCAACTCGAAGTCTCGGTGTTCAATGAATTGTGGGAAGCGGAGCGCGACAAGATCCGCGAAGACGAACTGTTGCTGGTCGAGGGCAAGGTGCAGCGCGACGATTACACCGGCGGCCTGCGCGTTACGTCGGATCGGCTGTTGACGCTGGGTGAGGCGCGCAGCCGCTTCGCCCGTGTCCTGCGC
>PMIF01000007.1 GCA_003157035.1 Rhodocyclaceae bacterium
GAGATAGAGCCGGAAACGACGGTAGAGTGCCTCGCCCCACCGACCGATGATTTCATCTTGGGCCGACTCCAGGTTCTCCGCCCAGGCCTTGCAGGTGAGATAGTAGTTGTGGCGGTCGTCGTAGACCGCCGAGACGGCGAGGGGCGTCCTGGCAACAGCGGCAAGAAAGTCATGCAGGCAGAAGTAGGAATGGTCGCCCGGNNTGACCACAGCATCGTACGGCTCAGCCGAGCGATGCGCGAGAAAATCCTCGTTAAACACTTGAGCGGGGAGATCCAGGCGCCGAATCAGGTCTTTGACGAAGACCTCGGATTGCGGCGAAATCGTTAATGAGGTGACGTGAATGCCTCGCCGCCCGGCATGCTCGGTAAAGCTTCCCCAACCGCAGCCAACGTCGAGGACGCGATCCCCCGCTTGCAACCGACAGGAGTCGATGGCGAAATCCAGTTTGCGCTGCTGTGCCGATGTCAGTGCTTCTTCGTTGTCCGCGAATATTGCCTGCGAATAGCAGCGGGTGGTATCGAGGAACTTGAGATAGAACTCGTTGGCGAACTCGTAGTGCGCCGCGATGGCCTGGNNGTCCAGGCTGCCGGCCATGTAGGCTTCACAAATGCCGAGTTCATCCAGGCTGCTGAGAGCAGCCAATCCACTGCGATCGTTCACGACGATATCCACAGCAGGCTCGCCGACACCAAAGCGATAAGCGCGATCCCCCCACAGGCGGATGGCAAAAGGAGTTTTCACCTGATCAGCCAGCCGCCTCTGAATGCGCCGGAGGATCGGATCGCAGTTGATCACCGAAGCAAATGAGCTACCAAGATCCATCGATTGCTTCCCTTCACCGTTACGCCCGGCCAACGGCAGACACAGGGGACGCCGTCTGGCAACCACGTCCGAAGCCTACTGCCATGGCGATTGGACAATCTGTTCGGTAACGAACACAACGCTCGCCGGGCCGAAACGCCGCCGGCACGCTTTGTGCGCTAGCGCCCAGACAGCGGCCTTTCCTGGTCCCATGCTGCCGGCAATATTGTTCAGGAATTGAGGCGCCACCGCCATTCCTGCCGCCCGGAGGATCCACGTGCGACCTGTCCAGCCAGACCCCGCCGCCAACCAACTACTGGCCCGCCTGCCGCGCAAGGATCAGCAGCGCCTGCTAGCCGAGTGCGAACCGGCCAGCCTGGTATTTGCCGAGATTCTGGTGGAACCAGGAGAGCAGATCCGGGATGTCTATTTTCCGCTGCAGAGCTTCATTTCCCTCACCACAGCGGCCGACCAGCACAACATTCTTGAGGTCGCTCTGGTTGGCAACGAAGGCATGCTCGGTGTCTCGCTCATCCTCGGTGTCGACGCTTCGCCGTTTCACGCCTTGGTCCAGGGAGAAGGAATGGCACTGCGCCTNNTGATGTGCCAACTAACGCAAGCGGCCGCCTGCACCCGCTTCCACGTCGTCGAAACGCGGCTGGCCCGTTGGCTGCTGATGACCCACGATCGGGCGCAGTCAGATCGGTTCCACGTCACCCATGAATTTCTCGCCTACATGTTGGGGGTACGCCGGGTCGGCGTCACCAAAGCGGCCTCGGCGCTACAGAGCCGGCACTTGATCGCCTACAGCCGTGGCGACATCACGGTTCTCGATCGGCCCGGCCTGGAGGCCGCCTCTTGCGCCTGCTACCAGGCCGATACGGCGGCTTATACGCGCACGTTGGGCAAACGGTAGCGGCAGGCGATAGGTTGTGCCACAAGGCACAACACCTGCATCTGAAGATGCGTTGCCTGAGCCTATACTGACGGCGTAGCAATACAGACGGGGAATGTCATGATCCGCAGGACTCTGCTTGCCGCACTGTGTGCCTTGTTCGCAGATCTCGCTATTGCCGACGAGCGGCGAACGTACGACCCCAGCCGGGGCGAGTTGTTATATTCGACTCATTGCATCGCCTGTCACGGCACGCAAGTGCATTGGCGCGACAAGAAGCTTGCTACTGATTGGCCGCGTCTACTGTCCGAAGTTCGCCACTGGGAGGGGTTTGCCCGGCTAAAGTGGACTGACGATGATGTGGCTGAAGTGGCGAGGTATCTGAATGCAATGTACTATCACTACGCCGCCACCGAATGAGCGGTCGATCTTGAAGTGCCGACCAATTTGATGGGTTTGCCTTGATCGGTCGATCCGTCGTCGGCAGGGGTGGGCAATCTGCCGCTGAGGCGCCCACCTTTTAGGTCGACAGGCTCACTTCCGGTCAATTTCGATGTTCTCTTTGCTGCCGCTGTTGGAGACGGAGATCATGATGCCAAAGCCGATCAGGATCACGACTCCGATCAAAGTCCACGCCGTACCGATGGTTGCCAGAATACCCAATTTCCACAGCGCTGCCAGAAGGCCGCCGATCAGGACAACAAAACCGACAAGATACATACCCGCCCATTTCATAACCAACCTCCCGATAAGATCAGACACTTGGGGCTGCAAGGACCGCTAGGAAGGTCCGCTTGCAGGCTTGGCCTGTCGTGCTGGACGCGATTCGGCATCGCCACCATTGCGACAGGTCAATTGGTACAGCCTACCGACCGATGCTGGCGTCGTCTGTGCGCTGAAGTACGCTGCTCCGCTCCTTCTCGGCCTTGCGCGCGCCGGAACAACTCAAGACAGGTCGACATTCACGACTCCCGGCTGTGCGGCGGCTGCCGGGGTTCGTGGCAGCGTAGTCGATTTGTATCGATTCCCTTTGAAGGTTGCCGCCTATTGACGGCCAGTCTTGCTCTATCCGCCAATGGCGTATAAACATGTGCCATGGAATTTATCGAAACGCCGACATTCACGCGCATGGTCACCAGTCTACTGACCGACGATGAGTATCGGGAAGTTCAGACGACTTTGCTGGAAGACCCGGAGCGCGGCGACCTGATTCCGGGCGGAGGCGGTATCCGCAAACTGTGATTCGCCATGCAGGGGCGCGGAAAGAGCGGCGGCGGAAGACTTATCTATTACTGGATCAAGGATCACCATCAGATCTATATGCTGGTGGCCTAGCCGAAGTCCAAGAAGGACAACCTAACAGACAGGGAAACCGAGGTTCTTCGGGAGTACGTGAAGGAGCTATGACATGGACAAAGAATTGTTCGACGACCTTTTGCAGAGCCTGAGCGAAGCCAAGGAAATTGCGCAGGGCAAGCGCAAGGCGTCGCGACGCATCCAGATCGAGCAGCCCGACCCCAAGGCCGTGCGCGAACGGATCGGCCTCTCTCAAAGCGAATTCGCGCGGCTGATGCGGGTCAGCATCAAGACCTTGCAGAACTGGGAACAGCATCGCCGCAATCCAACCGGCCCGGCGGCCGCATTGCTCAAGATCGTATCGAACGCGCCGGAAGTGGCGCTCAAGTCGTTGCACGCCTGAACTGCGACATCAAACGGGGGACGCATTGCTTCTTTGTCGTCGCCGCGCAAGGTACTTCCGCCCGGGGGCAGAAAGTGAGGGCATCAAGCGGATACGATGCGGTGACAACGGGGACAAAACCGGGACACTCAGAGCGAAAAAACAATACCTTCGCCGAGGCGACCCCAGAAACAATAAAACCAGCCACGTGGCTGGTTTTATTGATGTTTGGTGGGGTGGCTGATGGGGCTCGAACCCACGACAACTGGAATCACAATCCAGGACTCTACCAACTGAGCTACAGCCACCACTGGAAACCTTTGGTCTGGCCCGCCCGGCGATACTCGAACTCAAAACCCCCGGCTCGGAAGGCACAGCACCTAGTGCGCAACCATTTGATTTTTAAACAAACAGGCGCACGCGCAAGGCGCCATTGTACCAACTTCTACTCGCTCCGACGTACATTTTCTACGCGGCCACCGCACACCCACACCGAGCAAGATTCAGCTCCCCTCGAGGATGAATCGGCGATTGTTCTTGCAGGCCGAACGCGTGCCCTACTCTTCGTCGGGATCACGATATTCCTTCGGCAAGTGATGGGCGATGCGGAATCAGTGCCATCGTTTGAACAGGGCCGCGGTGGACGGTCCGCCAGAGATCAATGCCGTCGATAGTGCCCCGGAGCGAGCGGAAAGAAAATGATCTTCGTCAATGTGCTGCTTCGCTTGAAGGCGTCACAGGATGACGGAAATTTCCTCCCGTCGCACGAGTTCCTCACCAAGAAGCAGGCTATCCATCGCGAGCGCATCGTGCGCAGCCACCACACCAAGCGGATGCCCGGCACGATCAACGACCGGAACATGTCGAAAGCCACCTTCAAACATGAGATGAAGTGCATGACCGAACGGCTTTTCTGGCGTGATGGTGCGCATCTTGCGCGTCATTACTGCGTCCAGCCGAGTCTGCTGCGGATCAAGTCGTTCGGCGATAACGCGGCATGCAAGATCGCGTTCGGTGAATATCCCGCGCAGGATTCCTTCGTCCACAACCAATACGGCTGAGGTTCGGTACCTCTTCATGATGCTGGCCGCGTCACCGACGCAAGCGCTCAGGCCTGCGGCAGGTATCGGGCGCTTTCCAATCACTTCACTAACGGGGCGAGCTGGCATTGGGAACCTCTCTGGTGAATCTGCGGGATTGGCGAACTGAACCGGCGGGCGGCGAACTCGCTTGATACCGATCGCCCTGGCCCGCCAAGTGGGAATTCACGTCACTGCTTCAGGCCGACATCAGTGGAACGTGCGCTTTGTCCGCCCAAGTCTGCCAGTGCCGGTCGATATAGGCGGCCACCGCCGACATGCCCGGAGCATGATGGTGCCATTCATCGTCAACACGGAATTCGATATTTGGATAGTGCGCCCTAGCCCGTGCCGCGATGACACGGGCAAGCTGCTGTGCTTCCCCGTGACCGACTTCGCCCCATATCTCATAAGCTTCCGGGCGGGCGCTGATGTAGTAGACCATTCTTTCGCGTTTCATGGCGAACCCTCCATGGGCAAATCAATGCACGCTGCTGAGTCCATCGATGTCGATCATGGCAACTTCCTCCGCCTTGGCGGCTCGGCGATATACTTGAGTAAATATCTACAGATTCATTCAACGCCACTGCCCAACGAAAGTCAAGCTGACTTGGGCCGGGACGCAAAGCGACACGACGGCAGTGGCCTGGCGTTGCTGCAACGGAACTCAGTCGATCTGGTCCCCATGGTCATTGGCTGGCAAATCGTCCGCCAGGACGTGGGCAATCCAGAAGCACCCGAGGGCGACTGCAATGGAGAGACCTGCAATCGTTGCGGCCAGTCGCTTCCCTTGCCACAAACTGTCGAACCAGTGATTCAATTCCACCATCAGGACGGCCGCCTTGCCGCCAAAGCGTTCCACTTCATACTGGTATCGCTTGGCGTTCACCAGTTCCTGGTTGACAACTGTGCTGCTGTCGTCTGCAGCCGTCATATAAATCAAGGCAGCTA
>PMIF01000054.1 GCA_003157035.1 Rhodocyclaceae bacterium
GATGGACGAGGTGACGCAGCAGAACGCGGCGTTGGTGGAAGAAGCGGCGGCGGCGGCGGAGAGTCTGGAAGAGCAAGCCAGAGGGCTGGTGCAGGCGGTGGGCATGTTCCGGTTAGCGGCAGGTGGAGCCAACACCTCGCATCTGCCTGCTGCGGCCCTGCGCGATGCAACACCGAAGCAGTTGCAGGGACCCGCCGACCAGATGGACTTCGATGCGGCGATCAAGGCGCACCGGGACTGGAAATACCGGCTGCTCTCGTTTGTCGCGGGCACCAGCAAGGAAACGCTTGATGCGGCCGTGATCAGTTGCGACGACAAGTGCGCCCTGGGCAAGTGGATTTACGCCTCCTGTCGCCCGGCCATGGGGGGTGACAAACGCTGTCAAAACCTCGTTACGTCGCACGCGAACTTCCACCACAACGCAGGCGACATCGTTCGACGGAAGCTCGCGGGCGACGCGAAGTCGGCGACACAGCTCCTGAAGGGAGACTTCGCCAAGCACTCCGACGAGACTGTGCGCAATATCGAGTACATCCGCGGGGCATGGTCTGCGAGGGCAAGTGGGGGGGCTTCGGCCACTGGTTCGAAGCCGCCGGCGCGAGTCCCACCGGGACTGGTGCAAGGCGACGATGAATGGGAGGAGTTCTAGGCCTTGCCAGCATTCGATCCGCAAGCCGCACCCTCGTTGATGCCTGAGCGCGAATTTCATTTCACGCAGGCAGACTTCGAGCGCATCCGCAAGCTGATCCACCAGCAGGCGGGAATCTCGTTGGCGCCGATTAAGCAGGACATGGTCTATTCGCGGCTGGCACGGCGCCTGCGGGCGCTCGGGCTGGCGACGTTCGCCGAGTATCTGTCGCTGCTCGAAACCGGCGATCCTCAGGAGTGGGAAACCTTTGTCAATTCGCTGACCACGAACCTGACCTCCTTCTTTCGCGAAGCGCACCACTTTGACATCCTGCGCAAGCATCTGCAGGCTGCCCATCATCGGCCATTGCGGATCTGGTGCTCCGCGGCTTCCACCGGGGAGGAACCATACTCGCTGGCCATCACGGCTTGCGAGACGTTTGACACCCTGAGCCCATCGGTAGAGATTCTCGCCAGCGACATCGATACCAATGTCCTGGCGACCGCTCAGCGCGGCGTCTATCCGATGGAGCGGGTCGAGCGCCTGTCTGCGGAACGCTTGCAGCGTTTTTTCCTCAAGGGCTCTGGGGCGCAGGTCGGCTATGCCCGGATGCGTCCCGAACTGCAACGCCTGATCACATTCACCCGCATCAACCTGCTCGACCCGCGTTGGCCGGTGCGCGAGTCGCTTGATGTCATCTTCTGCCGTAACGTGATGATCTATTTCGACAAGCCGACGCAGTATCAGATTCTCAAGAGATTTATGCCGCTGTTACGACCGGAAGGCTTGCTGTTCGCCGGTCATTCCGAGAGCTTTCTCCACGCTGCGGATTTGTTTCACTCGCTTGGACGGACAGTTTATGAGCGGGCGGACAAAGTGCGACAAACGGCGAAGGCTGCCAAATGAGCGATACGGAATCCGGCTCGGCAGAACATCTGGCCAGCAATCGCTACTTCGATCGCCAGTTCGATGTCGAGGCAGTCAAAGTGCTGCCCGGCGAGTACTTCGTTACCACTTCTGAAATGATGCTGGTGACGGTGCTCGGTTCCTGCGTCTCGGCCTGCATTCGCGATCGCGAGCGCGGCCTGGGCGGCATGAACCATTTCATGTTGGCCGACGGCGATAGTGAGGACCAAGTGGCATCGGCCCGCTACGGTACCTATGCCATGGAGGTATTGATCAACCATTTGATGAAGCTCGGTGCTCGGCGGAGCAATCTGGAAGCGAAGGTTTTTGGCGGTGGCCGCGTCATGGCGACGCTTTCCAGCAGCCAGGTCGGCGACCGCAATTCCAGCTTCGTCCTCAAGTTTCTCAAGACGGAAGGAATCCCGGTCAAGGCCCAGGATTTACTGGACGTGCACCCGCGCAAGGTCTACTTCTTCCCCTTTACCGGCCGGGTCTTGGTCAAGAAACTGGTGCGTCTGCACAACGATACGGTCATCCGCCGCGAGAAGGAGTACGCGGAGCGACTCAACGAGGGCCCGGTTTCCGGCGATATCGAACTGTTTACCTGATGACCATCAAAGTACTGATCGTTGACGATTCGGCGCTGATGCGGGCACTGTTGACGCAAGTCATCGGCAACGCGCCGGACATCGAAGTGGTGGGTGCGGCGCCTGATCCTCTGGCCGCCCGGGAGATGATCAAGACGCTCAACCCGGACGTCCTGACCCTCGATGTCGAGATGCCGAAGATGGACGGCATCGAGTTTCTCGGCCGCTTGATGCGCTTGCGTCCGATGCCGGTAGTGATGATCTCCTCCCTGACTGCCCGCGGCTCCGAGGTTACCTTGCAGGCGCTTGAGGCCGGAGCGATCGATTTCGTCGCCAAGCCGAGGGCCGATAGCGATGCCGCGCTGCTGGCCTATGGCGACGAAGTGCGGGACAAGATTCGCGCTGCCTTTGGCACCCGTGGTCGATTGGCGACGCCGCGGCCGGAGGCCCCGATTCGGCTGGCCAACGCGGGTGGTGGCTTTTCGCAGCGGCTGCTCACTAGCCACCTGATTGCCATCGGTGCGTCAACTGGCGGCACCGAGGCGATCAAGGACGTGCTGACGCTGCTGCCGGCCGAAATGCCGCCCATTGTCATGGTTCAGCACATGCCGGAGACTTTCACCGCATCGTTCGCCAAGCGGCTGGATAGCCTGTCGGCGCTGCATGTCGTCGAGGCTCAGGGCGGTGGTGAGCGGCTGCGCCCAGGCACTGCCTATCTTGCACCGGGCCACTCGCATCTGCGAGTGCGCCGGCAAGGCGGCATGCTGCTTGCCGACCTGGACAAGTCGGAACTCCGCAACCGCCATCGGCCGTCGGTCGACGTGTTGTTCGATTCCGTTGCCGAACAGGTTGGTCGCGATGCCACGGGCATTATCCTGACCGGTATGGGCAAGGATGGTGCACAGGGGATGCTGAAAATGCGCAATGCCGGAGCCTGGACCATTGGCCAGGATCAGGACAGCTGCGTCGTTTATGGCATGCCGCGAGAAGCCGCCCAAGTTGGAGCGGTAGCCGAGGTGGCGCCACTTGGCCAGATTTCGGTGCGTTTGCTCGAGCGTTTGCGCAAGTGCGAGCGGGGCTGAAGAGATATACTGGAATCAACTGATCAAGGGAATCGAATTATGCGTACAACGGTGATGAATGCTGACGGCTGTTCGGTCATCCGGCTGCAGGGCCGTTTCGACTTCAGTTCGCATCGGGATTTTCGCGAGGCGACGGAAAAGGCCATCACCGCGGAGGACTGCCGAACGATTTCGGTGGACCTGGGCGACGTCGACTATCTCGATAGTTCGGCGCTGGGCATGTTGTTGATGCTGCGCGATAAAGCCCAGGCCGCCAGCAAATCGGTCAGCCTGGATCGTTGCCGCGGAGCCGTCAGGCAAGTCCTCGATATCGCGAATTTCGGCAAGCTGTTCGCCATCAGTTAGACCTGTTTGTTCCAGAACCGCGCCGTGCCGCGGATTCTCCGCCGGTCCTGCTGCGGCACAATCGAGCGGTCGGGGGCCGCCAGAGCCGGTAAAAATAACGTAAGATTCCCCGTGGCAGGCTGATCGACCGTCCCGTCGATGCCGGAAATGAGGTTGTCACATGTCCGACTTACTGAAGAGCATAGACGCGCGCACGCGTCTCGCCGGCACCAACAAGCTGGAGATCTTGTTGTTCACGCTCGGTGTCGATGCCCGCACGGGGCGCCACGAGACTTATGGCATCAACGTCTTCAAGGTTCGGGAAGTGATGCGCACGCCCGCCATCACGGCCGCTCCGGACATGCCGCCGGCGGTCAAGGGCATGGTCAGCTTGCGTGGAGCTCTGGTGCCGGTGGTCGATCTGGCCGAGTACGCCGGCGTGCAGCCGGACTCGCCGCGCGACATCATGATCGTGACCGAATACAACGGCCATACGCAAGGTTTCCTGGTCGAGGCGGTGGATACGATCTTGCGCCTCGACTGGGCGCAGATGCGGGTGCCGCCGGAAATGCTGACCACGAATATGGGCGGATTGGTGACGGCGATTACCGAGTTGCCGGATGCGCGTCTGGTAATGATGCTCGACGTCGAGCGGGTGCTGGCCGAGACGACCAAGATCGACGACGATTTCCTGTTTGCCGGCATCAAGCCGATCAATCGCGATGACCTGACGGTCCTGTTTGCCGATGATTCGTCGGTGGCACGCAGCCAGATCGAGCGGACGCTGAAGGTCCTGGGAATTCGCTACGTCGCGGCCATCAACGGCCGCATGGCCTGGGAAGAGCTGCAGAAGATCGCCGCCTACGCCGAGTCGACCGGCCGCAAGGTCAAGGAACTGGTGCAACTGGTGTTGACCGACGTCGAGATGCCGGAGATGGACGGTTATATCCTGACCAAGAGCATCAAGGGCGATCAGCGCTTCAGCGGCATTCCGGTGATCATGCATTCGTCGCTGTCGTCGATGTCGAACCAGCAACTCGGCAAGTCGGTAGGTGTCGACGAATACGTGCCGAAATTCGAACCCCAGCGGCTGGCCGAGACCTTGAGCCGCCTGTTGCTTGGCAATGCCGCGCAGGCCGTACCTGCCTGACCGAGCGGAGAACGATCATGAATGCCATGAGTCTCGCCCAACCCCAGAATGCCACCTTGCTCGAGAGTGTCGACGCGCGGACCAAGCTTGCCGGTTCCAACCGGATGGAGATCCTTCTCTTCTCGCTCGGGACGCATGAGACCTTCGGCATCAATGTCTTCAAGGTCCGGGAGGTTTGCCGGACGCCGGCAATTACCAAGACGCCGAACATGCCGGCCGGCGTCGAGGGATTGATCAGCCTGCGCGGCAACGTGATTCCGGTGGTTTCCCTGGCGACGGTGATGACCCTGGCCGACGCGCCGACGGCGCTGGGCGGCTCGATGATGGTTACCGAATACAGCAAGCGGACGCTGGGCTTTCTGGTGCACGGCGTCGACCGCATCATCCGCGTCGACTGGGAGAAGGTCCGGGCGCCGGAATCTGTGGTATCGACCGGCCTGCACGCCTACATCACCGCCATTACCGAGATGCCCGACGGCAAGCTGGTTTCCATCGTCGACGTCGAGCAGATCATGGCCAATACCTTCGGCGAATCGATCATCGGCCAGATTGAACGTATCCAGCAAGCGGATGACATCAATGTCTTCTTTGTGGACGATTCGGCCGTGGCGCGCAAGAAGATTGCCGAAGTATTCGATAAGCTGGGCGTCAAGCACAAGCACGCCCTCAACGGCCTCGAAGCCTGGACAAGGTTGTCGGGAATTGCTGCCCATTGCCAGCAGCTCGGCCGCAGCGTGCGTGACGAGGTCAGCTTGATTCTCGTCGATGCCGAAATGCCGGAGATGGACGGTTATGTACTGACCAAGAACATCAAGTCGGATCCGCGCTTCGATGGCATTCCAGTGGTCATGCATTCGTCGTTGTCTTCCGAGGCAAACAAGGCGATGGGCAAGAATGTTGGTGTCGATGCCTACGTCGCCAAGTTCGATGCCGAGATGCTGGCGGAAACCATACGACCGATGCTGCAACGGGCAGCTCATGACTGAGTTTCGGAGAACGTACTGATGGCTGTGGATCCAAGCAAGCTCAAGTTTCTGGTGGTCGACGACTTTTCGACGATGCGCCGGATCGTACGCAACCTGCTCAAGGAGCTCGGCTTCACCAACGTCGATGAAGCAGAAGATGGCGCGGTGGCGTTGCAGAAGCTGCAGGGCGGTGGTTTTGATTTCGTCGTCTCCGACTGGAATATGCCCAACATGGACGGCCTGACCCTGCTGCAAAGGGTGCGTGCCGACGCGGCGCTCAAACACCTGCCGGTTCTGATGATCACGGCCGAGGCGAAGAAGGAAAACATCATCGCTGCCGCCCAGTCGGGCGCTTCCGGTTACATCGTCAAGCCCTTCACGGCGGCGACGCTTAACGAGAAGTTGGTCAAGATCTTCGAAAAGATGGGAGCCTGAACATGGCCAAGCCGCTCAAGATGGATGAGTCCGGCGATTCCGAGGACCTCCAGGCCTTGTTCGACAGCATTGCCGGTGGTGTCGCCGTCGCGCCGCCACCGCCGCCGCGGGCGTCGGATGCGTCCGGTGATTCGGACGAACTGCAAGCGCTTTTCGACAGCGTGGTCGCCAACGTTGCCGCTGCCGAGCCCGAGCATCAACAAGCGGCGGCTGGCGATGATGCGGCGGTATTCAATCGTCTCGGCCACATGGCCCGCCAACTNNCAGCGCTTGACCTACATCGCCCAGATGACCGAGCAGGCCGCGTCACGGGTGTTGAATGCCACCGACATCGCCAAGCCGTTGCAGGACGACCTGCTCGCCCGCAGTGAGGCATTGGCGGCGCGCTGGCAACGAATGTTCGCTAACCAGTTGTCGATGGACGAGTTCAAACAGCTGGCCACTGATAGCGGTGCCTACTTCAACGAGGCGCCAGGAAAGCTCAAGGCAACCAACGAGCAACTGATCGAGATCATGATGGCGCAGGACTTTCAGGATCTGACCGGCCAAGTCATCCGCAAGGTGGTCGATCTGGTGCAGGGTTTGGAGTCGCAGTTGCTGCAGGTGCTGGTCGAGGCGGTGCCGGTGGAACGTCGTGGCGAAACCGATAGCGGCCTGCTCAACGGGCCGGTAATCGATGCTGCCGGCCGTAACGATGTCGTCGGCTCGCAGTCGCAGGTGGACGAGCTGCTGGAAAGTCTGGGTTTCTGAGGATTGCGGCAAGACGTTGGCTGTGAAAGGGGGTAGCAGATGAGCGAATTCTCCGGTATGGAAGACCTGCTGCAGGATTTCCTGGTCGAGGCCACGGACCTGCTGTCCGACGTCGACAACAAGCTGGTCGACCTCGAAAAGACGCCGCATGACAAGAAGCTGCTCAACGATATCTTTCGCGGCTTCCATACCATCAAGGGCGGCGCTGGTTTCCTCAATGCCAGCGAACTGGTGACCCTCTGCCACCTGACCGAGAATCTGTTCGACAAGTTTCGCAACGGCGAGATGGCAGTCACCGAGGCAGCCATGGATATAGTCATGGCTGCCACCGGCGCAGTGCGGGACATGTTTTCCTACCTCGAACGAGGTAGCCAGCCGCCGGCCGCCGATGCCGAGTTGTTGGCCGGCCTGAAAGCGGCCATTGCCGGTGAAGTGAAGACGACCAAGGTGCCGACGACGGCAGCCATTGCCACCCCGGCGCCAGCCGCCGCCGGCGGTGCCGCGGGTCCTGATTGGGACAAGCTCTTTCAGGTTGTGGCGGGTGCGCCGGCAGCGACCGCTGCGGCAACGACGAAGGCCGAGGTCGCGATTCACCACGACGTCAGTAGCGAGACGCCGGAGCAGATCATCCAGAAGGCGATCGGGCGGCGCGCCAGCGACAAACCCGGTTACCAGGGCCCGGTCGGTCGCCGGACGGAAGAAAAGACGCGCGACAACTCGATTCGTGTCGATACCTCCCGTCTCGATCAGGTACTCAACCTGTCCGGCGAGATCGGCTTGACCAAGAACCGCCTCACCTCGCTGCGTTCCGACATCATCAACGGTCGCAACGATACCGACACGCTGCACGCCCTCGATCAGGCCGTGAGTCAGCTCGATCTGCTGGTCTCGGACTTGCAGAACGCGGTCATGAAGACGCGCATGCAGCCGATCGGACGGCTGTTTCAGAAGTACCCGCGCATCGCCCGAGACCTGGCGCGCAATCTGGGCAAGGATGTAGAACTGGTCCTGGCCGGGGAAGACACCGAGATCGACAAGACGATGATCGAGGATCTTTCCGATCCGATCATCCATTTGATCCGCAACGCGGTTGACCACGGTGTCGAACCACCGGCGGAACGACTGGCCAGCGGCAAGACCGAGAAGTCGGAAGTGCGACTCGAAGCCCGGCAAGAGGGCGATCACATCGTACTCATCGTCGCCGACGATGGCCGCGGCATGAACCCCGAGCGACTGCGCGCCAAAGCCCTGGAAAAAGGCCTCATCACGGATGAAGAAGCCAATACCATGGACGAGCGGCAGAGCTACAACCTGATTTTCCTGCCGGGTTTTTCGACCAAGGAATTTGCCTCCGATGTGTCCGGTCGCGGCGTCGGCATGGACGTGGTCAAGACCAACATCCAGAAGCTGAACGGTTCCATCGAAATTCGCTCGCACGCGGGCAACGGCACGACCTTCGTTATTTCGTTGCCACTGACGCTGGCCATCCTGCCCGTGCTGCTGGTTCAAATGGGCCGCCAGCCCTTCGCCGTGCCCTTGTCGATGGTGCGCGAGATCCTGCCCATCGATCTGGCAGAAGTCCAGGAGGTTGGCGGTCGCGCCACCATGGTGGTCCGCGGCGAGGTCCTGCCGGTCTATCCGATGTCGTATTTGCTTGGCTGGAGTCCGGAGGGTGTGCCCGAGTATGGTGTGCTGATGCAGACAGCGGAAAACACCTTCATTCTCGCCATCGACGGCTTCATGGGCCGTGAAGATGCGGTCATCAAGTCGCTCGATGATTTTCGGCCGAAGGGTGTCGCCGGTGTCACAACCTTGTCGAATGGCCAGATCGTCCTGATCCTCGACATGAAGGAACTGCTCGGCGCGCTGGGCGAGGGCCGCGGCGTACCACGCTCTTCGTTCATATCGAGCAAGGCATCTCTGCCTGAAAAGGCCGCCTAATCCGCTTCTAATCCCGTAATAGACCTATTCCATGCCGGCAATAATTGCCGGCATGGAGGGAAGTCTTTTTGGCTGAAGAGAGCGATCTCGAACGGACAGAACCAGCATCGGCGCGGCGCCTGGAAAAGGCGCGTGCTGAGGGTCAGGTGCCGCAGTCGCGGGAGCTGATGGCATTCCTGATCATGGCTGCTGCCATCGGCGGCGTCTGGCTGAACGGCGACTGGCTGACCGGTCATGCAACTGGCATTATACGCCACGGTCTGACCTTCGATCGCAGTGCCGCCTTCGACACCCACAACCTGTCCATAACCTTCGCGACGCTTTCCTGGGAAGGCCTGCTAATGGCGGCGCCGATCTTCGCGCTCACCATTGTCGCCGCGCTAATGACGCCAGTGGCACTTGGCGGCTGGACGTTCGCTCCGGAAGCACTGACACCGCGCTTCGAACGCCTGGATCCGAGCAAAGGCATCGGTCGCATGTTTTCATGGCAGAGCATCGGCGAGCTGGTCAAGGCCGTATTGAAAGCCTTGCTGATCGGTGGCGTGGTCTACTGGATGGTCAGTCATCAGCAAGGGCAACTGTTTGCGCTGCTCGGCGAACCGCTGGAAGGTGCTTTGGCGTCATTTGCGCGCATGTTGTTGTTCGCTGCCATGGCCATGGTCGGTGGCTTGGCGGTCATCGCCGCCATCGATGTGCCCTTCCAGTTGTGGCGCTACTACCAGGGCTTGCGCATGACGCGCGAAGAACTGCGCCAGGAGATGAAGGAACTCGAAGGTGATCCCTTGCTCAAGGCGCGAATCCGCAGCCAGCAGCGCGAGATCGCCCGCCGGCGGATGATGAGCGAAGTGCCAAAGGCCGATATCGTCGTCACCAATCCGACCCATTTCGCGGTCGCGTTGAAGTACGACAGCGGCGCGGCGGGCGCGCCCGTCGTGGTGGCCAAGGGCATGAACATCATTGCGCAAAAGATCCGCGAGATCGCCGACGAGCACAAGGTACCGGTACTCGAAGCACCGCCGCTCGCCCGCGCCCTCTATCGTCACGCCGAATTGGGTGATCAGATTCCGGCGACGCTCTATGCCGCCGTCGCCGAGGTCATGGCCTATGTCTATCAGCTCAATCGCTATTTTGCCTCCGCTGGCCAGCTGGCGATGATGCCGACGGCGCCGACCGCAATTGCCGTCCCCGCCGGCTTGGACCCGGGCCTTGGCGGAGCTGAAACGTGAACAGTAGCGTCGCCCTTGACGTCTTCTTCAGCCGCAACAACCTAAGAGCGCTCGCGGCCCCCGGCCTCATCATCGCCATCCTGGCGATGATGGTCCTGCCGCTGCCGCCCTTCGCCCTCGATCTGTTCTTCACCTTCAACATTGCCCTGGCGGTGATGGTGTTGCTGGTGGCCATGTATGCGCAGAGGCCGCTCGACTTCTCGATTTTCCCGACCGTCCTGTTGGTCACCACCCTGTTGCGCCTGTCGCTCAATGTCGCCTCGACGCGCGTCGTGCTCCTGCAGGGGCATACCGGTCCGGATGCGGCCGGCAAGGTGATCGAGTCCTTCGGTCACTTCCTGGTCGGCGGCAACTACACGGTGGGCATCGTCGTCTTCATCATCCTCACCGTGATCAACTTCGTCGTCATCACCAAGGGTGCCGGACGCATCGCCGAAGTATCGGCACGCTTCACCCTCGATGCCATGCCGGGCAAGCAGATGGCCATCGACGCCGATCTCAACGCGGGTCTGATCGGCGAGGACGACGCCCGCCGTCGGCGCAAAGAGGTCGCTCAGGAGGCGGACTTTTACGGTGCCATGGACGGCGCCTCGAAATTCGTCCGCGGCGACGCAGTCGCCGGCATCCTGATCCTGGTGATCAATATTCTGGGTGGCCTGATTGTCGGCATCCTGCAGCACGACATGGAGGCGGCACAAGCGGCCAAGAACTACACGCTGCTTACCATTGGCGACGGTCTGGTGGCGCAGATACCGGCCCTGATCATCTCGACGGCAGCCGGCCTGGTGGTGACCCGGGTTGGCGATGGCGAAGGCGATATCGGCCAGCAATTCATCGGCCAGGTATTCGGCAATCCGCCGGTCATGGTCTTGACCGCGGGCATCCTGGGCGTCCTTGGTCTGATCCCGGGCATGCCACATTTTGCCTTTCTGTTGTTGGCCGCGCTGATCGGCTCGCTCGCCTGGTGGACCTTTGACCGCAAGCGCAAGCTGGAGCCCCTGGTGACCGCGCCTGTGGCGCCGGCGCAGGAGACCCTCGAGGCCAGTTGGGCGGACGTCGCGCCGGTGGATGTGCTCGGCCTGGAAGTCGGCTATCGGCTGATTCCGCTGGTTGACAAGGGACAGGACGGCGAGCTGCTCAAGCGCATCCGTGGCTTGCGCAAGAAGTTCGCCCAGGAGGTTGGTTTCCTTTCGGCACCGGTGCATATCCGTGACAACCTGGAACTGAAGCCAAATGCCTATCGCCTTGCCCTCAAGGGTGTCGAGGCGGGCGTCGGCGAGGCCTATCCGGGTATGTTCCTGGCTATCAATCCCGGGCGGGTCAGCGGTACGTTGAACGGGGCGCAAACCAAGGATCCGGCCTTCGGCCTGCCAGCGACATGGATCGATGCCGGGCAACGCGACCAGGCGCACACGATGGGCTACACGGTGGTAGACGCCGGCACCGTGATCGCCACCCACCTGAACCATATCATCCTCTCCCATGCCGCTGAATTGCTGGGCCGGCAGGAGACCCAGCAACTGCTCGATCATCTCGCCAAAGACGCGCCCAAGTTGATCGAGGATCTGGTGCCCAAGCTGTTGCCACTGGCGACGGTGCAGCGCGTGCTGCAGAACCTGCTCGAGGAAGGTGTCAGCATTCGTGACATGCGCACCATCATCGATGTGCTCGCCGAGTACGCGCCGCGCAATCAGGACCCGCTGGAATTGACCGCGCAGGTGCGGATTGCGCTCGGTCGTGCCATCGTCCAGCAGCTGTATCCAGGCAGCGCCGACATGCAGGTGATGGCGCTTGAACCGAGCCTCGAACGTCTGCTCGGGCAGGCAGTGCAGGGCAGTGGCGGCGATGCCTCGGCCATCGAGCCGGGACTTGCCGATACCTTGTTGCGCGAGACCGCCGCTGCGGCACAGCGCCAGGAGGACGTCGGTCTGCCGGCGGTACTCCTGGTCCCGGGGCAGCTGCGCTGGCTGCTGTCGCGTTTCCTCCGCCGGGCGTGGCCGGCGTTGAAAGTCCTGGCCAACGGCGAGGTGCCGGAATCGAAGACGATCAGGGTGACGACCGTTATCGGAGCTAAGACATGACTGTAAAACGCATTGTGGCCGAATCGGCCCGAGAGGCGCTGCGCCGGGTAAAGGAACAACTTGGCCCCGATGCAATCATCATCGCCAACAAGTCTGTTCCGGGCGGCGTCGAGATCACCGCCATGTCGGCGGCAAGCCTGGATGCCATCTCCAACGCTCCCGAGTCCGCTCCCGTGGTGGCCAAACCCTCACGACAGCCGCCGCCCAGCGATGATGGCGACTATACGGTCAGCCTGTCGACCAAGGCACGCGCCCAGGAGCCCTTCCGGGCCTGGCAACCGCCGGTGCATACCGCGGTGCCGGCGCCCCGGCCGCAGTTGCGGCCGTTGCCACCGAAGGCTGAAGACGGAGTGCCGTCGGTCGAACAAGTGGCGGCGACCTTGACCAGTGCTGCGACCGATCAGCGGCCAGTGCGGGCGCAGACTGTTGGCGCGGCGGAAGTGCCGGTGGCTCAGTTGGCGGCCGACATCCAGTCCATCAAGGCGCTGCTGGAGCGTCAATTGGCCGGGTTTGCCTGGGGCGAACTGTCGCGGCAGACACCGACGCGGGCGCTGCTGCTGGCGGAAATGCTCGACGCTGGATTCTCCAGCCTGTTGGCACGGCGATTGACCGACGAACTGCCGGAGACCCTGTTGGCGACCGATGGCCGCAAGTGGCTGGCGACGGCAATCAATCGGCGCTTGCGGACGCTCTCCGTCGACAACGACATCATCGACAGTGGCGGTGTCTTCGCCCTGGTCGGGCCGACCGGTGTCGGCAAGACGACGACCACGGCGAAACTGGCGGCGCGTTGCGTCGTCCGCTACGGTGCCGACCGACTGGCACTGTTGACTACCGACGGTTATCGTATCGGCGCCCACGAGCAATTGCGCATCTATGGCCGCATCCTCGGCGTACCCGTACACGTCGTGCGTGACACCGAAGATCTTCGCCGCACGCTGGTCGACCTGCGCGACAAGCACATGATCCTGATCGACACTGTCGGCATGAGCCAGCGCGACCGGATGGTGGCCGAACAGGCGGCAATGCTGACGCGTGCCGGCGAGGTTCGTCGCCTGCTGCTGCTCAACGCCGGCAGTCGCGGCGATACGCTCGACGACGTCGTTCGTGCCTACTCGGGCGAAGATCTGGCCGGCTGCATCCTGACCAAGATCGACGAAGCGCCGTCTCTGGCGCCGGCAATCGACGCCGTGGTTCGCCACGGCCTGCTGCTGGCTTATGTGGCCAACGGCCAGCGGGTGCCGGAGGATCTGCATCTGGCCAATCGCAACTACCTGCTACACCGGGCATTCAAGCTGCCGGCCGAGGTATCGCCGCATCGCTTGCGTGAGGACGAAGTCGGCCTGGCGATGGGCTCGCGCCCGCTTGGTCAGCCTTCATTGGGGGCGTTCCTTGGCTGAGCTTGCCAGTTGGAACGGCGACCAGGCCGATGGCTTGCGGCGGCTGTTCGGTTGTCAGGCGCCGCAGGTAGTCGCCTTCGCTTCCGGACGCGAAGCCTGCGGCCGAACCACCCTGGTGGTGCAGACAGCGGCGGCTCTGGCGGCAGAGGGGCGTAGTGTCGTCATCGTCGACGAAAACCCGGCGCCGGACAATACGCCGTCGGCGTTCGGCCTCCAGGCTCGCTACGACTTGCTGCAAGTATTTCGCGGCGAAAAGACCCTGGCGCAGGTTTCCTTGCCGGCGGCGCCGCTGGTGCGCATCGTGCCGGCAGCGCGGGCGGCACGCGAACTCGATCGCATCGGCGCGGCTGGTGAGCGGCGCTTGCGGACGAGCCTGACCGAGATCCAGCGGGGCGCCGATTTCGTCCTCGTGGATTGTGCCATTCGCCGTGGTGACCACTTGTCGCCGCTGGCGCGTATGGCCCGCCATATTGCCCTGGTCGTCGCCGCCCAGGGCAGCGCCATCACGCACAGCTATGCCCTGATCAAGCGGATTGCCAACGACCACGGGCGGGACTCCTTCCACCTGGTTGTGACCCGTGCCAAGGGGCGCGAAGAAGCGCAAGCCATCTACGACAATATGCGCCGCGTCGCCCGTGAGCGGCTGGGTGTGCGCCTTGACTACCTGGGTTCGTCGCCGGTACCGGTGACCGACCACCTGGCCGACGCATTGTTGCAGCGGTTGCCGCCGGTCGGCGCCGAGGCTGCACTCGGCGATACTGGCCTGCTGCCGCAGGCTTGGCTGCCCGCGGCGGGGGCCTTGGATTCGGTGCTATAGTAGGCTGCGATCCCCGGCCTGCGATTCCACCCCATGTACACTGCCCAGGGCGCCCCCGACAAGGACCAACTTGTCCGCCAGTATGCGCAGCTGGTCAAGCGCCTTGCCTTTCAGTTGATGGCCAAGCTACCGGCCAGTGTTCAGGTAGACGATCTGATCCAGAATGGCATGATCGGTCTGCTTGATGCCATCACGCGATTCGAAGAGGGGCTTGGCGCGCAATTTGAGACTTATGCCGTGCAGCGCATCCGCGGTGCGATGCTCGACGGCCTGCGCGAAAGCGACTGGCTACCGCGCGGCATCCGCAGGGAAATGCGCCGCGTCGAAGAGGCGATTCACCAGCTCGAGCATCAATTCGGCCGACCGCCGAACGAAAGCGAGTTGGCCAGTGCGTTGGGCATGCCGCTGGCCGATTACCAGAAGCTGTTGCAAGAGGCTCGTGGCCACCAGCTGGTCTATCTTGAGGATTTGGCCGAGGATGGTGAGGAAGCCTACCTTGACCGTCATGATACGGCGGCGTCGGCGGATCCGTTGGCGGTGCTTGAGGACGCCGACGTCCGGCGGGTGTTGCTGCGTGGCATCGAGGCCCTGCCGGAGCGGGAGAAGTTGGTCATGGCCATGTACTATGACGAGGATATGAACCTCAAAGAGATCGGAGACGTGCTCGGCGTCACTGAGTCGCGGGTTTGCCAACTGCACAGCCAGGCTGTGGCGCGCTTGCGTGCTGCCATGCAAGTCGGCGCCGAAGCACCGATCAAGAAGCGCCGCGGCAGACCGCCCAAGGCGTCGCGGGAGACTTAGGCGCCATGGACAGGACAAGCCTGATCGGGTTGATCGTCGGCATTGCCGCCATCGTGCTCGGACAATTGTTCGAAGGCGGACATATCGGTTCGCTGTTGCAGCCGACGGCGTTCTTTATCGTCATCGGCGGTACCTTGGGCGCGGTGATGCTGCAAAGTCCGTGGCCGACATTTCGCCTCGGTATGCAAATGGCGCGGTGGGTGATTTACCCGCCGTCCGTGGCGCCACAACGCTTGATCGACCAGCTGGTGACCTGGGGCCAGATCGCGCGCAAGGAAGGCCTGCTGGCTCTTGAAGTGCAGATCGCGACGCTAAAGGATCCATTCGCCCGTCGCGGCCTGCAACTGCTGGTCGATGGCGCCGAGCCGGAACGCCTGCGTGAGGTTCTTGACGTCGAGATCGTCACCTACGAGAACCAGATGAAGCAGGCGGCCAAGGTTTGGGAGGCGGCGGGCGGCTACTCGCCGACCATCGGTATCCTTGGTGCCGTCATGGGCCTCATCCAGGTGATGGAGAATCTTTCCGATCCATCAAAGCTTGGTGCCGGTATTGCCGTTGCGTTCGTTGCCACCATTTATGGCGTCGGGGCGGCCAACCTGATTTTTCTGCCAGTCGCCAAAAAGCTCCTGGCCAGCATTCAACGCTTGGTGGCGATGCGCGACATGTATGTGGATGGCTTGGTCGGCATCGCCAATGGCGATAACCCGCGGATCATCGAAGGGCGACTACAGGGCTACTTCCTGTGAGCATCCTCGTCTGACCATGGCGCGACGAAAGCGCGGTGAGGACGAGCACGAAAACCACGAACGCTGGTTGGTTTCGTACGCTGATTTCATCACCCTGCTGTTCGCCTTCTTCGTCGTCATGTATGCCGTCTCGCAGGTCAATGAAGGCAAGTATCGCGTGCTCTCGGACACCTTGTCGTCGGCATTCAGGACCGTTCCCGGCTCTACCTCGGGTGCCCAGGTGGCAATCAATCCAAATGCGCCGATGCCGATGGCCATTCCATTCCGGCGGCCGACTCCGAACCTGAAGACCGATCAGGGCCAAGTCGTGAAGAAAGAGCAGATGCGTAACATGGCCAAGGAGATCAACGACGCGCTGGCCCCCTTGGTCAAGGAAGGGCAGGTGCGGGTCACGGAAAGCGCCACTGGAATCACCGTGGACATCAACGCCAGCGTGCTGTTCGCTCCAGGCGATGCGCGTCTTGGCCCAGCCGCGATCCAGGCCCTCGATGCCGTTGCCCGCATCCTGGCGCCGACTGATTTTCCGATCACGGTCGAGGGCCACACCGACAATACGCCGATCGCTACTGCACAATTCCCATCGAACTGGGAACTCTCGGGCGTGCGGGCGTCGAGCGTCGTCAGGCTATTTATCGACAACGGCGTCGATCCGCGGCGGATGACCGCCACCGGCTATGCCGATCAACGGCCAATCGACGATAACGCTTCGCCCGAAGGTCGGGCGCGCAATCGCCGGGTCGCCATCACGATCGAGTCGAAGACGCCTGATTTCGGCGTCGAAGTGAAACTGCCCTAGCCCTTATGCGCTACCGAGGGAACGGCCGCCGCTTGACAACCGTTGTTGACCATCCGGGCCATAGGTGGTGGCTTGATCGGCGGCAGCTGTAAGCACGGCCAGCGCGCGTTGATTGTGCTGGAGCCTGAGTGCGATCAGCTTGCCGTTGGTATCGTTGACTGCCTTCGCTTCGCCAGCGGCTTCCAGTAGGCGCTGCCAGCTGCTGCGGCTGGCAGCGGTGGCGGATTCGCACCAGAGATTCATGCCGGCCTTGCCGGGGATCAAACCCAGGCGCGTCAACTCGGCTTCGCGGGCCTGGCAAAGCTGCGACAACTCGACCGCCAGCCGCGTCTTCTCCTCGGCCAGGGCAACCAGGGGTTCAGTGTTGGCGGCTTCGAGTAGCGATTTCTCCTGGCGCAGAACGGCCAGAAAAGCCTGTACCCGTCTCAGCTCGCGCTCGACGAGGTTCTCCAGCAACGGCTCCGCTGCTGCAGCCACGGTGTCCTCAGTTACTTGCCGCTGGCAAGTAGATCGCGGACGCTGCGCAGCAAGCCGTTGGCGATACGCTCCGGCACGATCTGGAACTTGCCATCGGCAATCGCCTGCTTGATCTGGGCGACGTGTGCCGCATCGGCAACCGGAGTGTCGTCAAGGGCCGCGCCGGCTTCCTGGAGGCGTGCCGACAGCGTCGACAACTCAACCTGATCGGTTGGCGCGGCGGCTGCCGGGGCCGGTCTTTGGCCAACTGACTTCGCGCGACCGCTGTCCGGACTCTTGCCGACTGACGCGAGTGTGCTCGGAATCTTCACTTGAGAGACCTCTTTTGCAATTGGACTTGTCTCAATCAACGGCAAGTGGCGCCAAAACTTGAGCGACTCGTTGCCAACATCATGATTCTACATTAGAAACCAACCTCAACGACGCCCGACGCACGGGCTATGCCGCTGAGCACCTGGCCGCTGGTCAAGCGCACCTGAATCACTTCACCCTCGCTGCCCTGGTTGAGGGCCCGGCCTTCGGTGGCGACTTGAAAGCCCTCACCACGTGATACCAGCTTGACCGTTTGGTTCTGCCGCACCAGCAAGGGCAGGCGCAGCATGTCGGCGCGCAATGGCCGGCCGGCGACCACCGACAGTGTCAGGGTGCGGCCAATCGCTTGCGCCTCGTCGGTGAGAATGCCCGCCGGCAGGTCGGCGAGATCACCCTGCACGCGGACAAGGTCACTGGCCGCCACTACCTGGCCCTGGCTGAGTGGGCGCGCCGTGGCGAGATAATCGGCCATAACGCGTACTTTGGCGGCAACGAACAATCCCCACGCCTCCGGTGCCAGACAGCGTACGGCAACATGGGTCTTGCCCCAGGCGCGCGCTCCTGGCGGCAGGGAGACGTCAAGGGCAGTGCAAGGCGCCAATTGGTTGTTGCCATCGATATCTTCGATCGTGAAACTGACTGTGCCCGGAAGCCCTTGGCTTTGAGCAACAAGAAAGCGTTCGACCGCCTGTCGAACGGGAAGCGGATCCTGATGGGCCAAAGCTGGAACCGGCGCCGCGAGGGCGCAGAGAACACTTAACATCGACAACGAACGTTGCATACGTCGATTCAAGCATGGCCAGCAGACCCTGGCAAGTTGCGCCTCGACCGGTACGGCAAGAATTGCCGCAGCAGGTGTAGATTGCCGGCCGGGAAAGCGATTTGGCCGCGCAAAGCCCCGCTAATGAGGCCCGATGAACCGACCTGCCGGTCATTACAGCTGTGGCACGGTTGCTGCATTACCGTCTGGGCCAGCACTACGAACCGCCGCCATGATTGATCGTATCGACCAACAGTTGGGAACCTTGAGAGCAGCAGCCAATCTGCGTGCCTACCGCCAGGAACTGCTCGCCTCCAACATCGCCAATGCCGACACGCCGAACTTCAAGGCTCGCGATGTGGATTTCCAGCAGGCACTCGCCGGCGCTCTTGCCGGCAGTGGCGGGTCGAGCACGCTGGCGGTGACCTCGCCGCGGCATATCCAGGCGAGTGATGGTGCCGGTGGCTACGGCTCGGCGATGCGCTTCCGCACGGAATATCAGGCTGCGGTCGACGGCAACACCGTGAACATGGATGTCGAACGCAGTGCCTTCGCCGAAAACGCCGTCCAACTTGAGGCGTCGCTGACTTTCATCCGGCAGCAACTGCTGCAACTGCAAACCGCGATCCAGGGACAATGAGATGAGCCTGTTCAACGTCATGTCGATTGCCGGTTCTGCCCTGACGGCCCAGTCGGCGCGACTCAACGCTACGGCGAGCAACCTGGCCAACGCCGACAGCGTCGTC
>PMIF01000206.1 GCA_003157035.1 Rhodocyclaceae bacterium
GCCTGGCCGGCAAGAAGATCGTCTTCCTCTACCACGACTCCGCCTATGGCAAGGAGCCGATCGTGGCGCTGGAAGCCGAATCGCGCCTCGGCAAGTTCGAGCTGGTGGAGATTCCCGTCGCGCATCCGGGCAACGAGCAGGGCGCGCAGTGGCAGCGCATCCGTCAGGAGAAGCCCGACTACGTGATCATGTGGGGCTGGGGCGTGATGAACATGACTGCACTGAAGACGGCGCAGAAGATGGGCTTTCCGCGCGACAAGATGATTGGTTCCTGGTGGGCCGGTTCCGAGGAAGACGTGGTTCCTGCCGGCGATGCCGCCAAGGGCTACATGTCCGCCACGTGGAACGTTTCGGGCAAGGGCGTGCCGCTGATCGCCGACATCGAGAAGACGGTCTACGGTGCCGGCAAGGGCAATCTCTCCGACAGGTCAAAGATCGGCACCATTCTCTACAACCGTGGCGTCTCCGCGGCGGTGGCGTCCGTCGAGGCGATCCGTACCGCGCAGGCCAAATATGGCAAGGGCAAGCCGATGGATCCCGACCAGGTGCGCTGGGGTCTGGAAAATCTCAACATCACCGATGCCCGGCTGAAGCAGCTCGGCGCCACGGGCTTGCTGCCGGAAGTGAAGACATCCTGCGACAACCATGAAGGCTCGGGCAAGGTGAAGATCCAGCAGTGGGACGGCGCCAAGTGGATTGTCCTGACCGACTGGATCGAAGGCAACAAGGCGCTGATCCACCCGCTGTTCAAGGCCGAAGCCGCCAAGTACGCCAAGGAAAAGGGCATCACGCCGCGCGACTGTAGCAAGGAAAAGTAGCCCCCCAGAGCCCTTGGTCATGAGCAGCTATCTGAGCATTAACAACATCGAGGTCATCTACGACCACGTCATCCTGGTCCTCAAGGGCGTTTCCCTTGAGGTGCCGGAGGGCGGCATCGTCGCCTTGCTCGGCGCCAATGGCGCCGGCAAGACGACGACGCTGAAGGCGATCTCCAACCTGTTGCGCGCCGAACGCGGCGAAGTGACCAAGGGCAGCATCGAGTTCCGCGGCCAGCGTGTCGACCAGTCGACGCCCAACGATCTGGTCAAGGGCGGTGTCATCCAGGTGATGGAAGGGCGGCACTGCTTCGCTCACCTGACGATCGAGGAGAACCTGCTCACCGGCGCCTACACGCGCTCGCAATCGCGCGCCGAGCTGAAGCAGAGCCTGGAAAAGGTGTACGGGTACTTCCCGCGGCTGAAGCAGCGGCGTGCTTCGCAGGCCGGCTACACGTCGGGTGGCGAACAGCAGATGACGGCCATCGGCCGGGCACTGATGGCCGGCCCGCAGATGATCCTGCTCGACGAGCCATCGATGGGCCTGGCGCCGCAGATCGTCGAGGAAATCTTCGAGATCGTCCGCGACCTCAACGTCCGAGAGAAGGTGAGTATTCTGCTCGCCGAGCAGAACACCATGGTCGCGCTGAGATACGCCGACTTCGGCTACATCCTCGAGAACGGCCGTGTGGTCATGGAAGGCAAGGCCGACGAGTTGCGCGATAACGAGGATGTCAAGGAGTTCTATCTTGGCTTGTCGTCGCAGGGGCGCAAGAGCTTTCGCGATATCAAGCACTATCGGCGCAGGAAACGGTGGCTGGCATGAGCGAGCATTTCGACAGTCTGGAGACGCGGGTGCCGGCAGCCCGTGAGCGCGAGTTGATGGCCCGCCTGCCGGCGCAGGTGGCCTACGCCAAGAAGGCGCCCTGGTTCGCCAACACCTATCGCGACATCGACGCCGCAGCGATCGACAGTCGTGCCGCGCTGGCAACGTTGCCGGTGCTGCGCAAGCACCAACTGATCGAACTGCAGAAGCAACAACGACCGTTCGGCGGCCTGGTCGCCGAGCCGTGGGGGCGCCTGGGGCGCGTCTTCTCGTCGCCGGGTCCCATCTATGAACCGGAAGGGCGCGTGGCCGACTATTGGCGCACGGCGCGGGCCTTGTTCGCCGCCGGCGTGCGCGCCGGCGACCTGGTGCACAACAGTTTCTCCTATCACATGACGCCCGGGGCCTGGATTCTCGAAGGCGGCGCCCAGGCGCTCGGCTGCACGGTGTTTCCCGCCGGGCCGGGGCAGACGGAGCAGCAGGTGCAGGCGATGGCCGACTTGCAGCCGAATGCCTATGTCGGTACGCCGTCATTCTTGCGCATCCTGCTCGACAAGGCCGACGAGATGGGCATCGCCGTACCGGCGTTGCAGAAGGCTCTGGTCTCGGGCGAGGCCTTTCTGCCGGCGGTGCGCGAGGCGCTGGCGCAGCGCGGTATCGATGGCTATCAGGCCTATGCGACAGCTGATCTGGGCGTCATCGCCTACGAAAGCAGCGCTCGCGATGGGCTGGTGATCGACGAGGAAGTGATTGTCGAAATCGTTCGCCCCGGCACCGGCGATCCGCTGCCGGCAGGCGAGGTCGGCGAGGTGGTGGTGACGACCTTCAATGCCAGCTATCCGCTGATCCGGTTTGGTACCGGTGACTTGTCGATGATCCTGCCCGAATCGCTGCTCCAGCCTTCTGCCTGTGGCCGCAGCAATCTGCGCATCAAGGGCTGGCTCGGCCGCGCCGACCAGACGGCGAAAGTGCGCGGCATGTTCGTGCATCCGGAACAGATCGCCCAGGTGCAGGAGCGGCACGGGCAGATCGGCCGCGCGCGACTGGTGATTACCAACCCCGACAGCAACGATGCCATGACCCTGTATTGCGAAGGGGTAGCCGATGACGCGCTGTCTGCCGCGGTGGCAGCGAGCGTGCGCGAGCTGACCAAGCTGCGTGGCGAGGTGGTATTCGTCGCGCCCGGCAGCCTCGCCAACGACGGCAAGATCATCGACGACCGGCGCCAGTACAACTAGCGCTGGCAGCTGGCGCTAGCTTTGCCGGGCGCGCAATTCGACGTTCAACTCGTCGATGACCGCCGACCAGTCCGCGTCCACGAGCAACTCTTCACGCAGGAACTGCGCTTGCGACACACTCCAGAATGGCGCTTCGGCCAACGCAATCTCCGGTGGCAGCGGTGCATGGGCGGTGATGTAGGCGTCGATCGCACCGGGCTCGCTGCCCAGCCCGAGTTGGGCAAACAAGTTTGGCAGGTCGTGATGGGGTGTTTGCATATCTGGCCTCGCTTGGCTCACTTCAATCCCTCCCGACGATCGGGGTGGAACATCAAAGTGGACCAAAATAGTCGACTGTAGTTCCCTAAATCATCTGCTCCGGCTGCACCCAGGCGTCGAACTGCGCTGCCGTGACCCAGCCCAGCGCCAGTGCCGATTCGCGCAGCGACAGGCCTTGGGCGTGGGCGTGGGCGGCAATTTTCGCTGCCCGGTCGTAGCCGATGTGCGGGCTGAGCGCAGTGACCAGCATCAGGGAACCTGCCAGCAGCGTGGCGATGCGCGCTCGGTCGGGTTCGATGCCGCGCGCGCAGTGCTGCTCGAAACTGGCCATGGCATCGGTGAGCAGGCGCTGGCTTTGCATGAAGTCGTAGGCGATCAGCGGCTTGAAGACGTTGAGCTCGAAGTTGCCGGAGGCGGCGCCGATGCCGAGCGCCACATCGTTGCCGATCACCTGGCAGCAGACCATGGTCAGCGCTTCGCACTGTGTCGGATTCACCTTGCCGGGCATGATCGAGCTACCGGGTTCGTTGGCCGGCAAGAGCAGTTCGCCGATACCGCAACGGGGGCCAGAGGCCAGCCAGCGAACGTCATTGGCGATTTTCATCAGCGCTACGGCAAGCGTCTTCAGCGCACCATGTGCGGTGACCAGCGGCTCGTGCCCGGCCAAGGCAGCAAAGCGGTTGGCGGCGCAGCGAAACGGCTCGCCGGTGTCTTCGGCCAGTCTCGCTGCGACCTCGGGGCCGAACCGGGGATGGGTGTTGAGTCCCGTGCCGACCGCAGTGCCGCCCACGGCGAGTTCAAGCAGCGCATCGAGACTGTTGGTGATCGCCTGGTCGGCATGGCCGAGCTGGGCGACCCAGCCGGACATTTCCTGGCCGAGCGTCAGCGGTGTCGCATCCTGCAGATGCGTGCGGCCGATCTTGACGATNNCGGTCGACTTGTCCTGCAAGGTGGATTGAAGTGCGCGTAGCGCCGGCAACAGCTCCTGCTTCAGCGCCGACACCGCAGCCAGATGCATGGCGGTGGGAAAGATGTCGTTGGACGATTGGCCCAGATTGACATGATCGTTNNGAGAGCGGAAACTGCTCGTCATGAGCACCGGCCAGCACCTCGTTCGCGGCAGCGGCGATGGCGCCGGCGCGCTCGGCGTCGAGCAAGCCGAGCGAGCAGTTGACCTGGGCGCAGATGCGCTTGATCCTGGCCAGGGCACGAATCAGCGCCATCGGCATGCGTTCACTCGAGATGCGAAAGTGCAGCAGCGAGCGTTGCGTCTGGGCGCCCCAGAGTGCTTCTGCGGCGACTTCGACTTCGCCCATCGAATCGTCTTCCCGGCGCGCGCGGTCGCTCATGGCGCCTCCTCTAGCGAAACATTTAACGCAGCGTGACTTCCGCAGGAATGAGAGTAGTGTTGGTCCGGACAACATGACAGAAGATCATGGGGAGCGAACGGCTCTACGGGGGCCCACCAGGAGACTCGACAATGAACGACGAACAGTGGCAACGCAAGCGCAGCCAGTTCTTGAAGGACTTGGGAAGCGCGACCGAGCCAGGCACAGAGCCCGGTGCCGGTGTGGCTGTGCTGCCTGATCCCGTTACGTCCAATGCGCCGACCGTCAGTGGCGTGGACTATTTCAGCCAGGCGGTGAACGACGGCCAGCTGAATCTTGATTTCGACTGGCTGGCAGGCGGCAGGAAGAAAGCCTAGCGGACGATCAGCGGCACGACATCCGAAGCGTGCTTCTTCGCCTGCTTGGCCGCTTTCTTCTCCTTGGTGCTCTTGGCTGCCGGCTTCTTTGTTTCCTTGTTGCCTTTTGTGATCTTGCCCATGGTATGGCTCCCGAGAAGCGCAAGGGTGTGCTGACTGCGCCAGCCCACTATATGCCGATACCGGGCGGAACGCCGAATTTAATGTCGATTGCCTGAACAGTTGGCGCACCCGGGAACTACTCCCGGCAGCACGACTCGAAGGTCACAGGGACGTTGCCGACTCCACGCGAGTCGCGTCGCGGCTGTGTCCCGATGTGGCACTCACCATAATTCCAACGAGGAGATTCCCCATGAGAGTCCGACCTGCATCGACGTTTCGCAAATCCGCATTGACCCAAAGCCTCGCCGCCGCCTTCGTTCTGACAGTGGCCGCGACGGCAGCCTTCGCCGAGGATGTTCGTCTCAGCCTCAGTGGCGACCACGAGGTGCCACCCGTCAGTACCATGGCGACGGCCACCGGCGTCATCTCGGTGAACACCGACAAGTCCGTGTCCGGCGCTGTCACGACCAACGGCATTGCCGCAACCATGGCGCATATCCACTATGGCAAGGTAGCGACCAACGGGCCGGTGTTGATCGGCCTGGTCAAGAACGGCGACAACGTCTGGCGGGTGCCCGATGGCGCCAAGCTGACCGACGAACAATACGGCGCCTTCAAGGCCGGTGACCTCTATGTCAACGTACACAGCGCCGAGCACAAGGGCGGCGAGATTCGCGCCCAGATGATGCCGGCCGCTGCGGCCAAATGACCAGGCGACCGGCGGTGGCGATGACCAGCGAAGGAGTAGATACGGCCACTTCGATCTATGATTTCGAGGCCGCACGCCTCACGGGCGGCATCATCGGACTCGACGAATATCGTGGCAAGGTGCTGCTGATCGTCAACACTGCCAGCGAGTGCGGCTTCACGCCGCAGTACGCTGGGCTGGAATCGCTCCACCGTCGCTTCAAGGACCAGGGCCTCGTCGTCCTCGGTTTCCCTTGCAACCAGTTCGGGGGCCAGGAACCGGGCGACGCCGAGGCTATTGGCCAATTCTGCGAGGCCAACTACGGCGTCAGTTTTCCGCTGTTCGCCAAGGTGGATGTCAATGGTGCCAACGCCCATCCGCTGTTCGTCTTTCTCAAGCACAAAGCCACCGGCATACTCGGCACCGAGGCGATCAAGTGGAACTTCACCAAGTTCCTNNGGCGAGACCATCACCCGCTACGCGTCGGCGACGACGCCGGAAGAACTGCTGCCGGCAGTCGCCAAGGCCTGCGGCGGCTAACGGACTGGCAAGGGATTCCTAACCCGCCTGCCGCACCTCATCGACGAAGCGGAGCTGGGCCGGCAGGCAGTTGCTGCGCAAGTCGAACCTATCGATGATCGTGCGCCGCGCGTTCTCGCGCAATGACGAAAACGCGTCCCGATCGGCGAGGGCGTCGATGACGCGCTGGGCGATCGCCTCATGATCGAAGAAATC
>PMIF01000066.1:0-16764 GCA_003157035.1 Rhodocyclaceae bacterium
CGCACCATCAACCGCATGTACGACCTTTACCCCGAGCAACGCTCCAGCGGCGAACTGCTGCTCGACGGCAAAAACATTCTCGAACGCAGTGTCGACGTCAATGAGCTGCGCGCCAAGGTCGGCATGGTATTCCAGAAGCCGACGCCGTTCCCGATGTCGATCTACGACAACATCACCTTTGGTGTCGGCCTGCACGAGCGCCTGAACAAGGGCCAACTCGAGGAGCGTGTCGAGTGGGCGCTGCGCAAGGCCGCACTCTGGGACGAGGTCAAGGACAAGCTGAAGCAAAGCGGCATGAGCCTCTCCGGCGGCCAGCAGCAGCGCCTGTGCATCGCCCGCGGCATCGCCGTCAAGCCGGAAGTGCTGCTGCTTGACGAACCGACGTCGGCGCTCGATCCGATTTCCACCATGCGGGTCGAGGAACTGATCAACGAACTCAAAGAAGAATTCACCATCGTCATCGTTACCCACAACATGCAGCAGGCGGCGCGCATTTCCGATTACACCGCCTACATGTACCTCGGCGAACTGATCGAGTTCGGCGTTACCGACCAGATTTTCATCAAACCTGGCAAGAAACAAACAGAAGACTACATCACCGGCAGGTTCGGCTGATGCACTGGCTTTGACGGAGAATAACCACATGAACGAACATCTTTCCAGCCAGTTCGACGAAGACCTCGACCGAGTGCGCACGCTGGTCCTGCAAATGGGCGGCCTGGTCGAGACGCAGATTGCCGCCGCCGTCAATGCCTTCGAGTCCGGTGAGGTGGACACGGTCAAGAACATCGTCGAGACCGACCAGAGGGTCAACCAGCTGGAAAAGACCATCGACGACGACTGCGCGCACATCATCGCCCGTCGCCAGCCGACCGCCTCCGATTTGCGCCTGGTACTCGGCATCAGCAAGATCGTCACCGATCTCGAGCGCGTCGGCGACGAGGCGAAGAAGATCGCCAAAGGGGCTCTGCGCATCTACGAGCAAGGGCATACGCCGGTGCAGTACGGCGTTGGCATCCGTCATCTGGCCGACGCGGCATTGAACCTGCTGCGGCAGACGCTCGATGCCTTCGCCCGGCTCGACACGGCCCAGGCAACAATGGTGATCCAGCAGGACGCGGAAATCGACGTCGAGTTCAAGGCGACAGTTCGCCAGTTGATCACCCACATGATGGAAGATCCGCGCACCATCTCGTTTTCGATCGACATACTCTGGATCGCCCGCGCCGTCGAGCGTATCGGCGACCACGCCAAGAACATCTCCGAACAGGTGGTGTTCATCGTTGAAGGCCGTGACATCCGCCATACCAGCAAGGCGGCCAAAGCATGACGCCGACCATCCTGGTGGTCGAGGACGAGCCGGCAATCCAGGAACTGGTAGCCATCAATCTGCGCCATGCCGGGTTCCCCGTCGTCGGTACCGCCAGCGCCGAGGAAGCCGAGTCGGCGATTCGGGCGACGCTGCCGGGCCTGCTGATCCTCGACTGGATGCTGCCCGGCAAGTCGGGCATCGCCTTGGCCAAGAAACTGCGTGGTGAGGAGCGGACGCGCGAGCTGCCGATCATCATGCTCACCGCCCGGGTGCACGAGGAGGACCGCGTCCAGGGGCTGGAATCGGGTGCCGACGACTACGTCGTCAAGCCCTTCTCGCCCAAGGAACTGGTGGCCCGCGTGCGCGCGGTCCTGCGCCGCCGGGCGCCCCATCTTTCCGAGGAGGCGGTCGAGATCGGTGGCCTGGCCCTCAACCCGGCCACGCATCGCGTCTTCGCCGACAAGCAGCCAGTCGACCTCGGACCGACGGAATTTCGGTTATTGTTGTTCTTCATGACGCATACCGAACGTGCCTACAGTCGCACCCAGTTGCTTGACGAGGTCTGGGGCGATCACGTGTTCATCGAGGAGAGGACGGTCGACGTGCACATCCGCCGGCTGCGCGCTGCGCTGGAGCCGTTCGGCCACGAGTCGCGAATCGAAACTGTGCGCGGCACCGGCTACCGCTTTCGGGGAGACTGACGCGCGTGTGGTCGCAGATCGCCCGCACGCTGATCCTCGCCCTGACTACCCTGACCGCGGCGGCCGCCCTTGGTTGGCTGGTCGACTACTGGCTGGGCGTTCTGGCCGCCCTGGCCGGCATCGGGCTGCAGATGGCGCGCCACTTTCGCAACTTTTCGCGCCTGGATCGGTGGTCAACGGCGCCGTCGATCGAAGCGCGGCCGGAAGCCGAGGGCGCCTGGGACATGATCTTCAGCCGGCTCTACCGGCATGAGAAGGACTTGCGCGCCCAGATTGCCCGCCGCGACGCCGAACTTGCGCTGTTGACCGCTGCCGGCCAGGCCCTTCCCGATGGCGTGATTCTGCTCGACGAGCAGAATCGCATCCTGTTCTGCAACACCACAGCCGAGAACCAGCTCGGCCTCGATGTGCGCAGCGACCGTCGTCAACCGGTGGTCAATCTCGTCCGCCAGCCCGATTTCATCGCCTATCTGGAGGCGGCCGACTTTTCCCGGCCGCTGAGCTTGCGCGCCGAGCGCGGCGAGGAACGGGTACTGTCGATCCATGCCATCGCCTACGCCGGCGATCGACGTCTGCTGCACGTGCGTGACGTTACGCTGGCCGACCGCGTCGATCGCATGCGCCGCGATTTTGTCGCCAACGTCTCGCACGAATTGCGCACACCGCTGACCGTCTTGTCGGGTTTTCTCGAGACCCTGCAGGAGATCGAACTCGACCGCGGCGAGCGCGAGCGCTATCTGGGCATGATGGCCGAGCAGTCGCTGCGCATGCAGTCCATCGTCCAGGACTTGCTGACGCTGTCGACCATCGAATCGGCGCCGCCGCCAGAGAACCTGCCCATCGAGATGCCGGAGCTGATCGACAAGCTGCGCGGCGATGCCGAAGCCTTGTCGGCGGGCCGGCATACCATCGTGGTCGAAACAGCAGGCAGGGGCGATCTGATCGGCGCGCGTAGCGAAATTGCCAGCGCTTTCGGCAATCTGGTGTCCAACGCCGTCCGCTACACCCTGCTGGGCGGCACGATACGGCTGCAGTGGCGGGTTGGCGCCGAGGGCGCCGAATTTGCCGTCCAGGACAATGGTATCGGCATCGACGCCAAACACCTTCCGCGTCTCACCGAGCGTTTCTACCGCGTCGACCGCGGCCGGTCGCGCGATACCGGCGGCACCGGGCTTGGCCTGGCCATCGTCAAGCACGCGTTGAATCGCCATCAGGCGCGGCTGGAGATCGTCAGCACGCCGGGCATGGGCAGCCGCTTTGCGGCCAAGTTTCCCGCCAGCCGGGTCGTCGGCCTTTGAGCAGTGGCGGTACCCTTCGGCAGTGAGTTGCTATTCGTCGCGAGAAAAGGCAATATGCCGCCTGCGATCTTCAAGAAGTGTTGTTGTTGTTCGGTCCAGTACCCGCTCCCGCGGATTTCTTGCCCTCATCACTCCGCCGTCTTGACCGTCGCGTGCCCCGGGTCTGCCCCGATTTCAACATCTCCAGGACATTCAAGACATGGCTACAGGTACCGTTAAGTGGTTCAACGATTCGAAGGGTTTCGGCTTCATCACTCCGGAAAGCGGCGGTGACGATCTGTTCGCCCATTTTTCCGCCATCCAGGGTCAAGGGTTCAAGACTCTGAAAGAAGGCCAGCGCGTGACTTTCGACGTCACCACCGGCCCCAAGGGTCAGCAAGCTTCGAACATCCGCCCAGTCGACTGATCGGCCGGAACGGCCTGCCGCACTGTCTGGCCCGGCCGCTACGGCGACTGTGGCCGGTCCGGTGCGGCGGCCTGCTGTCCGCGTGATTCGATGTAGGCTTGCCATTCCGGCATGACGAGATCGAGTGCCCGGTGCAAGCGCGGCAGGTGATCCCTTGCCTGCGCCATTGTTCCGCCGGTGCAGCACTTCTCTATTTCGGCGACGATGTCGCGCAGCATGGCTGCGCCCCCGCCCGCCGCCAGGCTGCGGATGGTCTGCGCTTCCCGTAAGGCGCGCTCGGGCTGAGCTTCGCCGAGCGCTTCAGCCAGGCGTTGGCACGCGGCCGGCAGGTCCAGGCGCAGTCCTTCCAGCATGATGGCGACCATCTCTGGGTCGCCGCCGACATCCTGCAGGACGCGTTCGAGCGCGAACAGGGGTTCTTGGCCCGGCTGCCCTTCAAGCAATGCTGGCTTGATGGCAAAAACCGCGGTGAACCAAAACCTCGACCCTCGGCCCAATTCGCTGTCCAGGCCCATCTGGCCGCCCATGGCCTCGACCAGTCGCCTGGCAATCGCCAAACCCAGACCGGTGCCGCCGAAACGTCGAGTCGACGACGCGTCGACCTGAGCGAACGGCGAAAACAAGGCTGACTGTTTGGCGGTCGGGATGCCGATGCCGGTATCGGCGACTTCGAAGCGTATGGTCGCGCGATCACTCGTGCATTCGAGGCAGCGCACGTCGAGGCTGACCGAACCATGGTGGGTGAACTTGATCGCGTTGCCGATCAGATTGACCAGCACTTGGCGCAGGTGTCCGCTATCGCCGACGACGCGCGCCGGCAGGTTGGGGTCGCGCTGGCAGACGAACGTCAGATCCTTGCCACGGACGCCGGCGGCGATCATGCCCTCGATGCCGTCGAGCTCCGCCAGCAGATCGAATTCGCTGGCCTCGAACGACATCTGGCCGGATTCGATGCGCGAATAGTCGAGGATGTCCGCGATCACCGCCAAGAGGGATTCGGCACTTTCCTTGATGATGCCGACGAACTCGCGCTGCTCGTCATCCAGGTGCGTATCGGCGAGCAGCTCGGTCATGCCGATGACGCCGTTCATCGGCGTGCGCATTTCGTGACTCATGTTGGCCAGGAATTCGCTTTTCGCTCGCGTCGCAGTCTCGGCGGTTTCGCGGGCCTGATTGAGGTCGGTGACCAGATTCGCTTTCTCACAGGCCAGGCGCAAGGAAGTGTCCAGAGTGTGGTGCATGCCCCGGGCGCTGCGCAACATGCCGACCAGAAACAGGATCGCCATGACGCCAAAACTCCATTCCAGGGGCGTCTGCGCTTGCAGGAACATCACCACAGCGACGGCGCTGGCGATCGGCACGGCGAATACCTGAAAGGCAATTACCACCGGCGAGAGCAAGGGCAAGGCACCTGCGACCATGCCCATCATGACGAAGCCGGTGAACAGTTGCTCGATGGCTGTTCCGCCGGCCATGAACATCGCCGCACCGCTGCTCCAAACCAGTCCGGCAACCGCAGCGCCGGCGATATAGCGTCGACACCAGACGGCGGACGCTTCGGCGGTCGGCCGCGTTAGTCGATAGCGATGAGCCTGGATCAGGCGCCAGCCGGACGTAACGATGACCAGCGCCAGCCATAGCCGCGCGGCGAATGCGGCCTGGCTGGACAACACCCAGGTCAGCAGGCCGGCGTTGACTACGGCGATCGCCTGGCTGAGGACAGCGTTGTCGTAGAGGAGCGCGGTTTTGCGCTCGAGTACCGCCGTGTCGACGCTGGAGGCAGCCATCAGCTCGTTGCCGTTGCGCCCCGCCCGTTGGTCAGCCGCCCGGACCACCGAGCATTTCGTTGGTGTTCTGCTTGCACAGCTGCTTTCCGGGTGGCGGGTACATGGACCACTGCCTGGCGCAAAGTGAACGCTTGATCGATTCGCGGCAGAACGTACCGCCGAGCCCTGTCTCGCACTCGCGCACAGTCCGGTCCCGGTAGATCTCGTCGATTGTCTGCGGCGCCGGTGCCGGCTGCACCACCGGCGTCGGCGCAGCCAGGTAAGAAGACGAATCGGTCGGGGACGAGCCCTTGCGTTCGCCGGCATCCTTCGCCGACTTGCGTTTGGCGGCTGGCGGACGGGCTACCGGTTTGGCCGTCGCTGCCTTGGCCGGCGTCGCCGGCGGGGGTGGCTCGGCCACTGGTGGCGCCGCAACGGGCGGGGGTGGTGGCGGTACCACTTCGACCGGAGCCGATGGTGGCGGTACCACTTCGACCGGAGCCGATGGTGGCGGCACTACTTCCACTGGAGCCGGCGGGGGCGGCGGTTCTGCTGCCGGGGCGGTTACCACCGCTGCTGGAGTCGCGGGTGGCGGTGCTGGCTCGTTCTTACCCGACAGCGCGTACCAGGCCAGGCCGCCAACAGCTGCGGCAACGACAACGAAGCCGACGACCAGGAGCAATCCGGATCGACCGGGTGTCGGGTCCGGCTCGGCGATTTCCACTGTCGCTGGCTCGGTGATCGGCTGCGGCGAAACCATGGCGGGCGCCGGCGGCTTGACTACGGGCGGCGGAGTCGTCAGCACGACCGGTTCATCCAGGATGACATGAAACACCTCGGGCGCCGGTGGCGTAGCAGCCACTGGCGGCGGCGCTGGACGCTTCAACGGCGTGCCGCACTGCTTGCAGAACTTTGCCGTTTCGAGGTTCTCAGTCGAGCAGGTAGCGCACTTCATGACGGGCTCTCCCGGATGGTCGCAACTGGCCGAGATTCTAGCAGTATGGAATGTCAGGCCCCGTAATTAGTACCGGTCGCCGGCGCGACGGATGCACGCGACTTTGCCCGCCCATTGCGGCACCATGCACTCCAGACAAGAAGAAAGGACCGTATATGTATCGAGGACGCAAGATGATGCTGGCACTGCTGATCGGCGCCGCCAGCTTTACCGCTACCAGCGCATTCGCCGACCGCGACTATCACCGCGACTGGGATCGCCCCCATCACAGCTATCACAACGGCGCCGCGGTGGCCGCGGGTCTGGTGCTCGGCTCGGCTCTGCTTTGGGCCGCCACACGGCCGGCACCGGCTGTCTATGAAGCGCCGCCTATGGCGCCGCTGGTCATCGCGCCAACTGCCATGCCGCCGCATGCCGAGTACTGGTACTACTGTCGGCCGGCCGGTGCCTACTATCCGTATGTCGGCAGCTGCCCGGTGCCCTGGGAAGCGGTCCCCGCCCACGCCTACTGATCAGGTCGGCCGGAACAGGTGGGCATAGGATCGGCTCACCGCCAGCGGTGACCCGCCGCTGCGCAAATCCAGCCAAAGTCGCCCCATCAGGTCGCGGCGAACCTCGCGGATTGCGGCGACGCGTACGATGGTGCCGCGATGAATGCGCCAAAAAGCCTGCGCATCGAGTTCGCCTTCGAGTTCCTTGAGCGGTGTGCGCAACAGCCACTGACGGTCGGCGATATGAACGGCCGTGTACTTGTCGGCCGCTTCGAAACGATCGACTTCGGCCACGTCGATCAACTGCATGCTGTCGCCGTTGCCGGCGCGCAACCAGCGCAAGGGCTGTTGCCGCGCCGCTGTCCGGTCGAGGTGCGTCAACAGCTTGCGTAACAGGGCCTCGCCCGGCGGTGCCGCCAGCGCCAGCCGCTGGAGCGATTTGGCCAGCCGCTCGGCGGTGACCGGCTTCAACAGATAGTCGACGGCCGCTTGCTCGAAGGCGTCGACGGCAAACTCCTCGTAGGCGGTGACGAAGATCACTCGGCAGGGGACGGTGATCCGCGCGGCGACTTCAAGGCCCGATAAACCCGGCATGTGGATGTCGAGCAAGGCGGCATCGGGGCGCAGCGACTCGATGGCCGCCAGCGCGCTGGCGCCGTCCGCGGCTTCGGCGACGACTTCGGCATCCGGCGCCACTTCGCCGAGCAGACGAATCAGCCAGGCGCGTAGCGGCGCCTCGTCGTCGGCGACGATCAGGCGCATGCCAGCCCCGCGGGAATATGCAGTCGTGCCGTGACGCCGGCCAAGGCATTGCTTGCCAGCGTTAGCCGGGCGCGCTCGCCATAGCAGGCGTTGAGGCGCTCTCGAACATTGGCCAAGCCGACGCCGTCGCCCGAGGTGACGCCGAAGCCCTGGCCGTCGTCCGCCACTTCGATCAACAGGCCGTCGCCGTCACGGCGACACGAAACCGCCAGGTGGCCACCGGCCGGCTTGGGCTCGAGGCCATGACGGATGGCGTTCTCGACCAGGGGTTGCACCAGAAGCGGTGGCAAGTGCAGGCCAAGCAACTCGGGGGCCGCATCTACGCGCCAGTCGAGGCGCTCGCCCATGCGCACGGCCATGATGCCGAGATAGGCACGTAACACGTCGAGCTCTTCGCCGAGCGTGACTTCGCCGCGGCGCGTGCGGGTCAGGGAAGTGCGCAATAGCGAGGTCAGATCAATCAGCATGGTCCTGGCAATCCCCGGATTGGTGTCGATCAGTCCGATGACGTTGGACAGCGTGTTGAACAGGAAGTGCGGCTCGATCTGGGCTTGTAGCCGGGTCAGTTCGGCGCGCGCCAGGGCGGCATCGCCTTCGGCACGCCGCTGCGCTTCGGCTTGGGCGAGGGCCCTGGCTTCGAGCAGGCGCGCCTGGCCGTAGAAATGCCACGACCCCAGTGCGCCGAACAAGAGTGCGGTGGAGGCCGAAACCACCAGGCTCTGGGGATGCGTGCCGATCACTTCGACTAGGGAATAGCCGGAGAGCCAGCTGGCGATAATGAAGCCGGTCGCGAAGCCCAGCGGAATGCCGATCGCGGCGTCGACCCAGCCGGCTCTGTTTGGGCCTAACCAGACGCAAGAAGCCCGCACGAAGCCGTAGATGGCAAAGCCGATGCAATGCGAGTAGACCAGGTTGATGGCCAGACCAAAGCCGCCGACGGCATAGAGAAACAAGCCGATGGCGGTGTTGTAGCCGGCTACCAGCACCAGATCGCGGGCAATCGGGAATGGTCTGGCGAAGTCCTTCATGGCGCAGTGATGATACCTGTCAGAAGGCGGCCAGGCGCCATTCGAGCCAGAAGAGCCGCTTCTGCGGCGCCTGGGCATAGGCCGACTCGGCACCGCCGCCGAATTGCCGAATGCCGAACGTCCAGCGTTGGCGATTGCCGTCGACGACCGCGCCGACGGTTGTTACGATGCCGCGGTCGCGCGGCGTGACCAGCCATTCCAGGTAAGGTTTGAAGCCATCCCGGTCGTCGTAGCCAACGCGCAGCAACAGGTTCTCGCGCGGTGTAGCGGAAGCCAGAGGGGCATCGGGATCGTCCCATGCCTCAAGCAGCACACTGGTGCCCGACTCGCCGGTCCACTGGGCGCCGGCGACCGCCTTGATCGCGTCGCCGTCGTATGATCCGCCCGGCCTCATGGGGCCACGCCCTTGATAGAGCGCGGCACCGTAGATGGACCACTCGTCGCCGACGATGCGCGTCGCGCCAACGCCGGCCTCCAGTTGACGCCGGTGGGAGACACGCAACACGCCGTGGAGGTCATCGCTGTCGACAAGGCGATACCAGTGCAGCGCCACGGCGGAGTCGCGATCATCACTCTCGCCCGCGCCCTGGCCGGGTCGCGTCCAGGCGACCGTCCAGGCATCCCTGCCGCCAAAGCGTTCGATAGCCGCCAGCGGCACGCCGACGAGCGGCGGCGGATTCACTGCGCGGCGGTTCTCGCGCTGGATCACGTCCAGCGGCTTGAAGCCGAAGCCGACACCCCATGACACCACCTTCTTGCCGACAGTCCAGCCAAGGCCGGATGCCATGGCGCCGTCGTAATAGAACTGGTTGGCGATGCCGTGATACTCGGGACTATGGCCTTCTGCGACCTGTTGGCGCAGGATGCCCTGCGCGTTGAAGCCGTCCTCTTGCAACTTGAGTTCGACGTCCTGGCGCGAACCGCGTCGCGGCATGTCGATAATTGGCGACCCCGCATAGTAAGGGCTGGATGGGTTCTCGGTCAGGAATTCCGGGGCTACCGTAAGGGTGCCGTGGATTTCCGCTGCACCGGCAGTGGCGGCGCTCAGCAATCCGATCAGAATGAATGGCAGCCGTATCCCGTGCGGGGCATTGCATGGTGACACGGCTCTACCAGTCCGTCAGCGGATTGCGCACCAGTGCCGCCGGGTTGAAGAATTCGTCGGGCGCCACTTTCGGCAGGATGCTACGGTAGCGGATCACGGTTCGGCGATTGGCCTGGATGTCGTCTTGCAAGACCATGGTCATCACCCGCAACTGCCCGTCGACCGGCTTGAGTCCATACCAGGCTTCTTTCGCCCGCTTGCCGGAACCGACGTAGAGGTCGGCCTTGACCGGCGCCCGGCTGGTCTTCTCCAGGTACAACTCGACCCGGGCGTAAGTGACGCCACTGCGCGCCTGGGCGAGATCGAGATGCAGGCAGGGGCGCGGCTTGGCCGGCAGCGGAATGTCGCCCAGGCCGACAGGCGGCGACGGGCAATCGATCTCGTCGACCACGGCGCCGTCGTAGTCCTCGCTCCAGGTCATGCTGGCAATGTCGCCAGTGGAAGCCTCGCCGAGCAGCTTCTGGCTGGCGGTGATGCGCAATGGCCGCTGGCTCTCCGGCATCAGCAGCCAGAATTGATCGGCGAGCAGCAGAACCTTCTGGCCGATTTCGCTCGGCGACTTCATCAGCACCAGCGATCGCCGGCCCGGTTTGACGTAGACCGTGTAGAGACGCTCCTTGTCCAACACCCCGTTCCTGTACAATTCGACTTGCGTCTCGACGCGGACCGACTCGGCCGGCAGACGAAAGGCATCGGCGGCCTTGAGCAGCGCGCTGACGTTGTCTGCCGCGAATGCCGAAGGGGCGGCGAACAGCAGGGCTACCAGCAAACGTCTAAACATGGCTCAGGGCCTCGACGATGGGCTTCTTCGCCGCCTTGCGGCTGACGAACCAGGCGGCCGCCGCGCAAAGAGTGATGATCAGCGCATCCGTGATCAGGTACAAGGCCAGCGAGGCGTTCACTAGCAGCGGATAGCCGACCGAACGTCCGGGCGGCGGTGGCATTTCCAGGCCCAGATGCGGCAGCGCAAGTACCGCGGCGCCGGCGATCAGCGTACCGGCCACAGCGCCGACGATGCCTATCAGCGCGCCTTCGCGCAGGAACTGGGCAACGATCTCGCCGGGCAGGGCGCCGAGGGCCCGCAAGGTGCCGATTTCGCGGGTGCGTTCGACCACGGCCATGGCCAGCGTATTGGCCACCGAGAAGAACACTAGGGCGGCGATGATCAGCCCGAGCAGGCCGAAGATGCGGTTGTACAGCCCGCGCACCGAGTGGTAGTAGAAGGCCTGCTCCCACCACGGTTTGTAGGCATGGCTGGCGTCACCAGCCGACAGGTGTTCATACACTTCCGGCGCCCGTTCCGTGTTGTCGAGATAGACCGACAGCGTGCTGATCCGCGGGCTCATCAGCAGGTGTTGGGCAGCGTCGACATCCGTATACACCAAACGCTTGTCGACCTCGCGCCAGCCGGTCGAGACGATACCGGCGACCTGGACGTCAACGGCATTGATGCCGCCGGAGATGGTTGTCGCCAGAAGGGTCAGGCCGCTGCCCGGATGGGCATTGAGGCTCTTCGCCAGCTCCGTGCCGAGCAGCACCGACGGCAGGGCTGCGCCCGGATTGGTCAGCGTTCCTTCCTCGATGTTGAGAAACTGACCGCGAACGTCGGCTTCGGCGGCAAGGTCAGCGCCGAGACCGAGAAAGATCACGGACTTGTCGCCGTTCGAGATCAGGCCCGAGAGCGACACGCGCGGCAGGACACGGCGCACGTGCTCGTCTCGGCCGAGCGTTGCCGCTAGCTGGCGGTAATCGTCGATGCCGTATTGCATCGGTGTTTCCTCGTCGCGTTCGAAGTAGTTCTTGCCGGCGATGGTGATATGGCCGAACTCGCGAGCCGCGCCTTCGCGTAACGCCTCATAGGTATTGAGGGCGAAGCCGCTGGCGACCAGGATCGACGTGCAGCCGACGGTGGTGATCAGGATGGTTACCAGCGAGCGGCGGCGGTTGCGCAGCACATTCTTCCAGGCAAGCTTGAAGGTGTTCATTGCAGCACTCCGTCGATGATGGCGCGAACGTCGTCGCAATGGGCCGTCATCCTGTCGTCGTGGGTGGCGATGAGGAAGGTGGCGCCGTGATGGCGGCCGAGCGACTTCATGAGATCGATAACCTGGCTGGCGGTGGCGGTGTCGAGATTGGCGGTCGGCTCGTCGGCGATCACCAGGGTCGGCGACTTGACCAGGGCACGGGCGATGGCGACCCGCTGGCGCTGGCCGCCGGAGAGCTGGTCCGGGCGCCGGTCGGCAAGTCCGGTCAGGCCGACCTGGGCCAACACTTCGTCCACCCGCNNAAGACGAAGCCGATGCGCCGGCGGCGGATCATGGTGCGCGAAGTGTCGTCGAGGTCGCCGACGTTCTCGCCGGCGAGCAGATAACGGCCGGCATCGAAGTTGTCGATCAAGCCGCAGATGTTGAGCAAGGTGCTCTTGCCGCTGCCGGACGGGCCGCGCACGGCGACGAAGGCGCCGACCGGCACTTCGAGGTCGATACCCTTCAGCGCCTGGACGTCTTCCTCGCCCATCCGGTAGTGCTTGACGATGCCCGTAAGGGCAATGGCAGTAGTCATGTGGCAGCTTCCCTTCTTCGTCACAAGTCCTCGGCAGACTAGACGATTGCCTCAGGCGACATTGAGCGATGCGATGAATTGTCGTGGGGACGCGCCAAACGCCGCCAATACGCGCGACTGGAGCCGATTGCTTGCCACTCGGCCAGTATTGGACTAGCTTGGCTGCCATGAATGTAAGAGAATGTTGCGCATGTGTGGCTTCGCAGGTTTTCTGACTTTCTCCGGCAACTCCCTCTCGACGACAGAGCGCCATCGGATTCTTGCCCTGATGGGGCGCGCCATGGCGCATCGCGGGCCCGACGACGAGAGATACTTCGATGACGGCATGCTTTCCCTGGTGTTCCGGCGACTCGCGATCGTCGACGTGGAACGCGGACAGCAGCCGATGTTCAATGAGGACCGCACTATCGTCTGCGTTGCCAATGGCGAGATTTACAACCACGGCGAACTCCGCCGGCAATTGGCTAACCGGCATGCGCCGGCCAGTGATTCGGATTGCGAGGTACTGCTGCATGGCTACGAGCAATGGGGACTCGAAGCCTTCGCCCGCTGTCGTGGCATGTTCGCCGCGGCGCTTTGGGAAAGGCGCCACCGCCGATTGACGCTGGTTCGCGATCGACTGGGCATCAAGCCGCTCTACGTCTGTCGTTTGGCCGACGGTTTGCTCTTCGGTTCGGAACTCAAGGCGCTGCTTGTCCATCCGGAGTGTCCTCGGGAACTGGATATGAGTTCGCTGGCCTGGGACGTTTCTCGCTCACCGCAGGTGCCAACGTTCGTGCGCGGGATAGAGTTCGTGCCGGCCGCCTCGTCTTGGGTGACAGAGCCCGATGGTCGTTCGCAAGTGCGTGCCTACTGGAATCTTGACGACCACCTCGGCGCTGCGCCTTTCGGTGCGTGTTCGGAGCGCTACGTCGACGCGTTGTGCGACCTGGTTGAAAGCTCGGTTGGCGAGCACTTGCAAGGCGACGGCGCTGCGGCCATTCACTTGAGCGGCGGGCTCGATTCCTCCCTGCTGGCCGGTCTGGTTGCCAGGCGGACCAAGGACGCACCCTGCTTCACAGTGGTAGAGCGGACGACGCTGATAGCCGGTGACGTCGCGTCGGCGGGCCGGTGTGCCGAGAAGATGGGCCTGCCTTGGTATCCCGTTCATTACCAATTCGGCAGTCTGGCTGACGACATGGCTTTCGGTCTGGACCGGCTGGAGGAATCGGTCTGGATGATGGATTCGCCGCGCTTCGATCTGGAGTGGGTGATGAAGGCGGAGTTGACGCGTGCGATACGCCAACATCGGCCGGACATCAAGACGATCCTGTTGGGGCAGGGGGTGGACGAATTCGCTGGGGGCTATTCCAATCGTCTGGATGCGCCACGAACCAGCTGGAGCAAATATCTTGCGGACGAAATATCGCCGTTCATTCGCGCCAACGATGCCACCGCCGACAATGGCCGAATCGGCGCGCCGTACCACCGTGCGATGCGACTGTTCCTGCGGCAGCTGCAGCATCACAATCTGTGGCACGAGGATAGGACCAGCGCCTGGCACGGTATTGAGGCGCGGGTGCCCTTTCTTGACCATCGGATCGTCGAGTTGTTGGCTTCCGTTCCGGCGACGTTGCACGAAACCCTGTTTTGGAACAAGCGCATTTTTCGCGAAGGCGCGCGCCGGTTGCTTCCCGGTTTCGATTGGCAGCGCCCGAAGGTGGCTTTCTGCTGTACCGACGACACGCGGTCGCTGGACATCAGCGTGCATGGTTTGGCGACCCGTGTTCTGCCCCAGTTCTTGGACAAGTATCTTGCGCAGCCGGACTTACCTTTTGAGAGATCGGAAATGCTCGAGCTATCGCAACGGATAGTCGATCGCGCACCGGGCTTCTACGCAGACAGCTACCGCTTCTTTGCCCTCGCCAGCATTGCTGTCTTCAAGCAGCAATGTCTCCAGCCGCCGGAAGCCAGCGTGCGCTGGCAGCGATCAGCCAGGCCGTCGCTGCCGCTGGTTCAAAGCGAGGCTTGGCTAAGCATTCACGAGCGCATGACTGCTCAGCCGGTGATCCCATCCAAGTGGTGGCTGGGCGATCGCCTGGGCGTTCCCGAAGCTGCCCAGATCACCTGTTTTCATTACCCCGACGGGCATGCGCGGTTCACGCTTACCAAGAGCGATAAGGTGTTTGCCGAGATGGAACTGCATCGTTCGCCGCGCTGGTTGAACACGTTTCTCAGCCACCTCGGCAAGGGCGCGGCGCGCGACTTCACGATCCAGGATTGGCTCGATGAATTCGACATCGGCCGCGACGAGCTGTTCTCGACGCTCGATGTCCTCTATCAATGCGGCCTGGTAAACCTCGTTGATGGGCCGGAAAGCAAGACAAGGCGCTTGACCGATATTGGTGCTGAGCCCCGGAACTAGAGGGGGCAGGGGCGACCGGTGCAAGGCCAAGGCTATCTGTAATCAGTGAATGACTGTACGTTGCGCGCCGCACCACGTTAGATCCATGGTCGGCCATCGGCCTCAGTTTGGCCTGTCAATAATGTTACATTTAGCGCTCGCCCGACCATTCCCAGTAACAGGATTGAACTGTGATTTCGATGGCTACGCCAAAACAAGGTGATCTTCTTTCAAAGCTTGAGGGTCACGAGATTGGCATCGCGGAGCTCGACGCTCAACACGGCCAACTTTTCGATTTCCTTGCAGAACTGAAAGCGCTGCGCGGCAAGCGCTACAGTTTTTCAGCGGCAACGAACCTCTTGGGCAGGCTGGCTGAATTTGCCAAGCTTCACTTCGCTATCGAGGAAAGCATGATGCGACTCTTGGGCTATCCCGACATTGAGGCCCACGTAGAGGCGCACCGCCAACTTTCGAAGCAAATCCTGAGCTTTCGTAGTCATCTGATCAATGAAGACTTGGCCGCCCAGCTTCAGGGATTTATCGAGAAGTGGTTGATTGAACACATCGACAACGTGGATCGGAAGTTAGTGAATCATTTTCTCCAGGCTCACGTTTTGCAGTCGTAAACTTGGCGCTGCCGGTTCCTGGCACTCTGCCGGATTGCGGCTAGCCGCTATAGATAGCTGAGCGTGCGCGGCAGCCAGAGCGCGATGCGCCTGTTCCGGCGCCGTTGCACGAAACCCTGTTTTGGTTGCCCATCGAAAGCGGAAAGGGACCGGACTCTCCCACCCCTTTCAATACGTGATGAATTGCCTCTAGATCGTTCTGCGAAGCCGTGCAGAAGCCACTCCCAATAGCCCAAGACCTACCAGACCAAGCGATAACGGCTCGGGAACGCTTTGCTTTGAACTGGGGACGATGTCCGCCGACAGGGTCACGCTAGAAATGTCGAAGCCGTTTGAACTGGCACCGAGAGAGAAGTCAAGCATGTCTGTCGAGTTCACCGCCAACAGAGCGGCGGCATCCAAACCCAGGGCCACAGAAAATGTGCCATCCCATCCATATGCCCTCGAATAGTACTCCTGGATGGTGTGGTCGATATAGTCCGGGAAGTAGCTCGTCATTGTCACGGTGTAATCAAGACTGTAAGTCAAGCTGCCAAAGAACGAGCTTGCGGACGCACTGGCTGAACTACTGCCAGCAGCAATAGTCGCGATCGCAGCGGAAACGACGGCGTCTTTGTAATTGTCCTGAAGGTATTGGTACATTGGGCAAACAACGGCCGGATAGCCGAGCGAGTGACAGATGGTGTTGCTTGACCCTTGGTACATGAGCCCGGTACTGCTGGTCGCGGTTGTCACTGCGCCGGGGCCTTGCACGAAGTTCGCGGTAATCGTCCCGTCCACCATGGAACTGCCGGGTGTGAGAAAGCCTGACAAATCGAAAGAGCCATTTTCAGTGGTGCCATTCGCCACGGTGCCAGTCAGACTGCTTGTCACGACGATTGGGGTGGCGTGAGCAGCACCGATCGTTATCGCCAAAATCAGAGTCGCTGCCGCTATCTTGTAATCGTTCTTCATCTCTTGGTATCCCTTCCTACAAGTTGTCCTCATGGAAGCACGTCAACCAGGTAGCCAGAGATGAAGTAGGTTCTTGAGAAACTATTGTCCACCATCGGTGCTCGAGACGTACGCTGTCCAATTGTTAGAACGGGATTTGTTGATCGAGTCCGACATTGGCCTCAAGAAAGTTGAAGCGGAGTGCCGGCGCGAAGCGATCGGGCTGTGTGAAGAGATATCTGCTCTCGGGCCAGCCAGGGCCCGTTAGTGGCAGGGGATTGCCCTTGAGGAACTGGTAATCAAGGGGGGAAGCGCGGCATTGCCGATGCTCGAGTAGGAACAGCCAATTTCCAGAATGAAGGCTGCTTATCGAAAATCGCGGTTGGCGGCGAAGGTCCGCTTCCGCTTTTCGTCAGCGTTGGCAATGGGCACCTAT
>PMIF01000066.1:16893-34684 GCA_003157035.1 Rhodocyclaceae bacterium
GGTCTATATATCTTCAAGGTGGGTACCATGAACATTGAGATCGGATCGTACGAAGCTAAAACCAAGTTGCCAGAGTTGCTGCGCGGCATCCGGGCCGGGAATCGCTACACCATCACCCTTCGCGGCGAACCGGTCGCCGACCTGGTGCCCTCGGGGAGCAACAAGGCCGGCGATGCGGTGGCAGCGGTTGCCCAAATGCGCAAGCTGATGCAAGAGGCAGACCCGGTTAAGGGCGTGGACGTGAAGGCCCTCATCAACGAGGGTCGTGCGTGAGCTTCGTTCTCGACAACTCGGTGACCATGTGCTGGCTGCTCAAAGACGGGCGGCCAGCGGACGTGGCCTACGCAGCGAAGGTTCTTGACGCCTTTGAGGCCACCACGGCCTTCGTACCGGGTCTCTGGGCACTGGAGGCTGCGAATGTCGTCGCCAAGGTGGAAGCCAAGGGGTTGATGACTGAAGCTCGCACGCAGGCCTTTGTTGCCACCCTGGCACGGTTGAGCATCGCTGTCGATTCAGCGACCGCGAGCCAGGCCCTAGGCGAAACCCTCGGGCTTGCTCGCCGCTACAAGCTATCCGCCTACGACGCGGCATACCTGGAGCTGGCGTTGCGCAAAGGCCTACCGCTGGCGACCCTGGCCGCCGATTTGGCGAAGGCGGCCAAGAAAGCCGGTGTGAAGCGCTTTGAACCCCAGTGATCTTGCGGAAAGAGTCATTGGTCATCTACTGGTCATGTGGCCGGACGGGGCACCAATGTCGTGCGCCCATCAATCACGGATTGCGGCCAGCCGCTATAGGTAGCCGAGCGTGCGCGGCAGCCAGAGCGCGATGTCGGGCACGAAGGTGACCAGGAACATGGCGCCGGCCATGGCCGCCACCATCCANNGCCAGGTTCATGGTGACGATGACGCCGAACCAGACCAGATCCCAGTTGAAGTGGATGGCGATCGGCACCAGCAGCGGCAGGAAGATGAAGAAGATGGAAATGGCGTCGAGAAACATGCCGGCGATCAACAGCAGCGCCTGGATGCTGATCAGCATGACGACTTCCGGCAAGCCGGTGCCGAGCATCGTCTTGGCCAGCTTGTCGAAAGTGCCGAGTGTGCTGCTCGCCCAGGCGAAGACACTGGCCAGGGCGACCACGGTGAGGATGATCGAAGACAGTTCCGCCGCTTCCACCAGGACGTTGTAGATGTCGTGCCAGCCGAGGTTGCGATAGACCAGGGTGCCGACCGCCACGCCGTAGAACACCGCCACCACAGCGGCCTCGGTGGGCGTGAACAGGCCGCTGCGGATGCCGCCGAGGATGATCACCGGCGCCGCCAGGCCCCAGCCGGCTTCCTTCATGCTCTGCCAGAAGGGCGGCCGGATCTCGCTGCGCTCGGCCTCGAACCCGTGCCGCGCCGACAGCCACCAGCTGACCAGAAGCAGGGAAACGCCCGAGAGGATACCGGGAATCAGGCCGGCGGCGAACAGTGCCGGTACCGAGGCTTGGGGCACCAGCAGGCTGTAGATGACGAAGGCGATCGAGGGCGGGATCAGGATGCCGGTCGAGCCGGCGGCGGCAATGACGCCGGCCGTGAAGGCGCGCGGATAGCCGGCCTTGATCATCGACGGCAGCATGACGGCGCCCACTGCTGCCGAGTCGGCCGGTCCGGAGCCGGAGATGCCGCCCATGATCATGGCCACGATGACGGCGACGATGGCCAGGCCACCGCTGCGCTGGCCGACAATTGCGGAGGCAAAGCGAACGATGGAAGCGGCGACACCGGCGCGCTCGAAAATCAGCCCGGCGATGACGAACACCGGGATGGCCATCAGCGGGTACTTGGCGATGCCGGTATAGACGTTGGTCGGCAAGGACATCATGCCCAGACCGCTGGCCGCTACGACGGTGGTACCGGCGAGGCCCATGGCGACGCCGAGCGGTACGCCGGAGAACATCAGCACGATGAAGATGCCGAACAGCAGCCAATCCATTACTTGCTACCTTTGCGCAACACGCCCAGCAAGCGAACGACGATGAGCAGCGACAACACGGGCAGAGACAGCGAGTACCACCACTGGGGTACGCCGAGCGACGGCGAGGTGACCTCGAAGCGATAGTCGTCCCAGGTCATCACGGCGCCATACCAGGNNCGTAGCGCCGGCTTGCGCTCGACGAAGAAACCGATGGCGATGTGATGGTTGCCGGCGAAGGCGTGGGAGGCGCCGGCGAGGGTCATCACCACCAGCAGCGCCACCGAAATCTCTTCCGTGAAGGCAAAGGAGATGTCGGTGAAATAGCGTACCAGCACGTTGGCCATGGTCAGCAGGCAAAGCGTGCCCATGGACGCCGCCATGAGGAATCGTTCGGCGGCGGCCAGGCGGCCGCCGCTTCGTTCTTCAGTTGCCACTTCAGCGCTTGGTGATAGCCGTCTCTGCCTTCTTGACCAGGTCGGTGCCGATGCTCTTCGCCCACTTGTCATACACCGGACGCGTCGCCTGGACGAATGCGGCTCGCTGTTCGCCGCTGATGGCGCTCACCGTCACGCCGGCAGTCTCGATCTGCTTCAGCACAGCATTGTCGCTGCCGGCGATGCCCTTGCGGGCTGCGGCAATGTTCTCCCGACCAGCCTGCAGTGCCGCCTGACGCACGGCTTCCCGGTCGGCGGGCGTCCAGCTGGCCCAGACGTCCTTGTTGACGACGAAGATCAGCGGGTCGGCGACGTAATGCCAGAGCGTCAGATACTTCTGGCCGACGGTTGGCAACTTGGCGGCAACGAAGACCGAGAGCGGATTCTCCTGACCGTCGACGGCGCCGGAAGCCAGTGCTGGCTGCGCATCAGCCCAACTCATTTGTGTCGGGTTGGCACCCAGGGCGCTGAAGGTTTCGTTGAACAGCGGCGAGCCGACGACACGGAACTTGAGACCCTTCATGTCAGCTGGCGTCGTCACCGCATGCTTGGAATTGGACATTTCCCGAAAGCCGTTCTCGCCCCAGGCCAGCGGTATCACTTCGCGTTTCTCGATAACGGCGAACAGTTCGTTGCCCACCTCGCCCTGGGTCAACGCGTCGATGGCCTTGTAGTCGGGCATCAGGAAGGGCAGCGCGAACAGGTTGAGTTCCTTCACCTGCGGCGACCAGTTGATGGTCGAGCCGACGGCGAGATCGATGACGCCCTGGCGGATGGCGGTGAATTCGCGCGTCTGATCGCCACCGACCAGCGAGGTGCCCGGATAGAGCTTGATGTTGATGCGCCCCTGGGTCTTCTCCTTGACCAGTTCAGCCCAGCGCTCGCCGGCCTGACCCCAGGGGAAGGCCGTGCCGAGGACGGTGGACAAGCGATATTCGGTCCGATAGCCGTCCGCCAACGCATTGCCCGAGGCGGCAGCAAAGAGTGCCAGTGCCGCGGCGATGAAAGTTCTTCTTTGCATGCCGACTCCCCTTACTGTTTCTTTTCCTTGCTGTAGACGATCTTCTTGCTGCCGTGCTCGCAACTGCCGACCACCTTGCCGTCGCCGGCCTTGTCGGCGTCGACAACGGTCAGCGTATAGCCGGCCACTTTCGCGGCGTCCAGTTTGGCGGCGACTTCGCTCTTCAGTTCTTCGCACGGCTTGGCGGCGAGTGCGCCGGCAGATGCCAGCGAAAGGGAAATCAAGACGGCCAGCATTTTCATTTTTCGGTCTCCTTGGTCGGCGAGGGCTATGGCGGCACCATGTACCGCAGACCGATACTAGCGCGGCGGACGATTCGGCGGAAGTCCTGGCTTACGGAAAGAACAGGCTGCGGACAAAGGAAGCACGCGAATAGTAGCCTGGCTGTGCGTGGTCGCCTTCGACGAAGGAAAAATGCACGCGGTCTATGCCCGGCAGCGAAGTCAGGGAAAAGGTCACCGTGGCGAGGTAGAGCAAAGCACCGGTGCTGCCCATGCGCTGGGTCAATAGCTCGTCGTCGCGGACCTTCAGGTAGACCGTGTTTTCCCTCACCGCCCGCAGGGCGACTCCAGGGGTCGGCCATTTGCGGTTCAGTAGGGCCAGCAGTTGGCGCGGGCCTGTCTTGGCATCGACGGCCTGGTCCAGATGAATGTCGAAGCCGCAGGCTCCCGCTTCCGCCCGGACTTCCCAGATCCCGGCCTCGGTCGTGACCGGGAAGATCTGTCGCACCATTGCCTCGGCGGTCACCGGCGGACAAGCATCCTGCGCCAGCGCGATGTGGCAACTGAAGGCGATCAACGCTGCCGCTAGCCGTAAGGTCAATGATTTCACAGGCTATTCTCCGAGGCTGGCGTCGACTCTACGCCGGTGCCGAACCTAGCGCTTGAGTTTGGCAAAGGCCGCGGCCATGGCGCCGGCCGGCTCGGCATCGCGCCGGGGTTGCCCACGTGCCTCGCGCGCCGCCCGTGGCGTGCCTTCGGCGCGGGCCTTCTTCTCGCCGACGGCGTCCGCCAACCGCATGCTGAGCGCAATGCGCTTGCGCGGCAGATCCACCTCGATCACCTTGACCTTGACCACGTCGCCGGCCTTGACGACGCTGTGCGGATCCTTGACGAAGCGGTCGGCCAGCGCCGAGACGTGCACCAGGCCGTCCTGATGGACGCCGATATCGACGAAGGCGCCGAAATTGGTGACGTTGGTGATCACGCCCTCGAGCAGCATGCCCGGTTCGAGATCCTTCATGTTCTCGATGCCGTCCCTGAAGGTCGCGGTCTTGAACTCGGGGCGCGGATCGCGGCCAGGCTTCTCGAGTTCCTTGAGGATGTCCTGCACCGTCGGCAGTCCGAAGCGCTCGTCGGTGTAGCGGTGGGCGTCGAGCGCGCGCAGCGCGCGGCTGTCGCCGATGAGTTCTTTGGCTGACTTGCCGATGTCGGCAAGGATGCGTTCCACGAGCGGGTAAGCTTCCGGGTGCACCGCCGAGGCGTCGAGGGGACTCATTTCGTCGCCCTGGCCGTCGCTGACGCGCAGGAAGCCGGCGGCTTGCTCGAACGTCTTGTCGCCCAGACGTGGTACGTCGCGCAGCTGTCGGCGCGAACGGAAGGCGCCATGCTGGTCGCGCCAGGCAACGATGTTGGCGGCCAGCGTCGAGTTGAGGCCCGAGATGCGCGTCAGCAGCGGCACCGATGCGGTATTCACGTCGACGCCGACGGAATTGACGCAGTCCTCGACCACGGCGTCGAGCGAGCGGGCGAGCTTCGACTGGTTGACGTCGTGCTGGTACTGGCCGACGCCGATCGACTTGGGATCGATCTTCACCAGCTCGGCGAGCGGGTCCTGAACCCGGCGGGCGATGGACACGGCGCCGCGCAACGAGACGTCGAGATTGGGGAACTCCAGTGCCGCCAGCTCGGATGCCGAATAGACCGAGGCGCCGGCCTCGGAGACGACGATCTTGGTCAGGCGCAGCTCGGGGGCACGATGGATCAATTCACCGGCGAGCTTGTCGGTTTCGCGTGAGGCAGTGCCGTTGCCGATGCTGATCAGGTTGACGCCATGCCGCTGGCAGAGCGTCGCCAGGGTGGCCAGCGAGCCTTGCCAGTCACGCCGCGGCTCGTGCGGATAAATGGTCGCGGTATCGGCCAGTTTGCCGGTGCCGTCCACCACGGCCACTTTGACGCCGGTCCGTATGCCTGGGTCGAGACCCAGGGTGACCCGTGGTCCTGCCGGTGCGGCCAGCAGCAGATCGTGCAGGTTGCGGGCAAAGACATGGATCGCCTCTTCCTCGGCGCGCTCCCGCAAGGCCCCCATCAGTTCCAGTTCGAGATGCAGGGCGATCTTTACCAGCCAGGCCCAGCGCGCCGTCTCCAGCAGCCACTTGTCGCCGGCGCGACCGCGGTCGGCGATGCCGAAGTGGCCGGCGACGCTGGCAATGCAAGAGACGCTGCGCGGCGGATCCTCGAGCTCTTCGGGCAGCTTCAGCGTCAAGCGCAGGATGCCTTCGTTGCGACCGCGGAACAGGGCCAGCGCGCGATGGGAAGGAATTGCGCCGATGGCCTCGCGATATTCGAAGTAGTCGCGGAACTTGGCGCCTTCGGTCTCCTTGCCCTCGGCAAGGATCGAAACCACCAGCGCGTGATCAGTGAGGTGCTGGCGCAAACGACCGAGCAGCGTCGCATCTTCGGCGAAGACCTCCATCAGGATTTGGCGCGCGCCTTCGAGCGCCGTGGTGACATCGGCGACCCCCTTTTCGGCATCGACATATTTCGCCGCTTCCTGTTCGGGCACCAGCGACGGATCGGCCAGCAGACCCTCGGCCAGCGGCGCCAGGCCGGCTTCGCGGGCAATCTGCGCCTTGGTGCGACGCTTTGGCTTGTAGGGTAGGTAAAGGTCTTCGAGGCGCTGCTTGGTCTCGGCGGCCTCGATGTCGGCGCGCAACGCCCCGGTCAGCTTGCCTTGTTCGGCGATCGATTCCAGCACGGCTGTCCGCCGCTGTTCCAGTTCGCGCAAGTAAGCCAGCCGCTGTTCCAGATTCCGCAATTGGGTGTCGTCGAGGCCGTCGGTCGCTTCTTTGCGGTAACGCGAGATGAACGGCACGGTGGCGCCTTCGTCGAGCAGGCGAACGGCGGCGGCCACCTGGGCCTGGCGGACGGCAAGTTCTTCGGCAAGGCGATGTTCTATGGGCAGGAGCATGGATTCGATCCGGAAGGTCGACTCGAAGGGCGCGCAACATACCGGAGGCGCCGCTCTCTGGCAAGCGCTTGACTGGTCACCGAGCCGTCAGCGCTCCGATGATAAGCACCGTGCGGTAGCGGACGGCGATCTGCCCGCCGTTGGCGAGTTCGGCGAAGATGCGGCCGCCCTGCGCTGCCGCCTGGCAGCCTTCTGGCGACTGTCGGTCGGGCATGTAGGAACGCGAGAACACCAGCGCCTGGAGACCGACTTGGTCAAGCCGATGCTCGTGCGGCCAAGACAGTTCCTCGATCGCAGCGTCGGCGAAGTAGCGCGGCACGTCGTGACGCTCTTCGTGCGCGACCAGAGCGCTGCGCCGGGCGCCGCCGAAGTCGGCAAAGACCTCGTCGAGCGCGACGTGCAATGGGTCGCCGAGGATGCGGTCGTTCCAGATCAGCGCCACCCTGCCCCCGGGCGCCAGGACGCGCCGCGCTTCGCCGCGGGCGCGCTCGATGTCGAACCAGTGAAAGGCTTGCGCCGCCGTGATCAAGTCGAGCGAAGCATCCGGCGTTGGCATCGATTCGGCACTGCCGTCGAGGCTACGATAAGCGTCATGTTTGCCGAGCAGAAAATCTGCCGCCGCGCGCATCTGCGGGTTGGGTTCGACGGCCAGCACCCGGTAGCCGGCGGCCAGCAGTCCCCGCGTCAGCAGGCCAGTGCCGGCGCCGAGGTCGGCAACCCTCGAGCCCGTCGGCACGCGGGCGAGCAAGGCGTCGAACAAGGCCTGCGGATAATCCGGGCGCGACGCCTGGTAATCGGCGACCTTTCCGGAAAATATGCTGGCGACGCCGCCGGCGTTGTCGTAGAGCGAGCGCAGTTCGGCGCCGGTATCGCGGCTGGCGGTCATGTGCTGGTGGAGACGAGGGCGATACGCATGGTGAAGTCCCTGAGCCGATGCTGGCCCATCTTACCGCGGCCAGGCGCATACAATGTGGCACTTCGATTTCAGCGTAGGAACCGCCATGGCCAACACCACCGTCGATGCCCGTGGGCAGATCTGCCCGAAACCCTTGATCATGACCAAGCAGGCGCTCGACGCCGCTGCGGTCGGGGGCACCCTGGCCATCCTGGTCGACAACGAGACCTCGGCGCAGAACGTGGAACGCTACCTGCGCGACAACGGCATGGCGCCGCAAGTGGAACGCGACGGCACACAGTTCAAGATCGGCGTTGCCAAAGTGACCGCGGCGGCGGCAGCTGCCGATGCCGAATCGTATTGCCGTTCGACGCCAGCCACTGGCAATTACATCGTTACGTTGGCGGCGGACGTCATCGGCCGCGGCCCGGCCGAGCTCGGCGCGATGCTGATGAAAGGCTTTCTGGCAACGCTCAAGGAGCTGACGCCGGCGCCTTCGCACCTGGTCTTCTACAGCAGCGGCATCCTGCTCGCCGTGGACGGTTCGCCGCACCTGGAAGCCATTCAGGCCATCGAGGCACGCGGCATCAAGGTGCTGGTTTGTGGCACCTGCGCCGACTGGTACCAGAAGAAGGCCGAAATCCATGTCGGCACGGTGTCGAACATGCTCACCATCCTCGAAACCTGGACCGCCGCCAGCAAGATCATCTCGCCCTGATGGCCGCCGAGTTTGATCTGCTGACCACGGTCGAGGCGGGTGGCTGCTCGGCCAAGCTGGCACCGGGCCGGCTTGCCGAGGTGCTGCGCAACCTGGCGCCGCCCAGGCATCCGAATTTGCTGGTCGACATCTCGACCCACGACGATGCCGGCGTCTATCGCATTGATGATGAGACGGCGCTCATCCAGACCATCGATTTCTTCCCACCCGTCTGTTCCGAGCCGCGCCGGTTCGGTCGCATTGCTGCTGCCAATGCCCTGTCGGACGTGTATGCCATGGGCGGGCGCGTCCTGACGGCGATGAACGTGGTTTGCTTTCCGGCGACGCGCATTCCGCTCGAAGTACTGGGCGAGATTCTCGCCGGCGGCCAGGAGAAGCTCATCGAGGCCGGCGGCGTTATGGTCGGCGGCCACACCATCGACGACTGGCCGCCGAAGTACGGGCTGGCCGTGACCGGCATCGTGCACCCGGATCGCGTTGTGGCCAATGCCGGACTGCGTCCCGGGCTGACCATGATCCTCGGCAAGCCGCTGGGCACGGGTCTGCTGGTGGCCGGGCGGCGCGTCGGTCTGGCCCATGATGAAGATTACCAGGCGGCCCTGACGAGCATGGAGCAACTCAATCGCGGTGGCGCCGAAGTCATGCAGGCCATGGACGTGCGCGCCGGCACCGACATCACGGGCTTCGGCTTGCTCGGCCACGCGATGCAAATGGCCGACGCCAGTGCCGTCAGCATCCGCTTCCAGGCTTCGCGCCTGCCGTTGCTGGCGGGTGCGCTTGCGCTTGCCGAGGCCGGCTGCCTGCCCGGTGCCATGTTCCGCAACCTCGATTACGTCGCCGAGAAGACGTTCTTCCCGCCAGGCCTCAACTACGCGTTGAAGATGCTGCTGGTCGACCCGCAGACTTCCGGTGGACTGTTGTTCGGTGTGACTCCCGAGCGCGCCAACGAAGCGCTGGCACGGCTACGTGAGTTGGGCTATGCGGCGGCAGCCATCGTTGGTGAATCAGTGCCGCGCCAGGCGTGGTCGCTCGAAATCGTGCCCTAGGGTCAGTTGGCTCGAAGGGCCGCTCACGGGCAGCGGCGGAAGTGGCCGACGAAACTGCCGAGCCAGATGATCAGCGCGACGACGAACGCCGCCATGCCGCCGAAGAACAACGCTTCGGGGAAATGCGCCGGCTGCAGGGCATTGGCGCGAATGACCAGCCAGTGCACGAAGCAGAAGAACACGGCAAGCAAGATGCCGAAGTGGCTGCCGTGGCGGCGCAGATAGTCCAGGGTCTCGGCCTGACGCTCGGGTGCCAGCCAGTAGTCGCGGTTGGGCAGGTTGATGAAGCGGGCCGGCAGGGCACCGGTCAGGCCAACCATCAAGGCGATGAACAAAGGCAATGCGATCACCACAACGAGCATGAAGCGCACATAAGCGGGGTGCGGCATGAAGCCGTTGGCCGCGCCGCCGGCGGCAAAGTGCGAGGCAACGACCGGCGGCAGCGAATCGCTGGTGAAATAGATGAAGGCCGTGGCGAGAATGAGAGTGATCAGCAACGAACGCATAACGACCAGGATAGCACCGTGCTCCGACTGACGACAATGAGCGGCCGGCAGCTCATCTTGCCAGGGCGTCGAGTAGGCGGCCGTCGTTCAGGGATGTCGGGCGGAGCCCACAGTCGACCAGCACTCGAGCATGACCGAAGCCGCAGCGCGCAATGCGGCCGTCACGGCCTTGTTGACAGTGATCATTCCCTTGTGCTAAACAGTTCCTTGATTCATCAGGTTTGGAAGTCCGCACCAGTCCCTGAAAAGGAGTACCCCATGATGAAGACCCGGAGCAACACGACGCTGGACGCCCTGAATCAGGCGATGGAGGACGAATCCTTCCGGAAGAAGTTCCAGTCCATCTTCCAGGTCGGCGAGAAGTTAACCTTCTCGTTGGTGGAAAAGCCGGAAAGCGAAGTCAGGGACAGTTGCAGTTGCTGGGCCTATCTGTGCGGGGTAGGCTGTTTCGGCGGCCCCATGGGCCCGCCGGGCAGCATGGTTGGCTGAGCCAACGACCGGGAATCAGGTGTTTCCGCTTCCGGAGGCCACGCCGCGGAAGATCCATCGCAGTGCCCATGACGCCTTCTTCGTCTCTTCGCGCGGAAGCGACGTGCTGGTGTGGTCCCGTCGGCATCGTCGCGCGGTGGTCTTGTCCGAGCCAGAATGGTCGCTGCTGACCTGTCTTTCCGAGAGCGCCTCGACCAATGACTTCGTCGATCGCGTAACGGCCCGCCTCCAGGCTTCATCCGGGATATCGCCGGGCGACTTTCGCGCCGGCATGTGGGCGTTCGCAGACCGAATGGTAGCGCTCGGCCTGCATTCGACGCTGGATCAGGCGCCCCCGATTGATCCTCCGCTGCCGAGGACGGCCAAGACCGTTCGTCTCCAGGGCGTTTATCTGCACCTCTCCAGCAGGTGCAATCTGCACTGCACCTACTGCTACAACGCCAGCTACCGTGCCAGTTTTGAGAGCGTTGCGGACAACAACCTGACCGGCGCGGAGTGGCGAGACATGATCGACCAGGCTTCCCGTCTGGGTGCCACCTGCTTCAATCTCACCGGAGGAGAGCCCACTCTCAACAAGGACTGCCTCGCCATTGGTCGCCATTCCCGAACCAAACCGGGTGGCTACAGCGAACTCCTGACCAACGGAACCCGCCTTGACCGTCTGGACGTGGACGAACTGTTTGCGGCATTCTCCACGGTCGTGGTCAGCCTTGATAGCGACGATTCGGCGCTGCATGACGAATTTCGTGGCCCGCGTACCTATGCACGCATCACCAGGAACCTGGATCGCCTGTGCCGCCATTCTCCGGACAATGTAGCCCTGCGTCCGGTGCTGCACCGCCGAAACATCGCCCACCTAGACCGCTATGTGGCATGGGCCAAAGAACGTTTCGGTATCCGTCGCATCAGGGCAACGCTGTACACACCCTATTCCGGTGACATCGCCCTTGAGCGTGGGTTCATTCTCCGTCCCGAGGACTACCTGCTTCTGCTGGATTTCTACCAAACGCATCTCAAATCGGCGGAAGCCGAGGTGGATATCGAAGGGCTGACAGCCGCCAATGGCTGCGGGGCGGGCAGCGCCATTCTCAGCATCGGCGCCAACGGCGCCGTTTTCCCTTGTCAGGCATTTCACCAACCGGCGATGATCGCGGGAAACGTGCGCAAACAAACGCTTACAGATATCCTCCAATCAAGCCCGGTACTCACGTCGCTCCGATCCTTCCTGCCCGCAGATATCGAGGAGTGTCGGGACTGTCCGCTCCTGTCCCTCTGCGGCAACGGGTGCGCCGCTGCCACCTACGCCGCATGCGGCACCTATGCGAGGCGCAACCACCTCATGTGCGACCTCTACAGCCGACGATGCGAACAGCAGCTCTGGAGAGAGTATGACAAGACTCTGGCGTCGGGGCGAAACGTTTCGCCTGCTGTCCAGGTCTCGTGAAGCGATCCACAAGGATAGGAAATTCAAGAGAACGCGCCAAAGTGGGGGCTACGCAGAGAAGTGGCTCGGTTTGTTAGGACAGATTTTCGTGTTTCTTAGGGCGAGTCCCTGCCGGTTGCGGTTATCCACGGTGCCAGCAGGGCCGAGAACCAGTCCTCTGATAGCGGCGACCGAGCGGCAGCTTGATAAAGTAAACTGCCAAATATCATGCGAACCGCATCAGGCAGCATCGGGCACCGAGCACTCGGTGGCGACCGGCCGTTTTCAGGAATCGAAACTTCACTGACCGCTTGCTGGCAAATCAGTCTTGGCAGGCGACAGTCGCTTCGGCGCCCTGAAGCGATATCCATGTCATGCGCATATGATGCGACCGCTGCGCAACCTTAGAGTGGACATCCGGCACGCACAACTTGGCACGATAGGCAATCCTGCCAACTGCTGCGCGCTGCAGATGGGCAAGCGGGAACTATGCAAAATTGGTTGAACCCGCCCCGGCATCTGTTGGCGGCCAGGGCTGCGGCTCTGGCGAGGAATGCTGCGTACAATCCTCGTGCAGAGCGCTTCCGGAGGCGCTCCAGGGACGAGACCGATGACAGAGCTTAACGAGAAGCAGAGGGCGTACTGGAATGAACGCTTCCGCCAACTGTGGGGCCTGCATGGGACCGGCTCGGCGACGTTCGGCCGGCAGTTCAATGCGTGGCGCTACCGCGTGCGGCGCCATGTGTTCCGCCGCGCGGTACGGCGGCTCGATCTCGAATTGGGCGCCTTCGCCGCGCTCGATGTGGGCAGCGGCACGGGGTTTTACCTGCGTGAATGGCGGGCTCTGGGTGCGGCGCAGGTCTGCTGCCTCGATATCTCGGACTGGGCTCTCGATCGGTTGGCACGCGAGTGCCCGAGTGCCGAGTTCATTCACGCCGACATCGGTGCCGTGGACTTAGCGATTTCCGCCGGCCGTTTTGATGCCGTCACGGCGATCGACGTATTGACCCACGTTCTGGACGATGGCGCATACTCGCGCGCCCTGGCCAACATTCACCGGGCGCTCAAGCCGGGCGGCCACCTGCTGTACACGGACTCGTTTTTTCACGGACCCGGCAAGCGTCACGAAGACTACTGGCGCGGACGGACGCTAGCCGAGGCGACAGAGGCCATCGAGGCAAGCGGTTTCGAAATCGTTTCCCGGGTTCCGTTTTCGGTTTTGATGAGTGCGCCGACGGACACCCGCCACCGCGAACGCAACGAGCGGCTGTGGGAGGCAGTTCTGCGGCCGTTCCTGGGCAGAGAGTGGACCGGGTTTCTGCTCGGCGCCGTGCTTTATCCTGCGGAACGGGCGCTGGTCCGGCTGCTGCGGGAGAGCCCGGCCATCGAGCTGATGTGCTGCCGGAAACGGGGGCACGAAGCGCCAACGAGATAGTCTTTTCGGAAATCACGTACCGTCATTTGCTGGAAACCGATTTCGCTATTCGTCAGCCGATAATCACAGCACCTTGGTCCTCTCGCCTTCGGTCTCGCCCTCTAGGTGGGGTCTGCTCCGGCCGCCTTCTCGCCCGACAACAGCACATCGCCGTTGCGCCGATAGAGGATGATTCGCCCATCGTCCTGGACGGCCATGTACGCTCCGGCATTGCCGGCTGTTGCGCTCGACCACAAAAGGATTCCGTCGCCACCTAGTTCGAGGTTGCCATCGCCCTTCATGGTCAGGCTGCTCGCTTCGGCGCCGGCCATTCCATGAACAGCGAACAAGCGATCGAAGCTTGCCAAGGTCCGCCACTGGTGGGCTGCAGCCGCAGGCTGGGGGGTTGCGTCGGCCGATTCGTTCGCCTGCAGGATGATGCGGCGGTCGGCGGTGCGGAAGGTCAGACGAAATCGCCGTCTCGGCGAATAGATGCTGGCGCCCGGCAACAACCGACAGCCTGGCCCGAACAGGCAAAGATAGTCTTGGCATCGGTGCTCGCCTTCGTCCCGCATGTCCAACTCGAAAGGTGTCGGCGTTGGAAAGATGCCGGCCAGGGCCATGTTGAGGTCGGCGGCGTGCGCCAATGCAACCGTGTCGTCGTCGATCTCGTCATTGACGCAAAAGAACGTCGGCGGCGCGATCAGCCAGCGCACCAGGTCCGCGACCATGTCTGTACGCTCGGTGAAGGGCAGGTAACTGATTTCGCCCGGCGCCAGTGGCAAGCGTCGGGCGCCATCCATGCGACCGGCATCTCGCTCGGTGAGGGCGTGAACGTAAAGCAAGGCCAGGAACGCGTCGCTGCGGTGCCGAAATCGGTGGCGCGAGGTACGCCGCAGCCAGAAGCCGAACTTCCCCATCAGCCAGGCCAAATCGTCCTGATCGAAGATCACCGGCATATGCGGTGGGTACGACCAAGGCTTGCGGCCGAACGTTCGCGACAGCAAGGCCCCGTTGAAGACCAGCAAATGGTAGTGACTGTCAGCGACCAGCTTCGGCCGTGGCAAAGCTTCCGGCAAGCAACGAAAGCGCTGGGCGCCGTTGTCGGTGACGAAATAGTCCCGGGGAACCGGTCGCGCGACGAAGGTGTCGTCGTTGAACAGAAGGAATCGCCGGGCGACACCGGCCCTGCTTATCCAAGGCAGATTGGCCTCGATCGCCAGCGAACTGAAGGTCGGCAGGTGATCCGGGCTGGCGAAGTAGTCGCCATGCGCGATCAAGCGAATTTTGGGATGATTTCGATCGAGCCAGGGCGGAACCTGACCGTTGGTGACGATGTTGATCCGGCGCAGCCACGGCATGTTGAAGTAGATGGAACGCAGCGAGAAGCGCAATTCGCCGTTGTCGCGGTATCGGTTGCGGCCTGGACGCAGCCATGGCATCCAGGGCATGAAGCGGTCGAGCTGCTCGCGAAACGAGGCGTCGCCGCCATCCACCCAGGTGATCACGGCGTCTATGCTTTCCTCGTTCTCGGTCAAGCGCTTCAGGTTCATTCGGCCGCCTTTGGGCTGCATCTCCTGGCTGTTGTTTCACCGGCCGATAACCGCCAAACTGCCCCCGGTCAGTCGACGACAAGGCGTCCATTATGGCGAACGACGACCAATCTGCCGAAAAGAATCCCGAATCGACATCGTCGAGAGAATCCGGTTTGCGGCGGTGCAGGTAATGCCCGGTCGCTACCGGGTACGGGCCAACCAGATACGTTCAGCATGCGCGCGACGATGGAAAAACGGCTGCCAGAAACGAAGACGCGGCCAGGAACGGGGAAGAACGTCTCGCTGCCACTCCCTTGGACGGAGATCAGCAGCGACTTCAGCAGAGAAGCTCCGGACACGACGAACCAGATCCTCATCACTACCGAACACCCGCCCGATCTGAGTACGGTACTTGCGGATGGCATCTATTTTGGCCTGCACATCTATTGCCATGCTTCGCGACGTCCATTGGCTGGCTCCAAACCGAATCTGCGCTTTCTGTATCCCGTTTGGTTCCAGTTCAACATATGGATAGTCTTCGTAGAAACTGACGTTCCAGCCTGATTGGAGCATCCGTTGCCCAAGCCTGCGGGTCAATTCATGATCGACATGGCCTCCTATGCCCAAGGGAGCGTACAGGTGTATCTGCTTCTCCCCCTCAACCGACTGCCTCAGATACTCCTGCCATAAAGGCAGCACGGACTTTGCGTCCTCACTGCAAGGCTCGCAAAAGAGATCTGCCCTTTCTTGATAATATGAAGCGCCACGCCCCGTTCGAAAGATGGCATCCGGCGTGCTGCACTCCAAATTTCGTACATCCCAGCTCGACAAAGCATTGGCATTTTCAGCCCGACGCTCCATCATTCCATCGCCGGACTTGCTCCAATCAGCCAGGTATTGTTTGGCAAGGGTAGATTCAGTGCCCGGTTCTGGTAGCCCTGCACAGAGGGTAAGCACCCCCACCCGCTCTGCAGCGCTACGTTGAGCATGGATCAGGCCACCGCAGGAAAAAATGGCATCATCAAAATGCGGGGACAAATACAGATGCAGGCGCTCTTTCATCGAAGTCACGTCCAAGGCAAGCGTCAGGTGCAGCGCTAAGGAGCGCCGCGCTCATGAAGAGTAGCCGCGCCCCGCCCATCCGAGTGGTAATGCCAAGCGAAAGCGGGCGTGGACGTTAGCCGGTTGATGTTATGGAGCGGGCGAAGGGAGTCGAACCCTCGTCATCAGCTTGGGAAGCTGGGGTAATGCCGTTATACGACGCCCGCGAGTGAGCGAATTCTATCAGTCCGGGCACGACACGGCAGGGGGCGACGCGCGCCGTCGCCAATCGAGTAAGCTACGCGTCCTCGAATCGACCGGTGTTTCCTCGTATGTGGTTCCGCAATCTCCGCCTGTATCGCCTGCCCGCCAACTGGGACATGGCAGCCGCGCACCTCGACCAGCTCCTGGCGGCCCATCCGCTGGCCCGCTGTGGCGGTTACGACATGAACAGCATCGGCTGGGTCTATCCGCGCGTCGAGGGGGCATTTGTCCATGTGGTGCACCGTCAATGGCTGCTGGCGCTCGGCGTCGAGCAGAAACTGCTGCCCGGCAGCGTCGTGCGCCAAGTGGCGCAGGAACGTGCTGCCCACATCGAGGCCGAACAGGGGCGCAAGGTCGGCCGCAAGGAATTGCGCGACCTGCGCGAGCTCGTTACCGAGGAGCTATTGCCCCGGGCATTCACCCGCCGGCGCACCACCTGGGGCTGGATCGATCCTATCAACGGCTGGCTGGCGGTCGACGCGGGTTCCGATGCCCGTGCCGACGAGTTCATCGAAGCGCTGGTGCCCTTGCTTGAAGGCGAGGCTCTGCGACCGCTGCAAACCCAGATGTCGCCGGGATCGGCCATGACCGGCTGGCTTGCCGAAGGCTCCGGGCCGGCAGGCTTCGACATCGATGACGACCTCGAACTGAAGTCCGTCAGCGGCGAGGCCAAGGTGCGCTATGTCCGCCATGCGCTGGCCGGCAAGGACATTCAGGACCACATCGGCGAGGGCAAGACGGCCACGCGCCTGGGGCTGACCTGGAACGACAAGGTCTCTTTCGTCCTCACCGACAAGCTGCAGATCAAGCGCCTCGGTTTCCTCGACATCCTCAGGGAGCAGGCTGAGCGGGAGGCGCAGGATGCCGACGAGCAGTTCGACGTCGATTTCGTCCTCATGGCCGGTGAGTTGGCCCAGCTCCTGCGCGATCTCGTCGCCTCGCTCGGCGGCGAGTTGAAGCCCGTCTGACGCCTGTGGCGGTAAAATCGCCATCGTGATCTCACTTTTCATCAACGGCGTTGCCGAGACATTGCCGCGCACGCTGACCATCGCCGAGGTGCTGGCGGCGCGCGGTTTGGCTGGCAAGCGCGTGGCAGTCGAGAAGAACGGCGAGATCGTGCCGAGGAGCCAACACGCGTCGGTGGCAGTAGCGGCCGGCGACCGGATCGAAATTGTCGTCGCCGTCGGCGGCGGATAAGGAAACCCGATGTCAGATTCCCTCACCATTGCCGGCAAGGCATACGCTTCCCGCCTGCTCGTCGGTACCGGCAAGTACAAGGATTTCGCGCAGACGCGCGCCGCCGTCAAGGCCAGCGGCGCCGAAATCGTCACCGTTGCCATTCGCCGCACCAACATCGGCCAGGACCCGGACCAGCCGTCGCTGCTCGATGCCCTGCCGCCCGCGGAATTCACTTACTTGCCGAATACCGCCGGCTGCTATTCGGCCGACGACGCCGTGCGCACGCTGCGCCTGGCGCGTGAACTCCTCGACGGCCATGATCTGGTCAAGCTCGAAGTGCTCGGCGATCCGCAAACCTTGTTTCCCAACATGCCCGAAACCCTGAAGGCGGCCGAGACGCTGGTCAAGGATGGCTTCAAGGTTATGGTCTACTGTTCGGACGACCCGATCCAGGCCAAGATCCTCGAGGGCCTCGGCTGCGTCGCTGTGATGCCGCTGGCTTCGCTGATCGGCTCCGGCATGGGCATCCTCAATCCGTGGAACCTGAAGCTGATCATCGAGTCGGCCAAGGTGCCGGTGCTGGTCGATGCGGGCGTCGGCACAGCTTCGGATGCCGCCATCGCCATGGAACTCGGCTGCGACGGCGTGCTGATGAACACGGCCATTGCCGGAGCGCAA
>PMIF01000066.1:34694-35210 GCA_003157035.1 Rhodocyclaceae bacterium
TCGGCGGCATCCTGGCTCTGGCGGCGACGTCTGTCTTTGCCCAGGGGCCGTCCGGCTATGCTTTCGAGCGGCCGGGCATTCTTGCCCGGCAAGTCGCCTGGGGCCACCTGCACGGCGTGCGCCTGCTGGCTCAGGCCTGCCGCGAGCGCGACGACACGGCGGCGACGCAGGCCTACGCCGACTGGCTGGATCGCCAGCGGCAGCCGATCGCGCTTGTTGCCGCCGACCTGTCGCACTACTACTTCGGTATCGAGGCTGCGCCCATGGACGCCATCGACATGGCGCTCAAGCTCAAGCCCACTCTCGATACGCCGGAAACGGAATTGGCTGCGGCTTGTGCGACGCTGCCGCAGGCACTGACTTCGCAGCGCCATGACCTGGATCGCCTGATCGATGAACGTTGACCACATTCGCAGCTACGTGCTGCGCCAGGGGCGCGTCTCGCCAGCCCAGGCGCGTTTTCACGAGGAATTGATGCCCAGTCTGGGCATTGCCTATCGGCCGCAGGTGCTCGAT
>PMIF01000025.1 GCA_003157035.1 Rhodocyclaceae bacterium
GAAGCACGGCGGCGGGCCATGGGACGCCAGCTCGACGAGGAAGCCGCCCGGCGTGAAGCAGCCTCGAATGCCGCTCGCTCGCCTTCCAGGCTACCCCTGTCGTTGAGCACCGCACGACGGGGCAGACTGTGGGGGCGCGCCGACCCCAACATCGAACTCGTCCAGTACGCGGAGGCGTGGGCGCGGAAGATCCAACTCAACACGTCTGTCGACACCATCCGCGAAATGGCGAAGCGGCCTCATACCGAGCCCATGGTGACGGTGGCCATCCGCAGCGACGGCGCCGTGGAGTCAGTGACCTTCGTTCTCTCCAGTGGCGTGGCGGAAGTCGATGAAGCGATACGGCAGATCATCCAAAGCCAGGTGCCCTACCAGGCGTTCCCGCCAGCACTTGCCCGCCAGTACGACGTGGTCGAAATCCGCCGAACCTGGCACGTCGACATGGCCATCCAGTTGTACTGATCGGACAGTGAAAGTCGTCGGCCGCTCTCGTGCTTCGCCAGCCAGTCACTCGCTGGCCTCAGCGAACTCCTGCACCACTCTGATAAATTCGTCGTTCCTGGCCACGAAGGCAGCAACGATGTCTGGATCGAACTGCGTCCCCGATTGCTCGACGATGAAGTCGCGGACCTCTGCGGGCAGAAGTTTCTTCTTGTAGACGCGCTTGCTAATCAAGGCATCGTAGACATCCGCCAGTGCCATCAACCGGCCGGCCAAAGGTATTTCTTCGCCGCGCAGGCCGTAAGGGTAGCCCTGACCATCCCAGCGTTCATGGTGGGATTCGGTCATCTGGCGCGCGTAGTCGAGAAAGGTATGCTTTTCCGGATGCCCCGTGCCCGCCGCAATCTTCGTCAGAGCCTCGGCGCCGATGGATGTGTGGGTTTGCATGGTTGCGTATTCGGCTGCAGTCAACTTTCCCGGTTTGCGCAAAATGTCGTCGGCAATGCCCACTTTGCCGATGTCGTGCAGTGGCGCTGACTTGGCCAGAAGCTCTATGTCAAATTCAGTGAGTTGCGCGTGTCGGGGCGTGGTGGCCAGTTGCCGGGCAAGAATTTCCACATAGCGCCGGGTGCGCTGAATGTGCCCGCCGGTTTCCTTGTCCCGTGCCTCGGCCAACACCGACAGGCTGAAAATGATTTCGTCCTGTGCCTCGATCAGGTCCAAAGTGCTGACGCGCAACTTGTGGGCTTCGATGCCGTACTTCAACAGGCTGAGGATGCTGGTGATGGCCACCAGCGTCACTATCGGCAGTAGCGGTGAAAGATGTATTCCCTGCGCAACCAGCAGTTCGCGCGCGCCCCAGTAGATACCGACCGTTCCAGCAGTCACGGTAAGCAATGCCAACTTGAAGCCGGATCGGCTCAACAGCAGCGTGCAGATGGTTCCGGCAAGTAGCACGGCAAACAGCTCGACGCCTCTGGCCCAATCTGGCCGCGCCAGGAAAGTACTGGCCAGGATGTTGTCGATGACCGTGGCGTGAACATCGAGACCCCTGATCGTTTGGCCGGAGGGAGTCAGGTGCAAGTCTTCCAGTCCCTTGGCCCAGGCTCCGACCAACACAATCTTGCCCGCCAGGGCCCCGGGCGCTACCTTGCCGTCGAGGATCGCTCGGGCGGAAAGATATGGGTGCGGCTGACTGCGGTAGTCCACCAGCATGTTGCCCCGCGAATCGAGCGGAATGCGTCGGTTGTCCCAATGCAGAGAGGTGTCGGCGTCATCCCTGATCAAGGTCAGGGTTCGTTGTGGCGATGCCAGAAGCAAAGCAGTCAAGGCCANNAGCAACGACAAGCTGCGTATCTGCCCTTGCGGCTTGGGCCACTGGTCAGTAGCACCAGCAGAGCGCGTCACCACCGTGCCCGCCGGAGAGGCAGGCGAATGCTGCTGCCGGCCGGCTGCACTCGGTTGCGAGAAGTCAAGGTAGTAGCCGAGGACTGTTGTGCCTCGCGCCAATGCTGCGGCAAGACGCTGAGAATTGCTGTCCTGATCAGGGCGCAACACCGCAACAGCCGCCGCTGAGAGATCCCGCTGACGCTCCACTCGAATCACCTCGGGCGAACTGCGATCCACTTCCGGCATCAGGATATCCAGCGCCACCACCGCGGCACCGAGCCGCTGCAATTCTTCGACCAGCATGGCCAGGCGATAGCGAGGCCAAGGCCATTGACCAAAGGCGGCGAGGCTCTCTTCGTCTATGCCCACCAGGACCGGCGTAGCGGAGTGCGGCGGAGTTGCACGACCCGCCACCATCAGGTCATAGAGGCGAAGATCGGCCTTTTGCAGGAACGCCGACTGAAAGATCGACAACAGCGCGACGATCAGCGTCAGGCCGAAGCCAACCGCATGGAGGAGGAACTTCCCTGCTGCAAGGCGTCCGAGCACTTGCCGAAGCCCGCTGTCAGCCACGGCATTGGTCATGACGGCGGTGGCTGTGACTGGCGAGGGCGTCGGCAAGGCAGCTTAGTGCACGATCACCACGACCCGCCGATTGCGCGGCTCCGGCACACCGTCGGGAGTGGCAATGGCTGGGTTGCCCTTGCCGTGGGAGGTGACGGAAATCAGCTCCGGCTTGATGCCCTGTTGCAGCAGCAGTGCTTTGACCTGTTGCGCCCGCTCGAGCGCCAGGAGGTCATTGAGCTTGTCCGAGCCGGTGGCGTCGGTGTGGCCGCTGATACTGACGCTGATGGCCGACCGCCGCTCGATTGCAGTAACGATGGCGGCAATCATCTCCTGGGACTGCGCCGTCAGGATCGTGGCGCCGGCCTCGAACATTAGTATGAAGATTTGCGGCGGCGCTGGCTCGACGGCCAGGGCTTCACCGAACGTCGCAGCAATGAATGCCGGCGCAGCAGTAGTCACTGCCGACGGCGGATTCGAACTGCCGCTGATGCGGGTCATATCACCGGGCTTCTCGAGCAACTGCTTGCCGGCGGACGTGCTTACCTCGGCCCGGCCGACGTGGCCCAGAGGATCTGGAACCAGAATAATGGACCTACTGGCACAACCGCCCACCACGATCAGCATCAGGCCAGCCAGCCCCGACGAATACCTCGCCCAAATTGACTGTCGATTGGCCATGACTATTCCTGAATCTGGATCAGCAATTTCGTGCCCCGAACGGCGATGGTCGCATCAGGCGTATGCACGTGGGCGGACTCCGGGGCCAGCTTGACGATCTGCCCGGTGATGTACGAGAAGGTCCCCTTGATCATGCGCAGCACCAGGGCAAACTTGCCTTCCTTCGGCTCGAAGGCATAATCGTCCAGGGACAATTCGCTGCCGGAGCCCTGAGAGATGCTGGTATCGTCGGTCAGCACAATACCGGCGGCCCCAGGCGTGCCGGTGCGAACCAGGTCACCGCGATAAAGAACTGCCCCCGCAGCACCTGACAAGGTAGTTCCGCCGCGCTGAATGGACACGACGCCCTGCACATTCTGAATGTGACCAATGACCTCGGCAGCCTGCTGGGCAAACGCCGGCGCGGCAACCAGAGTCGCGACGAGAAAAGCACGGGCTGATGTCTTCACGGCCAATGAACTCCTGCAATGACCCTCACCAGACAGAATGATACCTGCATGCAGGCATGCTCGGCTGCCCTGTCTCGCAGTTCTCCTGCGCCGAATTGCACTCCCCGCGACTACGGATATTGCCGAACTGACCCTAGGCCGATATCCGTGCCATAGCCCGCTTCTTGAACTCCTGAGCCCGCGCGGGCTCAGGAATCTCCAATGCCAGCCTCGCCAGGATCGCCAGCACTCTCTCGCCACTGGTGGCGGAACGCAAGTCCCGTTCGTACTCCGCCGCTGCAAAGGATGCCACAGGCCCCAGATAGACGGCTAGCTCACTAACCACGATGTTCCAAAGAGCCTTGCCGCTAACGGCCATATCGGTGGCGACGCCTGCCGCCGCCGGAATACTCGCTTGCCGAGTCTCTGCCGACGCCTGCCGCGACACCGTGTCCGGTCCGACGGTCATGCCAAGATCTCGCAACAGGTCTTGCGTGCTTGGCAGCGGAATCTCGGCGACACTATTGAATATGCCATCCGAGAAAGTATAGGTCCCGAAGCGGATATGACGGATGTGAACAATGGCATCCAGGCCGCGATAGAGCGTATATGTGCAGGAGACAATGCGCCCGTTCTCGAGGGCGATTCGCGCCGAATGGTTCGATTCCGTGACGATGAACATGGTCCCGGTTCGCTGCTCGCCGACGAACTGGTTCAATGCCGCAATGAGATCAC
>PMIF01000148.1:0-12045 GCA_003157035.1 Rhodocyclaceae bacterium
GCCGAGCACATGCTCATCCTCGGCGTCGAGTCGCCGACTGGCGAGAAGACCTATGTTGCCGCCGCTTTCCCTTCGGCTTGCGGCAAGACCAACTTCGCCATGCTGATCCCGCCGGAGACCTTCAACGGCTGGAAGATCACCACCGTCGGCGACGACATCGCCTGGATCAAGCCGGGTCCGGATGGCCGCCTCTACGCCATCAATCCCGAAGCCGGTTATTTCGGCGTCGCACCCGGCACGTCAGAGAAGACCAACTACAACGCGATGGCGACGCTGAAGGCCAATATCATCTACACCAACGTTGCCTTGACCGACGATGGCGACGTCTGGTGGGAAGGCATGACCAAGGAACCGCCGGCCCACTGCATCGACTGGCAAGGCAAGGATTGGACCCCTGCCGACGGCAAGGCTGGGCGCAAGGCGGCGCATGCCAACGCGCGCTTCACTGCACCGGCGGTCCAGTGCCCATCGATCGATCCGGACTGGGAGAATCCCCAGGGCGTACCTGTTGCCGCGTTCATCTTCGGTGGCCGTCGCGCGACCACCGTGCCGTTGGTCTATGAGGCCTTCAACTGGAACTTCGGCGTATACATGGCGGCGACGCTCGGCTCGGAAACGACGGCGGCTGCCGTCGGCCAACAGGGCGTCGTCAGGCGCGATCCTTTCGCCATGCTGCCGTTCTGCGGCTATCACATGGGCGACTACTTCAACCACTGGCTACGGATGGGCCACTTGGTCGAGCAGGCGCCGCGGATATTCTGCGTCAACTGGTTCCGTATGAATGCCGACGGAGAATTCATGTGGCCCGGTTTCGGCGAGAATATGCGCGTGCTCAAGTGGGTCGTCGATCGCGTTCACAACCGCGTCGGCGCTCGAGAAACCACACTCGGCTGGATGCCCAAGTTCACCGACATCGATTGGACGGGATCCGCGGTCAGTCAGACGGAGTTCGAAGCTTTGACTTCTGTCGACGCCGATGCCTGGCGCCAGGAACTGGCATCGCACAAGGAATGGTTCGACAAGATGGGGGCCAAGCTGCCGCGCGAACTAGCACTCAAGCGCGAACTGTTCGAGCTGGCGCTCCACCTGTAGCAGAAAGGAAAAGCGGCGGCTACGTGATGCAGCCGCCGAGCCTTAAGAGGTCACCCCCAGAATCGGATGGGTAACGGTGGTAAGCCACCGTTACCCATTCAGGGATTCCCCAATCGCCGATTAGGACGGACGGGAGCCGGTCGGGAACGGCCAGGCAGCCGCCGGATTCAGCGATGACTTGAGGCCAGGCGCTGCAGCGGTCGACGGAGCGGCCGGCGCAGGGGCCGCGGCTGGGGCGGCAGGCTTCTTTGCAGCGGCTTTCTTGGCCACCGGCTTCTTGGCAGCAGGCTTCTTGGCAGCAGCCGGCTTTTTCGCCGGAGCAGCCTTCTTCGCCGCGGGCTTCTTGGCAGCAGGCTTTTTCGCAGGAGCAGCCTTCTTCGCCGGAGCAGCTTTCTTTGCCGGAGCAGCCTTTTTCGCAGCGGGCTTCTTGGCAGCAGCCGGCTTCTTCGCCGGAGCAGCCTTCTTCGCAGCGGGCTTCTTGGCAACGACCGGCTTCTTCGCCGGAGCAGCCTTCTTTGCAGCGGGCTTCTTGGCAGCAGCCGGCTTCTTCGCCGGAGCAGCCTTCTTCGCCGCGGGCTTCTTGGCAGCAGCCGGCTTCTTCGCCGGAGCAGCCTTCTTTGCCGCGGGCTTCTTGGCAGCAGCCGGCTTCTTCGCCGGAGCAGCCTTCTTCGCAGCGGGCTTCTTCACCGGAGCTGCCTTCTTGGCAGCCGGCTTCTTAGCGGCAGGTTTCTTCGCCGCGGGCTTCTTGGCTTTCTTCGCATCAGCCATGTTGAACCTCCTTGACAGATTTAACAGGAAAAAAAACACAACCTCTAACTTCAACCCGTACTGGGTTAGTACGGATTATTCAACGCCCGCAAGCAACTGAAAGCGTGGAATTCCTCATGTTTTTCCATCCATCACTGCGTTTAAGGCTATCGCCCAACAGCAAAACCGAGGTCGGCACGAGCAGTGAAACCACTCACACGGTGCAGATCAACGCTTGGCGAAGCATGACTTGAAAGCGATGCGAAACAGGGCTCAGCAACAAAACGGCAAGCGCACGACAAGCGCAAATACCGCGACGCGAACGCGTTGACTCCGGGTCTTCTGCGTCTCGCTACCGTGACCAGCTGCATCAGGTGTCTCCTTGTCTAACCCGGCGGAGTCAACTCCGGGTTGCCTCGACGACCTACTAGATGTAGTACCCACGAGGCCCATTGCAACTAATTCTAGTGGTGTGCATTTTTTGTTGCAACAATTTTTCAATGCCAGCGGCACAGCGATCGGCGCCTGTGGCATCGCCGCAACTCGCTGTGGCGCGAAGAGTGCGGCATCTTCGCCGCTGACGCAGCGCGGCAGATGGCTAGCGAATCAGCATGCGGTGGAACCGCGACCAATCGAAGAACGGCCCGGGGTCTGTCTTGCGGCCGGGTGCGATGTCGGAGTGGCCAACGATATCTTCGATCGGGTAGTGGTGGCGCAGAACCTCGGTCAAGGCCACCAAGCGTCGATACTGTGGCGCAGTGAACGGCGTCTGGTCGCTGCCTTCAAGCTCGACGCCAATCGAGAAATCGTTGCAGCACTGCCGCGAGCGCCACTGCGAAACTCCCGCGTGCCAAGCGCGCATGCGACACGGCACGAACTGGATCATCTCGCCCCGGCGGCGAATCAGGAAGTGCGCAGAAACGCGCAGCGCCTGGATTTCCCGATAGTAGGGATGCTGTTCGGGATCGAGACAGTTGGCAAACAACCGGGCGATGCCGTCGCCACCAAACTGCCCTGGCGGCAAACTGATGGCGTGGATGACCAGCAGTCTGATCGGTTCATCGGCTGGCCGGTCGTCGCAATTCGGTGACGGCCGGTAGTCGACGCCGGGCAGCAGTCCCTCGCTCGTCAGCTGTGTCGCGCGTCTGTGCGCCGACTCTTCGCGTCCATCGGAACGTCGCCCCATGGTGCCTCAGTCCTTCAAGCCAAGACGCCCCATCCGATAGCGCAGCGAGCGGAAAGTCACCCCCAGCAGCCGCGCAGCGGCCGTGCGATTGAATCGGGTTTTGTTCAGAGCATCGACAATGGCCTGCTTCTCCAACGCGTCGAGGCGATCCTGCAACGGCAAGCCGTCAATCGACGCGGGTTCGCAGTCTGCTGCCGGTGGCGCCAGGTTGAGATCGGCGGCATTGATCACGTCGTCCGACAGCAATGCCATGGTCCGTTCCAGGACATTCTCGAGTTCGCGAACGTTGCCCGGGAAGGGATATTCCTGGAGAGCGCGTAAGGCATCGTCAGTAAAATCGGGTGGCGGGCTGCCGATGGCTTCGGCCAGACGTACCAGCAAGTGGCCGGCAAGTCCCGGGATATCCTCGCGACATTCCCGCAACGGCGGCATGCGAATTTCGATGACATTGAGGCGATAGAACAAGTCTTGCCGAAAGCGTCCTTGCTCGACCATCGCCTTCAGATCCTGGTGCGTGGCGCAAATCACTCGAACGTCCACGGCCTCTTCCGCTGTGGCACCGACCTTGCGCGCCCGCTTCTCCTGGATGACGCGCAGCAACTTGACCTGCATCGGCAACGGCAAGTCGGCCACCTCGTCGAGGAATAGCGTACCGCCGTTGGCCGCCTGGAAAAACCCCTCGCGATCTGCATCGGCACCGGTAAACGCGCCTTTGCGATAGCCGAAGAACTCGCTCTCCATAAGATTCTCAGGAATGGCGCCGCAATTCACCGGCACAAACGGCGCGGCGGCGCGCGGGCCGTGGCAATGGATCAGCCGCGCCGCGAGCTCCTTGCCGCTGCCGGATTCGCCAGTGATATGTACCGGTGCCTGGCTGCGGGCGACACGTTCGATGAGCGCCCTGACCTGAGCCATGGCCGGCGAGTCACCGAGCAACTCCTGCGTCCCCAAAGGCCGGGACTGGAGTTGCGCCGGCAAGTCAATCGCGGACTTGACCAGCGCCCGCAATTGTTCGAGCGACACCGGCTTGGACAGATAGTCAAACGCACCGGCCTTGAGTGCCTGAACGGCGTTCTCCATGCTGCCATGCGCGGTAATCACCGCCACCGGCAGCTTCGGGTACTGATCGCCGATCAAGCGTACCAGCTCCAGGCCTTCACCGTCCGGCATGCGCATGTCGGTCAGGCACAGGCAATAGGGCTGAGTACCGAGAAGAGACTTGGCCTCACGTACCGAACCCGCGCAATCGGCCGCCAGCCCCATGCGGGCCAAAGTCATGTCGAGCAAGTCGCGGATGTCCGCCTCGTCATCGACCACCAATACTCTTTTCATGTCTTCAGGCTTCCGCCGCTCAAACTTGATTGCCATGTCTGCCCCTTGGCGCGAATTCTGAAATGGGCGCCGCCATCATAGTCCATCAGCTCCAGGCTTGCCCCGTTGGCATCGCACAGTTCCCGCGCTATGTACAGGCCCAGGCCGGTGCCGGCACTGCTAGTGGTAAAGAATGGTTCGAACACTTTGCTGCGGTCGTCCTTGGCGATGCCCGGCCCATCGTCGCTGATATGCAGGTCGACAACAAGAGCCTCGCCGGCAAACGCCTCGACGGCAATCGATCCGTCGCTGCCGCTGGCGTAGCGGAGCGCATTGGTGATCAGGTTTTCCAACACCCGATAGAGGTGGGTACGATCGAAAGTGACCGCCAACCTGGGGTCTACGGCAATGCGCACCGCGTCGCAAATCGAAGCATTCTGCAGCGCATACTCATCGACAAACTGGCGCAGGAACGCCTCGAGTTGAATCACTTCCGGCACTGCCTGATCACGGCGTCCGAGTTCGAGAATCTCGCCGACCAGGCGATTGAGTCGCGAACTGTTGTCACAAATGATGCGCACCAGGCGGCCGCGGGTGGCTGAGCGTTGCTCGTCGACGAGCAACTCGGAGGCGTGGCTGATCGCTGACAGGGGGTTGCGAATCTCGTGCGCCATGTTGGCCGTCAGCCGGCCCAGCGCCGCCAGCTTGATCTGCCGCGCTTCGGCCTGGATCCTGCCCAAATCCTGGAGATAGATCAGAGTATTGCCGCCGACGGCAGGAGTGATCAACCGGGCCAGTACCGCGGTGTTACCGCACGAAAAGCGAAACTGCTCGTCCACCGCTGTCATGGCCCGCTGTTGCGCGACGTGCGCGGCGAGCGCCGGCGACCAGTCGGCCAGAGGTGCACCGTCTGGCGGCTCGACAGCCAACAAGACCTCGGCCTGGCGATTGTGCAGGCGGACGCGATCAGCCTCATTGACCACCAGGACGCCGTCCTCCATGTCCTCGATGACTTGACGGTTGACGCCTATTTGATCGGCCAACTCGACACCGCGGCGATAGGCCAACAGTTCGTTGCTGACCACCCGGTGGCCGAGCATTCTGGCGATCGCCGCAATGGCAAAGAAACTGGTGCTGGTGACTGCGGCGCGGATGAAGTCCTGGGTTTCGGCACCGAAATACAGGTCACGCAAGGCTTGTTCGGCAAGTATCGCCAGCGTCGCCATGGCGGCAAAGAGAAAAGTCAGCCGTCCTTGCCCAACCAGTCCGGCGCCGGCAATCACCACCATCAACATGACGACGATACCGCTCTTCGTTCCGCCGCTCGCATACATCAGGCCGGTGATCGCGAGGACGTCACAGCTGACGTGGAGAACCAACTGAACGGCGAAACCGCGGCGGACACGCCAGAGCACCACGACGAAGGCCAGCGCAATCACAAGGTAGGCCCAGGCGATGCCCTGGAACAAACCTCCATCCTGAGAACCGAAACTGGCAGCGCCCCGGGTAACGATGAACGTGCCCAGAAATAGGGCAGCAACGGCAAGCCGATAGGCCGCGAAGTAGCTGAGAGACCGCCACAGGCTGGCGGTGATTTGTCCGGGCAGCCCTTCGGTCTGACCGTCGTCAGCGCTATTCGTGACTTGGACCGCCGGTACCAAGATGTCGGTGCTCCTCGCAACAGAAATATCGGCCGTCAGACGCAAGGCTCTCGCTTTGCGGTACATTGAGGCCACAGCGCGCGCAGCGAACCATCACCTCCGGACCGCTCGCCGCTCCGCGCGGCGCCCTCGGTTCGGACGAGCGATTCCTCAGCAACAAATAGACTGCCACCGCTACCAGAAAAAAGAAGAAAAGTTTCGCCATGGCCTGTCTAGCGGTTGGACCGCGGTTCGACGATGCGACGTCTTTGCCCCATGGATGGAGCCCCAAGCAAGGTGCAACCGCTAATCATACCTGTTCCGCAACGACGCTCATTCCGCGGCTGGTACTTCCCGCTTGTCGCCGGAAGTGTCCAGGGCCACGTAGGTCAGTGTCGCCTCGGTGACTTTGACGACCACCGGCGCTGCTGGGTGGCGCTCGGCAAACACGGCGACATCGACGGCAAGCGAGGTGCGGCCGACACGGACAATCTCGGCATAGAACGACACCACGTCACCCACCGATATCGGCTGCTTGAACTGGAAGGAATTTACCGCCACGGTGGCCACACGCCCGCGGGCACGGCGCATCGCGGCGACGCCGCCGGCGATATCGACTTGTGCCATCAGCCAGCCACCAAAAATGTCGCCGGCCGCGTTGACGTCGGCCGGCATCGGCACCACGCGCAAAACCGGCTGGCCGTCCGGTAATTGGGTCGGGCATTCGGGCATCGACGAACTCCTGGCTTGACAGCGGAAATGTCGGCACCATGAAGCCTACGGGAGCGTCTGTCAACAACCGGTAAAATCACCGCATGCGCAGAACAATCAACACCACCGCATTGCCCGGCCCGGAACCCAGCCAACGCCGGGATTGGGCGACCATCAAGGCCTTGCTGCCCTATTTATGGCAATGGAAGTGGCGGGTCATTTTCGCTCTCACCTGTCTGGTGACCGCCAAACTGACTAACGTCGCCGTGCCGATCGTCTTCAAGGATATCGTGGACAGCTTGACGCTGCCGCGTGACCAGGCGTTGCTACTGGTGCCTGTGGGCTTGCTGGCCGCCTACGGGGCATTACGTTTCTCGACTGCCTTGTTCACCGAGCTGCGGGAAATTGTCTTTGCCCGAGTCACGCAGCGGGCTCAGCGGACCATTGCCCTGACGGTGTTCGAACATCTGCATGTCTTGTCCCTGCGCTTTCACCTCGATCGCCAGACCGGCGGACTGACACGCGATATCGAAAGGGGCACCCGGTCAGTCGGCAGCCTGATCACCTATACCATCTACTCCATTCTGCCGACGTTGCTGGAAATCGCGCTCGTCCTGGGCATCCTGATAGCCCGTTATCAGGGCACCTTCGCGCTGATCGCTGGTGGCACCCTGGTGATCTACGTGACCTTCACCATTGCCCTGACCAACTGGCGCACCCGCATCCGGCGGCAAGCCAACGAGTTCGACTCGGCCGCCAACTCACGTGCCATCGACAGTCTGATCAACTACGAGACGGTCAAGTATTTCAACAACGAACGCTGGGAACTCGACCGCTATGACGAGCACATGCGCATGTGGGAGACAGCGCAGATCCGGACGATGGTCTCGCTCTCCTATCTCAATCTCGGCCAATCGTTGATCATCGCCGCTGGCGTGTCGTTGATGATGTGGCAGGCTGCCATCGGCGTTGCCGCAGGCCACATGACGGTCGGCGACATCGTGCTGGTCAACGCCTTCCTGATCCAGCTCTATATGCCGCTCAACCATTTGGGCGTCCTCTACCGGGAGATTCGCCAATCGCTGACCGACATCGAGCGCATGTTCGTGCTGCTGGGCGAGAGCCGGGAAGTCGAAGATGCCGCCGACGCTCGGCCCCTGCCGCCCGGTCCCTGCTCGGTTCAATTCGATTCGGTCGATTTTTCCTACGANNGGCAAGAGCACGCTGGCGCGGCTGCTCTACCGCTTCTACGATGTCGGCGGCGGCTCGATTCGCGTCAACGGCAGCGATTTGCGCAGCCTGACACAGGGTTCGCTGCGCGCTGCGATCGGCATCGTGCCCCAGGACACCGTCCTGTTCAACGAGACCTTGTACTACAACATCCAGTACGGCCGCCCCAGTGCCAGCCAGGCGGAAGTCATCGCCGCTGCCGAAGCCGCCCATCTCGACGAATTCATTGCCCGGCTACCCGACAAGTACGAAACGCGCGTTGGCGAGCGCGGCCTGAAGCTTTCCGGCGGCGAAAAGCAACGGGTGGCGATCGCCCGCGCCTTGTTAAAGAATCCGCCGATCCTGATCTTCGACGAGGCAACATCGGCGCTCGATTCCAAGACCGAGAAGGCCATTCAGTGGGAACTTGACCAGGCGGCGGTCGGCAGGACAACATTGATCATTGCCCACCGGTTGTCGACGGTGATGAATGCGGACGAGATCTTGGTACTCGATGCCGGGCGCATCGTTGAACGAGGCAATCACCGGCAATTGCTCGAATTGGGCGGCGCCTACGCGCAGATGTGGGCGCTCCAACAACAAGAGGAGAGAGGCGCATGACGAACGACGTCCGTATCGAGCACGACTTGTTGGGCGAACGCCTGGTCCCGGCGGGTGTTTACTGGGGTATCCACACGCTGAGGGCGCTGGAGAACTTCCCCATTACCGGCAAGCCGATCGGCAGCTATGCCGATCTGGTCAAGGCCTTGGCATTGGTCAAGCTCGCCGCTGCCCACGCCAATCGGCAATTGGGCGATCTCGATGAAAGGCGCTTTGACGTCATCACCCGAGCCTGCCAGGAGATACTGACTGGCAAATGGCACGACCAGTTCGTCGTCGATGTCATCCAGGGCGGCGCCGGCACCTCGNNGAACGCCAACGAGGTCATCGCCAACCGCGCCCTGGAGCTGCTTGGCGCGCCCAAGGGCGACTATGACGTTGTGCACCCGATCAATCACGTCAACATGTCGCAGAGCACAAACGACGTGTACCCAACCGCCTTGCGCGTTGCCGCCTGTTTCGGCATCCAGGGGCTGATCGCCACCATGGCCGAGCTGCGCACGGCGTTCTCAGCCAAGGCAGAGGAGTTTGCCGACATCCTGAAGATTGGCCGCACTCAGTTACAGGATGCGGTGCCGATGACCCTCGGCCAGGAGTTCTCGACCTACGCCGTCATGATAGGCGAGGACGAGGCCAGGCTCGCCGAGGCTGTGCTGCTTATCCAGGAGGTCAATCTGGGCGCCACGGCCATCGGTACCGGGATCAACACCGACATCGGCTACGCGCGCCTGGCAATCGAGCATTTATCGGCCATTTCCGGCTTACCTCTGGTCCCGGCGCCGAACATGATCGAGGCGACCCAGGACACCGGCGCCTTTGTCCAGCTCTCCGGCGTGCTCAAACGGGTTGCCGCGAAACTGTCCAAGATCTGCTCGGACTTGCGTCTGCTCTCGTCGGGCCCGCAAGGCGGCTTCAACGAAATCAAGCTGCCTGAGCGTGCCGCGGGCAGCTCCATCATGCCCGGGAAGATCAACCCGATCATCCCTGAGGTGGTCAACCAGATTGCCTTCGAAGTCATTGGCAACGACGTCACCATCACCATGGCTTCGGAGGCAGGCCAGTTGCAGTTGAACGCCTTCGAGCCAATCATCGGCCACAGCCTGTTCAAGAGCATCGAGCACTTGAAGGCCGGATGCCTTACCCTGGCACATAACTGCGTGACGGGTATTACCGCCAACCGCGCGTTGCTGGCGGAACGGGCACGCACTTCGGCAGGACTGGCGACGGCATTGAATCCATATATCGGCTATGAGAACGCGACCCGCGTCGCCCGCGAGGCATTGCGCAGCGGCCGCGCCGTAGCCGATATCGTCGCCGAACTCGGTTTGCTTGATCGCGAAGCCCTGGCGGCAATCCTTCGCCCCGATGTCCTGACCGCACCCCGACGCAGACACTGAGCGGACCCCGGCGAGTCCGCATTGGCGGCTTCCCGCTGGCCTGCCAGCGCGCATATACTACGGCACGCTTGCTCACAAACAACTCAGGAGGTTCATCATGTCCGTGCCCCGATTGCTTAGCGTCCTGCTTGCATGCTCCTTCGTTGCCGCCACTGCGTCCGCCGCTGAGTTGACCGGAGCACTGAAGAAGATCAAGGATAATGGCAGCATCTCGCTTGGCCACCGCGAATCCTCGATTCCTTTCTCCTACTACGACGACAAGCAGCAAGTCATCGGTTACTCGCACGAGTTCATGCTCAAGGCGGTCGACGCCATCAAGGCTGAGCTCAAGTTGCCGAATCTGCAGGTCAAGACCGTCCCGGTGACGTCGCAAAATCGCATTCCCTTGATCCAGAATGGCACGATCGACATCGAGTGTGGCTCGACAACCAACAATGCTGAGAGGCAGAAACAGGTCTCCTTCTCCGACACAATCTTCATCATCGGCACCCGCATCCTGGTGCGGGCCGACTCCGGGATCAAGGATTTCGCTGACTTGGCCGGCAAGAACGTCGTCACCACGGCGGGCACGACGTCCGAGCGCTTGCTGCGCAAGATGAACGACGATAAGAAGATGGGCATGAGCATCATTTCGGCCAAGGACCATGGCGAGTCCTTCCTCACCCTGGAAACCGGGCGCGCAGTGGCCTTCATGATGGACGATGCGCTGCTCTATGGCGAGTTGGCCAAGGCCAAGAAGCCGGCCGAGTGGCTGGTTGTCGGCACGCCGCAATCGCGCGAAGCCTATGGTTGCATGCTGCCGAAGGACGATGCACCGTTCAAGAAGGTTGTTGATGCAGCCATCGCCAAGGTCATGAGTTCCGGCGAAGCGGAGAAGATCTATACCAAGTGGTTCCTCAATCCGATCCCGCCCAAGGGCCTGAATCTCAACTTCCCGCTCTCTGACGACATGAAAGCCCTGTTCAAGGCGCCCAACGACAAGGCCTTCGAGTAATCGCCTGGGTAGGAGCTGTGAGTTACGCCTGGCACTGGGAGATCTTTCTCCAACCGGCGGCATCCGGCGAGACGACTTATCTCGGCTGGATGTTTGCCGGCTTCGAAACCACCATCGCGTTGTCGCTGGCGGCCTGGGTCGTGGCGCTGTTGCTGGGTTCGCTCATGGGCGTTCTGCGCACGGTACCGAACCGATTCTTGTCGCTGCTGGCGGCAACCTACGTCGAGCTGTTTCGCAACGTGCCGCTGCTGGTGCAGCTCTTCAGCTGGTATTTCATCTTGCCGGAGCTTTTGCCGACCAGTCTCGGCAACGCCTTCAAACAGCTGAATCCCTTCCTGCAGCAATTTCTCGCCGCCTGGATCTGTCTTGGCTTCTTTACCAGTGCCCGTGTTTGCGAGCAGGTGCGCGCCGGCATCGGCTCTTTGCCACCTGGGCAGAAGAATGCCGGTCTGGCGCTCGGATTCACGCTGCCGCAAACCTACCGTTATGTCTTGCTGCCGATGGCCTTCCGCTTGATCGTGCCGCCGCTGACTTCGGAGTTCCTCAATATCTTCAAGAACTCCGCGGTGGCTTCGACGATCGGCTTGCTCGAATTGGCTGCAGAGGGCCGGCAACTGGTCGACTACACCGCTCAGCCCTACGAGTCATTCATCGCTGTCACCGTGCTCTACATGCTGATCAACATCGTGGTCATGACCGCTATGCAGCGCGTGGAGCGTCGGGTGCGCGTTCCCGGTTACATCACCGGCAAATGAACTACGAATTCGACTGGTCCTCGATTCCCGGCGCACTGCCCTTCCTCTGGGACGGCATGAAGGTGACGCTGGAGATTACCGTCAATGCCATTGGCTTTGGCATCGTTTGGGGTACGTTGCTCGCCATGATGCGGCTTTCCTCCAGCCGAGTTCTCGTCTGGTTCGCCGCCGGCTACGTCAATCTGTTCCGCTCCATTCCGCTGGTAATGGTCCTGCTCTGGTTCTTCCTGATCGTGCCGCGTTTCCTCGAACACGTCTTTGGTTGGCCGCCTGGCGGCGACACGCGACTCGCTTCGGCAATGATCGGGTTTGCGCTGTTCGAGTCGGCCTACTATTCCGAGATCATCCGGGCCGGTATCCAGAGCGTGCCCAAGGGTCAGGT
>PMIF01000148.1:12057-26299 GCA_003157035.1 Rhodocyclaceae bacterium
CTGTTCCAGGACACCTCGCTGGTTTACGTCTCGGCATTGGCGGATTTCTTCGGCGCCGCTTACAAGGTCGGTGATCGTGACGGCCGGATCGTCGAGTTGCTGCTCTTTGCCGGACTCGTCTACTTCGTCATCTGCTATTCGGTTTCGCTGCTAGTCAGGCACTTCCGCAAGAGGGTAGGCACATGAGCATGGTCTCGATCCGCAACGTCAGCAAGTACTACGGGGATTTCCAGGTGCTCACCGATTGTTCCACCGAGGTAAGCAAGGGGGAGGTCATCGTCGTCTGCGGCCCTTCCGGTTCAGGCAAGTCGACGCTGATCAAGTGCGTCAATGGCCTCGAGCTATTCCAGGCCGGGGAGATCGTCGTCAACGGTATCTCGGTCGGCGATGCGAAGACCGATCTACCCAAGCTGCGCGCGCACGTCGGCATGGTCTTTCAGCACTTCGAGCTGTTTCCGCACATGACCATTGCCACCAACCTGACCATCGCCCAGCAGAGGGTCCTCGGTCGGCCGCGCGATGAGGCAATGACCAAGGGCATGATGCTCCTCGATCGCGTCGGCCTGAGGGCGCAGGCCGACAAGTTTCCCGGCCAGTTGTCGGGCGGGCAGCAGCAGCGCGTCGCCATTGCCCGCGCCCTGGCGATGGACCCCATCTGCATGCTGTTCGATGAGCCGACCTCGGCGCTCGATCCCGAGATGATCAACGAAGTACTCGACGTCATGGTTGAACTGGCAAAGGATGGCATGACCATGATGGTGGTCACGCACGAGATGGGCTTTGCCCGTAAGGTCGCGCACCGAGTGGTGTTCATGGACCACGGCCGCATCGTCGAAGATGCGACCAAGGACGAGTTCTTCGGAACCCCACGCTCGGAACGCGCTCAAACGTTTCTGTCGAAGATTCTCAGCCACTGACGCAATGATGATGCACGTATCGAGTAAGCCGGGAAGGCCCTACCTGCCGTTCGCTTTGGCCCTGGCCGCCTGTCTCGGCCTGGTCGCTGGTGGCGTCGTCATGAGCGAAGTCTTTCGGCTTGCAGCCTGCCCACTGTGCGTTATTCAGAGAATGCTCTACCTCTTGCTGGCGATAGCCGCCGGCATCGGCTTGGCGGTCTCGAATCGACCCGTTGGCCGGCGAATCGCGGCCGCGCTAATGGCTGCCATTGCTGCGACAGGCGCATTCGTCGCCGGCTACCAGACATGGATTCAGCGTTTCGCCCCAGATACCGGCTGCTCCGGCTATCAAACCTGGTGGGAGGAGTTCGTCGACTGGGCAGGGGAGCAGATACCACTGCTGTTCCTCCCTGACGGCATTTGTTCCGATCCCGGCTGGAAGTTTCTCAGCCTGTCGATCGCCGAGTGGTCACTGATTTGCTTCCTCGCCCTGGTCGCGCTCGCGGTGCGAACTGCGCGCGGCCGACGCTGATCGCTGGCAAGCCTTTTGCAGATCACCGTACCAGGAATAGTTTTTTGACGAATGCGGTGGTTGTTGCGTCGTGAACCGGCGAAAACCGCCCATTTCCGTCACCCTGCGAAACTGCGACGGACGAAAGATTGCGTTACCAGAAGATCATCGGCGCCGATAATCGGGTTGCCAACGCGGTGCCATTCGGGCGCCGCCTGAAGCGATTCCTGCGCGAGTCGGAACAACGTTGGCTTGGCCAGGAGCGGTGCTGGCGCGCTGTTGGCTCGTGGGTCCTCGCCGATGCCCTGGCCCACTGGAGCCAGGGCGGGCTGCGCATCGCCGCCTTGATCCGGCCGGATCACCGAGTGGCCCACATAGTGGCCGAGGCTCCGGAAATCGGTGCTTATGTCGATGCCGACGGCGTTGCCGGTCGCCTGGAACTCATGGCAAAGATGGCCATGGTGATGCGCGAGCCCTCGGTTGAGGTCGTTGCCTTCTCGCCGCTAGAAGCCCGGCGGGCCGGGCTCGAGTACGACGAAGACATGGCGGTCGAACTGGCCATCCGATTGCTTCGCCGCTTCAGTACTTATCGGCCGAGTCTACTGGCCCTGCCAGGGCGGACGCCAACAGCCGGCTAGCGCTTACTCCGCGACTGGCGCGGCAGCGGCGTCAGTGACTTCCGGACGGTCCACAAGCTCGACGAAAGCCATCGGCGCGTTATCGCCGACGCGGAAGCCCATCTTCAAAATGCGCAGGTAACCACCCGGACGAGCGTTGTAACGGGGGCCCAGTTCGTCGAACAATTTGCCAACGATTTCGCGGTCGCGCAGGCGATCGAAGGCCAGGCGGCGATTGGCCAGACTCGCCACTTTGCCCAGTGTAATCAGGGGCTCAACCACACGACGCAGTTCTTTGGCCTTGGGCAGGGTCGTCTTGATGGCTTCATGACGCAGCAGCGACACAGCCATGTTGCGGAACATCGCCGCACGATGGGCCGATGTCCGATTGAGTTTGCGGTAACCGTTACCGTGACGCATGATGCTTTCCTCTTTGCTTTGTGGCCGCCGCACCAGGCTAGCGGCCAGTTAATCGTTATTGGAGGTCTTGCCCAGCTCAGCCCAGCTTGTCGAGGCCGGCGGGCGGCCAGTTTTCCAGCTTCATGCCGAGCGTGAGCCCACGCGAAGCCAGTACTTCCTTGATCTCGTTCAGTGACTTGCGGCCCAGATTCGGCGTCTTCAGGAGCTCTGTCTCGGTGCGCTGGATCAGGTCACCGATATAGTAGATGTTCTCCGCCTTCAGACAGTTGGCTGAGCGCACGGTCAGTTCCAGATCATCGACCGGACGCAGCAGGATCGGATCCACCGATGTGGTCTTGGGCATTTCTACCGAGATCGGCGTTCCCTCCAGATCGGCAAACACCGACAGCTGCTCCATCAGAATGCGGGCGGCATAGCGAATGGACTCTTCCGGATCGACCGCGCCGTTGGTCTCGATGTCAATGATCAGCTTGTCCAGGTCGGTACGCTGTTCGACACGTGCCGACTCCACCTGATAACTGACGCGACGGACAGGGCTGAACGAGGCGTCCATCAGGATGCGGCCGATGCCACGGCTCTCCTTGGCGGACGGCCGCGTGTTGGCTGGCTCGTAGCCGCGGCCGCTCTCGATCGTGATCTGCATGTCCAGCTTGCCGCCGGTGGCAATGTGGGCAATCACGTGGTCGGGATTGATGATCTCGACATCGTGGGTGGTCTCGATGTCCCCGGCGGTAACCACACCTTCGCCCTTTCTGGACAGCTGCAGCGTGGCGTCGGCGCGGTTGTGCAGCTTCAGCACAACGCCCTTCAAATTGAGCAGGATGTCGACGACATCTTCACGAACGCCGTCGAGCGTCGAATACTCGTGGAGCACCCCGTCGATGGCAACCTCGGTCGGAGCGGCGCCTGGCATCGAAGACAGCAGGATACGGCGCAAGGCATTGCCGAGCGTATGGCCGTAGCCGCGCTCGAAAGGCTCCATGACCACCCGCGCGTGCACGGGCGAGAGCGTTTGCACATCGATGATCCGCGGTTTCAGAAGCGTGTTGCTTTGCATCTGCATTCCTTCAAGACAATGGCGCCTGCGGCCACAATGGCCCCAGACGCCGAACTATGGATTAGCGCGAATACAGTTCGACCACCAAACCTTCATTCAAGGAAGGCGGTAGATCCTCGCGGGCCGGCATGGCTTTGAAGACACCGCGTGCTTCCTTGGCATTGATCTCCAGCCATCCAGGGAATCCACGCGCTTCGGCTGCCTCGATGGCCGCCTTGGTACGCAGATGGCCACGGGCAGCCTCGGTCAGTTGGATGACGTCGCCGGGGCGCACGTTGTAGGAAGGAATGTTGACGCGTTTGCCGTTGATCAGCACACCGTTGTGGCGGACAACCTGCCGCGCTTCGGCGCGCGAGGCGCCAAAACCCATGCGATAGGCAACAGAGTCGAGCCTGGACTCGAGCAACTGCAACAGGTTCTCACCCGTCTGGCCCTTGCGGCGCTCCGCTTCGGCAAACGACTTGCGGAACTGACGCTCGAGCACGCCGTACAGACGACGCAACTTTTGCTTTGCACGCAATTGCTGGCCGTAGCCGGACAGGCGCTGGCCAGACTTCTGGCCATGCTGACCGGGCGCGTAGGAACGGCGCTCAATCGAGCACTTGTCGGTAAAACACTTTTCGCCCTTGAGGAAGAGCTTTTCCCCCTCGCGGCGGCACTGGCGGCACTTAGGGTCGAGATTACGGGCCACTGTCGAACTCTCCTTAGATGCGGCGGCGCTTAGGCGGCCGGCAGCCGTTGTGGGGCACCGGCGTAATGTCGGTGATGCTGGTAATCTTCATGCCGAGGGCGTTGAGGGCCCGCACGGCAGACTCGCGACCAGGGCCTGGGCCCTTGATGCGAACTTCGAGGTTCTTGACGCCACATTCCTGGGCCGCCTTGCCGGCAGCCTCAGCGGCAACCTGAGCAGCGAACGGCGTCGACTTGCGTGAGCCCTTGAAGCCGGCGCCCCCCGAAGTCGCCCATGACAACGCGTTGCCCTGGCGGTCGGTGATGGTAATGATGGTGTTGTTGAACGACGCGTGGACGTGGGCAATGCCCTCGGCAACGTTCTTCTTGACCTTCTTGCGGACTTTGGTCGTCTGAGTCTTGGCCATATTGGTTTCCTTTTACTTCTTTGCGGCAGCGATTGCCTTGCGCGGGCCCTTGCGGGTACGAGCATTGGTGCGCGTGCGCTGGCCGCGCACCGGCAGGCCACGACGGTGGCGTACACCACGATAGCAGCCGAGATCCATGAGGCGCTTGATGCTCATGGTCACTTCGCGGCGCAGGTCGCCTTCGACGGCGAATCTGCCGACCTCCTCGCGTAGCCGATCCATCTCGGCGTCGGTAAGATCCTTGATCTTCGCGGAGCGCTTGACACCGGCCGCGTCGCAAATCTTCTGCGCCCGCGGACGACCGACGCCATAGATCGCCGTCAGGGCAATCTCGGTATGTTGGTGATTCGGGATGTTGACACCTGCGATACGGGCCATGTGCTTACCTATCTATCGCTGAAACTCGTTCAATACGCCGGCCGACGAAAACGAACCGACAATTATATCCGTGCTGCACTGCCAGATCAACCCTGCCGCTGCTTATGGCGTGGATCGGCGCAAATCACGCGCACGATGCCGTTGCGGCGGATGATCTTGCACTTGCGGCACATCTTCTTTACCGAAGCGTTCACTTTCATGCTGTTTCTCCGTAAATCCGTTGTCACTTCGCGCGAAATACGATCCGACCACGGGTCAGATCGTAAGGCGTCAACTGGACAGTCACCTTGTCCCCAGGCAGGATGCGAATGTAGTGCATGCGCATCTTGCCAGAGATGTAGCCGAGCACCACGTGCCCGTTTTCCAGCTTCACCCTAAACGTCGCGTTGGGAAGGTTCTCTTCAACCTCCCCTAGCATTTCAATTACATCTTCCTTCGACATTCGCTCACCGGAGCGGAAATCCCGCCCCCTTGAAATTCGCCTTCTTCAGCAGGCTCTCGTATTGGTGGGACATCACATACGCCTGGACCTGCGACATAAAGTCCATGGTCACGACAACGATGATCAACAACGAGGTGCCGCCGAAATAGAACGGCACATTCCACTTCAGAATCAGAAACTCCGGCAGCAGGCAGACCAGGGTGACGTAAACAGCGCCAATCAAGGTCAGCCGCATGAGAATCTTGTCAATGTAACGGCTGGTCTGCTCGCCCGGCCGAATGCCCGGGACAAAGGCGCCGCTCTTCTTCAGGTTATCCGCCGTTTCCTTGGAATTGAACACCAGGGCGGTGTAGAAGAAACAAAAGAAGACGATCGCCAAGGCATAGAGCATGACATATATCGGCTGGCCGGGCGACAAGGTTGCTGCAATGTCCTTCAGCCAGGTCATGCCTTCCGACGACCCGAACCAGCCCGCCGCCGTAGCCGGGAAAAGTATGATCGACGAGGCGAAGATCGGCGGGATGACACCCGACATGTTCAACTTCAACGGCAGATGCGAGCTCTGGCCGCCATAGACCTTATTGCCCACCTGCCGCTTGGCGTAGTTCACCAGGATCTTGCGCTGGCCGCGTTCAACGAAGACAACGAAACTGGTCACCAGAACCACCAAGGCGCAAATGAACAGGGCCGTCACCGGGTGCATGGCGCCGGTACGCACCAACTCGAACAAGCCACCCAGCGCGTGGGGCAATCCAGCTGCAATACCGCCAAAAATGATGATGGAAATACCGTTGCCGATACCGCGCTCGGTGATCTGCTCACCGAGCCACATCAGGAACATGGTCCCGGTAACCAGGGTGGTGACCGTGACCAGACGGAATATGACTCCGGGATCCAGGACCAGTCCAGCCTGCGATTCGAGCGCGACAGCGATACCAAGCCCTTGGAACAACGCCAACGCCACCGTCCCGTAGCGCGTGTACTGAGTGATCTTGCGCCGTCCCGCCTCGCCTTCCTTCTTCAACTGCTCGAGCGACGGCACGGCGATCGCCATCAGCTGCATAATGATCGACGACGAGATGTAGGGCATGATGCCCAGCGCAAAAAGCGTGAACCGCGACAGCGCGCCACCGGAGAACAGATTGAAGATACCCAGGATGCCGCCCTGCTGGCCCTGAAACAGTTCGGCCAGCCGATGCGGATCGATGCCCGGAACAGGGATGTGGGCGCCGATGCGATAGACCATCAAGGCGCCCAGCAAGAACCAAATCCGGCGCCAGAGGTCACCAAATTTGCCGGTCTTGCCGAGTGGAGTCGTCGCCGCGGTGGCCAAGATGTTTTCCTCTACCGAATCAGGCTGCGGCAATCTCGGCGACGGAGCCGCCGGCTGCTTCGATTGCGGCCTTCGCGCCCTTGGTGGCGCCGACCCCCTTGAGCACAACCTTTTTGGTCAGCTTACCCGAGAGGATCACTTTTGCCGACAGTGCATCCGCGGGTACGACACCCGCCTGCTTCAGCGTCAGCAGGTCGATCTCGTCGACTGGCAACTTCTCCAGCGACGAGAGGCGAACCTCGACGTTGCGTGAGGCCGTCAGCGAGACGAAGCCGCGCTTGGGCAGGCGACGCTGCAAGGGCATCTGGCCGCCCTCGAAACCGACCTTGTGAAAACCACCGGCACGAGACTTCTGGCCCTTGTGGCCACGTCCAGCGGTCTTACCCAGGCCGCTACCGATGCCACGGCCGACGCGCTTCTTGGCGTGCTTGGCGCCGTTGCCGGGTTTCAGATTGTTGAGTTCCATGTCAGCCCTCGCACTTCACCAAATAAGCCACCTTCTGAATCATGCCGCGCACTGCCGGAGTGTCCGCCAGGACTGCGCTGCTGTTCAACTTGCGCAAGCCCAGGCCGCGCACGGTGGCGCGGTGGTCTTGCTTGGTGCCGATGATACTTTTCACCAGTGTCACCTTGATTGTCTTTTCGGCCATGGCTTACTCCGTCAGTTCCTGAACGCTCTTGCCACGCTTGGCGGCGATTTCCGCCGGCGTGCTCATGGCGTGAAGACCGTTAAGCGTTGCCCGGACCAAGTTATAAGGATTGGTCGAGCCGATGCACTTGGCGACGACGTCGGTGATACCCATCACTTCGAACACGGCGCGCATCGGACCGCCGGCGATGACCCCGGTACCAGCCGCCGCAGGCGACATCAGCACCGTAGTGGCGCCGTGCTTGCCGGTCACCGAGTGGTGCAGCGTGCCCTTGTTCAACTTCACTTTGGCCATCTTGCGGCGGGCTTCTTCCATNNCGGTTGATGGAGACCATCTTCTCGCGCAAACCGTCGTCGCGCTCTTCGTTGGTCTGTTGTTGCTTCTTGCCTTGCGGTTTAGCCATATTCGTCTCGCTCTCTTGACCGCTTAGAACTTCAGGCCGCCTTCGCGGGCAGCCTCCGCCAGTGCCTTGACGCGGCCGTGGTAACGGAAACCGGAACGGTCGAACGCCACTTCCTCGATGCCCTTCGCCTTGGCGCGTTCGGCAATCGCCTTGCCGATCACCTTGGCAGCTTCGACCGTGCCACCTGCGGCAACCTGGTTGCGCAGTTCGGCTTCGTTGGTCGATGCCGCCGCCAGCACCTGCGTACCGCAGCCAGAAAAGATCTGCGCGTAGATGTGGCAGTTGGAACGGTGCACCGCCAGGCGCGCCACCTTGAGCTCCGCAATCTTGGCGCGGGTTTTGCGCGCGCGGCGCAGACGAGCTTCTTTCTTGTCCATGATTTACGCGCCCTTATTTCTTCTTCGTTTCCTTGATCACAACCACCTCGTTGGCGTAGCGCACACCCTTGCCCTTGTAGGGCTCAGGGGAGCGATAGGCGCGAACTTCGGCGGCCACCTGACCGACCAGTTGACGGTCGATACCTTTGATGAGAATTTCAGTCTGCGTCGGCGTCTCGACCTTGATGCCATTTGGCATGTCGTGCACGATCGGATGCGAGAAACCGAGACTCAGATTCAGTTTGGCTCCCTGCGCCTGCGCCTTGTAGCCAACGCCGACCAGGGTCAGTTTCTTTTCGAAGCCTTTGGTGACGCCGTTGACCATATTGGCGACCAGCGCCCGCATGGTGCCCGACATGGCACCAGCATCGGGCTTGCCTTCGACGGCGCGAACTTGCAGCGAGTCACCATCCTTCTCGATCGTGACCGCCGGCAACAGGCTCTGCTTGAGCGTGCCGAGCGGGCCCTTGATGCTGATTTCGGCGCCGCCGAGGGTGACCTCGACGCCTTTGGGAAGTGCGACTGGATACTTGGCGATACGGGACATGGAGCTCTCCTTACGCCACGATGCAGAGGACTTCGCCACCGGTATTGGTGGCACGCGCCCGGCGATCGGTCATGACGCCCTGCGGCGTCGACACAATGGCGATGCCGAGTCCGTTCATAACCTTGGGCAGATCATCCTTGCCCTTATAGACACGCAGACCCGGCTTCGAGACGCGCTCGATGCGCTCGATCACCGGACGGCCGGCATAGTACTTGAGGGCGATGTTAAGTTCATTCTTGCCGGTGTTGTCGCGAACAGCAAAGTCGTCAATGTAGCCCTCGTCCTTAAGAACGCTGGCGATGGCCACCTTGATCTTCGAAGACGGCATGCAGACAGCCACTTTTTCCGCCAGCTGCGCGTTACGAATGCGCGTCAGCATATCGGCGATCGGATCGGTCATACTCATTCGTCGATCTCCTTACCAGCTAGCCTTGGTGATGCCCGGCACCTCGCCGCGCATGGCAATTTCGCGCAGTTTGTTGCGGCACAACCCGAACTTGCGGAAAACACCGCGCGGCCGGCCGGTGAGCGCACAGCGATTGCGCTGCCGCGACGGTGAGGCGTTGCGTGGCAGTTGCTGCATCTTGAGGCGGGCCGCCATGCGGTCCTCGTCGGACAGCTTCATATCATTGATGATGGCGATGAGTTCGGCGCGCCTGGTGGCATATTTCGCCACCGTCTTGGCACGCTTGGCTTCGCGGTTCTTCAGTGCAAGTTTCGCCATGTTTCCCTCAGCTTTTGAAGGGGAATTTGAAAGCGGCGAGAAGCGCCTTGGCTTCTGCGTCCGTCTTCGCGGTCGTGGTGATACTGATGTTCATGCCACGCAGCGCGTCGATCTTGTCGTACTCGATCTCGGGAAAGATGATCTGTTCCTTGACCCCGATGTTGTAGTTGCCGCGGCCATCGAAGCCTTTGCCACCTATGCCGCGGAAGTCGCGGATACGCGGCATGGCAATAGTGACGAAGCGATCGAGGAACTCGAACATGCGGGTACCACGCAGGGTGACCATGCAGCCGATCGGGTAGCCCTCGCGAATCTTGAAGCCGGCGATCGCCTTGCGGGCCTTGGTAACCACAGGCTTCTGGCCGGCGATCTTGGTCATATCGCCAACAGCATTTTCGAGGATCTTCTTGTCGCCAACCGCCTCACCGACACCCATGTTGAGGGTGATCTTGGTGATCCGCGGCACTTCCATGATCGACTGGTAGCTAAACTTTTCCCGCAGTTGCGGCACTACGGACTGTTTGTAGAATTCTTGCAAGCGCGCCATGTTTGTTCCTTACGCGTCCACGACTTCGCCGTTCGACTTGAACACGCGAACCTTGCGACCGTCTTCAAGTGTCTTGAAGCCGATGCGATCACCCTTCTTGCTCACGGGATTGAACAAGGCGATGTTGGATATATGAATCGGCATCTCTTTTTCGACGATGCCACCCGCCTCACCCTTCATCGGATTCGGCTTGGTGTGTTTCTTGACGCGATTCACGCCCTCTACCACCAGTTGTTCATCATCCAGGCGACGCAGCACAGTGCCGCGTTTGCCCTTGTCTTTTCCTGCGATGACCACTACGTCATCGCCCTTGCGAATCTTGTTCATGGCCGAATCCTCAGAGAACCTCAGGCGCCAGGGAGACGATCTTCATGAAGCGCTCGGTACGCAGCTCGCGGGTCACCGGGCCGAAGATGCGGGTGCCGATCGGCTCCAGCTTGTTATTGAGCAACACGGCAGCGTTGGCATCAAAGCGCACCAGCGAGCCATCGGGGCGACGAACACCCTTGGCCGTGCGAACGACGACCGCGTTGTAGATTTCGCCCTTCTTGACGCGACCACGCGGGGCAGCATCCTTGATGCTGACCTTGATGACATCGCCAATCCCGGCGTAGCGGCGCTTCGAGCCGCCGAGCACCTTGATACACATGACTGCCCGCGCGCCGGTGTTGTCGGCGACGTCAAGCATTGACTGCATCTGGATCATTGCAATTCTCCAACTTAATCCGCCACTCAAAGAGGCGCGGTCAGTCTTGGAACCCGTCCGGGTTTGAAAGTCAGGCCGGCTGGCTGATTTTCTGCCGTCCGGCCAAGACAAAGAGGCACGATTTTAGTAGCTGAATCCGCGTCTGTCAACGTTTATCGACAACCAACACGGACAACAACTCAGATCGCCCGCGACTTCTCGATAACCTGAGTCACTCGCCAGGCCTTGGTCTTGGAGATCGGCGCGCATTCCTCGATCTGCACCAGATCGCCAGTCACCGTTTCCAGGCCTTCGACGTGGGCGTGATACTTCTTCGAGCGCACGATCACCTTGCCGATGACCGGGTGCTTGACGCGACGCTCGACCAGCACGGTAACCGTCTTCGCCATCTTGTCACCAACCACCCGACCTTGTAGGGTACGGCTGTTCTTCTGTGTTTCGCTGGCCTGGGTCATTTGGCAGCCGCCTTTTCACGCTGGATAGTCTTGATGCGCGCGATGTCCTTGCGCACCTTGCCGAGTTGACTGCTGTTGTTGAGCTGCTGAGTGGCCAGCTGCATACGCAGGGAAAACTGGGCCTTGCGCAGATCCAGCAGTTCCTTCGTCAATTCGGCGTCGTTCTTCTGCCTAAGTTCGTTAGCTTTCATGTCTTACCCCAAATGACGGGTGACAAAGGTGGTCTCGATCGGCAACTTGGCCGCGGCCAGCTTGAAGGCCTCCCGCGCCAGCGTCTCATCGACGCCATCCATCTCGTAGAGCACCTTGCCCGGCTGAATCTCGGCGACCCAGTACTCGGGTGCCCCCTTGCCATTACCCATGCGGACTTCGGCCGGCTTCTTGGAAATCGGCTTGTCCGGGAAAATACGAATCCAAATCCGGCCACCGCGCTTGATGTGGCGGGTCATGGCGCGACGCGCAGCCTCGATCTGACGGGCCGTGAGGCGCCCGCGACCGATCGCCTTAAGGCCGTATTCGCCGAAGCTCACCTTGGCGCCGCGGGTGGCGACACCGGTATTGCGGCCCTTTTGTTCCTTGCGATACTTTCTACGTGCAGGTTGCAACATGGTTTATCACTCCTTGCCGGCGTCCGGGGTCGCGGGCTTGCGTACCCGCTTGACCGCGGGCTTGGCCGGCTCCGCGGCTGCCGCCGGCTCCGGCTTGTTGTCCTCAGCCTTGGCCGCGGCAGGCTTGCGCACCGCCGGACGCTTGGCACCAGGCTTGCCGCTGCCTTCGCCGTCACGCGGGGCGCCGCCCGGTTTGCGCGGCCGCCGCAGTGGCTCGTCCGTCGGCGCTTCCGGCACCGCCAAGGGCTGCTCGTTCTTGGCCAGCATCTCGCCTTTGAACACCCATACCTTGATGCCGATGACGCCATAGGTCGTCTTCGCTTCGGCCGTTCCGTAGTCGATATCGGCACGCAGGGTATGCAACGGCACGCGGCCTTCGCGATACCACTCGGTGCGCGCGATCTCGGCGCCGTTGAGCCGGCCGGAACTCATGATCTTGATGCCCTGGGCGCCCAGGCGCATGGCGTTCTGCATCGCCCGCTTCATGGCGCGGCGGAACATGATGCGCTTCTCGAGCTGCTGAGCGATCGAGTCGGCAATCAGTTGCGCGTCGATTTCGGGCTTGCGGATTTCCTCGATATTCACGTGTACTGGCACGCCCATGCGCCGTTGCAAGTCAATCTTCAGGGCCTCGATGTCCTCGCCCTTCTTGCCGATGACCACGCCCGGACGGGCCGAATAGACCGTCACACGCGCATTCTTGGCCGGACGCTCGATGATTACGCGACCGACGGACGCATGTGCCAGCTTCTTCTTCAGATACTCGCGAACCTCGATGTCTTCCTTCAGCATCTGCGGAAAGTTCTTGCTGTTGGCATACCAGCGGGAAGCCCAGTCGCGGGTGACGGAAAGCCTGAAACCGGTCGGATGAATCTTCTGTCCCATGGATGCTCCTTAGTCGCCGACGGTCAGGAAAATGTGGCAGGTTTGCTTGCTGATGCGATTGCCGCGGCCTTTGGCCCGCGCCGTGAAACGCTTCAGCACCGTACCCTTTTCAACGTAGATGGTCTTCACCGTAAGCTGGTCGATGTCGGCACCGTCGTTGTGTTCGGCATTGGCGATCGCCGATTCGAGCACCTTCTTGATGATGGTGGCTCCCTTCTTTGGTGAGAAGGCAAGAATGTTGAGCGCCTGATCGACCGACTTGCCGCGCACCAGATCGGCTACCAGCCGACCCTTTTGTGCCGACAGGCGAACGCCGCGGAGAGTTGCATTGGTTTCCATCATCACTCCTTACTTCTTCGCCACAGCGGCCTTCTTGCCGCCGGTGTGGCCCTTGAAGGTGCGGGTGTGGGCAAATTCGCCGAGCTTGTGACCGACCATGTTCTCGGACACGTAGACCGGGATGTGCTGCTTGCCGTTATGGACGGCGATGGTCAGGCCGACAAAGTCGGGCAGGACAGTAGACCGGCGCGACCAGGTCTTGATCGGGCGCTTGTCGTTTGTGGCGCGCGCGGCGTCGACCTTCTTGACCAAGTGGTCGTCGACGAAGGGGCCCTTCTTAACAGAACGTGCCATGGCTTACCTCTTACCTTTCGGCCGGCGCTGGACGATCATGACATCCGTGCGCTTGTTACTACGGGTGCGATAACCCTTGGTCGGTTGACCCCAGGGGCTGACGGGAACGCGGCCCTCGCCGGTGCGGCCTTCGCCGCCGCCATGCGGGTGATCGACCGGGTTCATGGCCGTACCGCGCACTGTCGGGCGGATGCCACGCCAGCGCTGGGCGCCGGCCTTGCCGATCTTGCGCAGGTTGTTTTCCTCGTTGCCGACCTCACCGATGGTGGCGCGGCACTCAACGTGAATCTTGCGGATTTCACCGGAGCGCAGGCGCACCTGGGCGTAACTGCCTTCGCGAGCCAGCAACTGCACCGAGGTACCCGCCGACCGCGCCAGCTGCGCCCCCTTGCCGGGCTGCAGCTCGATGCAGTGGATCGTCGTACCAACCGGGATGTTGCGAATCGGTAGCGCATTGCCGGCCTTGATCGGGGCTTCGGAGCCGGAGACCACTTCCTGGCCAACGACCATGCCCTTGGTGGCGATGATGTAGCGGCGCTCGCCGTCGGCATACAATAGCAGGGCAATGTTGGCCGAGCGGTTGGGGTCGTACTCAAGACGCTCGACCTTGCCAACGACGCCGTCCTTGTTGCGCTTGAAGTCGATGACGCGGTAGTGCTGCTTGTGACCACCACCCTGGTGACGGGTCGTGATATGGCCATGGTTGTTGCGGCCGGCTTTGCTGGTCTTCTTTTCAATCAGCGCGTCGACCGGCCTGCCCTTGTGCAGGTTCGGATTGACAACCTTGACCAGGCCGCGGCGGCCGGCGGAGGTTGGCTTGACTTTTACGAGTGCCATTTACGCGGCCCCCCCTTCGGCGAAATTGATTTCCTGGCCGGGCTTGAGGCAGACGAAGGCCTTCCTGACGTCGCTACGGCGGCCCATGTTGCGGCCAGCGCGCTTGACCTTGCCCTTGA
>PMIF01000012.1 GCA_003157035.1 Rhodocyclaceae bacterium
CGCGCCTACGGGCTCGACGTCGTGACGCAGCTTTGCCAGCGCCTGATCAAGGCCGGCGCCCCCGGCCTGCACTTCTACACGCTCAACCAGGCCGGGCTGACGACGGAGATCGTCAATCGACTTGGCCTGAAGGCCTAGGCCGGACCTTTCGCCGCCCCATGTTTCTGGCCTTCCCGCTCAACAGCAAGCCGGATTGGCGCAACCCGCCATGGGCGACGATGCTGCTGATCCTGATCAATTGTTTGATCTATTTCGGTCCGCAAACGAGCGAACAATCGGCATGGCAGGGCGCGGCCACGTTCTACCTGAAGAGCGATCTGCCGGGCATTGAGTTGCCGCGCTATGCCGAATATCTGAAGCGGGCGAATGCGCACGCCGCCGAGCGTCTGGAACGTGCCCGGGGCCCCGGCGCGACGCTCTTCGCCCTGCATCTGATGGACAACGACGTCGAGTTTCAAAGACTGCTGCACACCGGGTTGATTGTCCGGCCCGACGATGAGCGCTACCCGCGCTGGCGGCAACAACGCGCCCGCTACGAGGCACTCAAAGGACCACCATTCACGCACCGCTGGGCTTCCAATCCCGCCGACTGGCAACCGATCACCCTGATCACGGCAGCCTTTCTTCATGGGTCGGCCGCCCACTTGATCGGCAACATGGTCTTCCTGTTCGCTTTCGGCTACACGGTCGAGATGGCCTTGGGCCGTTCGCGCTACCTACTCTTCTATCTCCTCGCCGGCGCCGCCGGCGAGGTCGGCGATCTCGCCGCGCGCTGGGGCTCGACGGTGATCGGCCTGGGTGCGTCGGGCGCCATATCCGGCCTGATGGCGATGTATGCGCTGCTCTACGGCCGCAGGCGCATCCGCTTCTTCTACCAGTTCCTTTTCTATTTCGATTACGTCAAGGCGCCGGCCATCATCTTGCTGCCCGTTTGGATCGGCCACGAATTACTGCAGCAGTGGCTCAACCCGGAAGGCGGAATTGCCTACATGGCCCATGCCGGCGGCCTGATCGGCGGGGCCTTGTTGGCCGCCGGCTACAAGCACCGTCATCCCGATGCCACCGTTCCCATCGCCGATGAACCGCTGGTCGACGCTTATGTCGAGCGCCTAGCCGTGGCCGAAGAGCGGGTCAAGGTGATGCAGCTCGACGAGGCGCGGGACAGCTACGCTGCCTTGAGCCGCGAGCGGCCCAGTGACCGCAGTGTTCTGCAGAAGTACTTCAATCTCGCCAATCTCACCGGCGCCAAGGACGACTTGCATACCGCCGCCCACCGCATTTTTGCGCTTGACGGCACGGACGGCACAACGGACACGTTGCTGCACGACACCTTCCGCGCTTATTGGACCGCAGCGCGACCGCGACCGGTATTGTCGGCCAATGAAATGTCACGGCTGGCAATTCGTTTCGCCCGCCTGGGTCAGATTGTCGATGCCGAGCGCCTGCTGCGCCTTCAGGGCAGCCAAAATCCGGACCACGCCAACCTGCCTTCGGTGTTGCTTGGTCTCGTCCGCGCCGAGATGGCCCGTAACGGCAGGGCACGAGCGGCGCAATTCGCCGCTGAGCTCGCCAAGGGCTTTCCGGAAGCCGCCGAAGCCCGCATTGCTACCGATCTTCTCGCCGGGGCAGCCAGACTTGGCGATTAGCCAGCTGCCATCGGCTGATCCCCGAGGACCTTGAGATAGATCGCAGCCTCGGCGGCAAGCGGGTGGTCCGGGTACTTTCGGCACAAGGTTCGCAACAGCGCGCGCGCCGGCTCGTCCTTGCGCAACTGCTCGCTCATGAGGCGCGCGGAGAGCAGGTAAATGGCCGGCACGTCGGCATGGCGTGGCTGCAGACGATCGAAACCGCGCACCAGAGCGAGTGCCACAGCGGACTCGCGACAGCGGAAGGCCGTTTGCGCCAGCGGCAGAACCTGGTGCGGTTCCGGCGCAAATCCGCCGTCGAGGTCGCGCAGGCGCCGAAACAGATCGAAGGCAAGATCGTCTTTGCCCAGCCGCAGCAGCGTCGCCAAATAGCGATGCCCGTGGTCGAGCGCCCGTTCCTGCTTGCCGGCAAGCAGGAGCAGCTTTTGGTAGCGGTCCTGCACCGCGACGTTGTCTGTTTCGGTCCTCTGCTGCTCGTAGGCGGCATCGAGAGCCCCGTCGAGATCGCCGGTCGCCACTTTGGCAGCGATCGCGTCGGCAACCGCATCTTTGCTGGTGCCGCCGCGCCGTGCAGCGGCTTTGGCGAAATCGACCGCGACATCGACACCCAGTTCGCGGTGGTACTGGTAGAGCACGTAACCCATCATGTTGAACATGACGAGGTTGAAATACATGAAGACCAGATTCAGCAAGGGCAGCGTCAACCAACCGCCGAGCAGCGGACTCAGGATCGGTATAACAATGCCAGCGCCGGAGGACAGCAGGAGCAGGAAGACGAACAGGGCCCAATAGGCCTTGCCGACCTGGCCCATGATCGACAGCCAGAGCAGTGGATTGGCCGCCCGAAACAGACTGTTGGTCGAGGACAGCGCCATCACGCTGGCAGGAAACGCAATCGTGAAGAACAGGTTACCGAGCCACGCCAGCGCCGTGCTGACGCGTTCGAGCATGCCAAGCAGAATCGCCCAGGCGATAAAGATACCGAGCAGCTTCCACGGCAGATTGACGCGCTCGGGCTGGGGCAGTGCCTGCGCCTGTTCGGCTGAAGTAAGCAGCCCCGCCGACGTTCTTTCCATCACGGTAAAGGCATGACGCAGGGCGGCCAGCCAGATCAATCCCTCGGTCAACAGCAGATCGAGCGGCCGCGCAACCGGCATCACTGGCGCGAGCAAGCTGGCCAGCGCCAGCGGCACGAGGACGAGCATCATCCCCGGCTGCAGCGGGAACTGGAAGAAGCGCGGCAGACGATGCCAGAACGGTGTTATCTGGGCTTCGTCGTAGACGACCAGCTTGGCGTCCGGCCGGTCATGATTTGTCGAACCAATCATCCTGTCATGCTAACCCGGCAAGCCGGTTCTGTCATCAGGAGTAGCGGCTCACCTACCAGCGTGACGGCNNGCCGCGGTCAGCGACAGTTGCCGGACCCGGCGATCGTGAGCGGCGGCTGCCATCGCCACCAGCTGCATGGCCAGCAGTTGCCGCAGGGGCGCATTGAGGGCCTGTTTACTGATGCCCAGCGTCTGCAGCAGATCGCCGACCGCCAGCGCCGGCCGGCGGCCGACGAAATAGAGTATCCGGTGATGGACGCGGCCGAGGCCGTGCCGCTCGAGCAGCCGGTCAGGCTGTTCGGTGAAGGCGCGATAGGCGAAATAGAACAGCTCGATCGATTGTCGCAGGCGAGCTTCGTCGTTGGCATTTGGGTCAACCATGTTGACATGTTAGCCGGGGAGCGCTACCTTTGTCATTAGGTCAATGTTGTTGACCTTCTAACAGGAGAAATTTCCTTGCCGCTCTCGGAACGTATCACCAATCTCCAGTCTTCGCCCATTCGCGAAATTCTCTCGGTGGTCGAACGGCCCGGCATGATCTCTTTCGCCGGCGGCCTGCCGGATGCCGAGACGTTTCCGGCCTATTCCGGGCTGAGCATTCCGCCGGCAGTACTCCAGTACGGTGCCAGCGAAGGCGAGACGGGGCTGCGCCAGCGCATCGCCGCAGACCTGTGCGACATCGGTCTCGATTGCCAGCCCGATCAGGTGCTGATTCTCTCCGGATCCCAGCAGGGCATCGATTTGGTGGCGAAACTGTTCATCGACACCGGCTCGATCGTCGCCGTCGAGTCGCCGACCTATCTCGCCGC
>PMIF01000153.1 GCA_003157035.1 Rhodocyclaceae bacterium
ACTGGCCAAGAGACATAATTCTCGGAGGCAATCAATTCGATGTGATCTTCCTGGCGGCGGTTCTCAGCCTGGACGGCGGCCCACAGTTCGGCGTCGGCCTTGGCGAGGGTGATTTGTTTGGAGAACATGAGGAGGGCCCGTAGGAATTGCGAAAGGCGCTGATTTTACACCTCTCGGCCCCCTTGCCCTCACTGCCCCGCATGGACTCAAGCTTCTTGCCTAATCGACAACACCAGCCCCATAATCAGCGCAAACCAACGGAGGCGGGCGCAAGCCCTGCGGCTGGATGGATAAGAACGATTACATTCTGGAGACCCAAGGCCTGAGCAAGCAGTTCAAGGGCTTCGCGGCAGTCAATGACGTGAACCTGCGCGTCCGCCGCGGGGATATCCATGCCTTGATCGGCCCGAATGGCGCCGGCAAGACGACTTGCTTCAATCTTCTGACCAAGTTCCTGGAACCAAGCGGCGGCAGCATCCGTTTCAACAACATTGATGTCACCAGCGACCAACCCGCCCAGATCGCCCGCCGCGGCGTTGTCCGCTCCTTTCAAATCTCCGCCGTCTTTCCCCACCTGACGGTCCTTGAGAACGTGCGGGTGGCGCTGCAGCGGAAGCTGGGCACCTCCTTCCATTTCTGGCGCAGCGAGAAGAGCCTGACGGGCCTCGATGAGCGGGCACGTTACCTTCTCGCCGACGTGGGATTGGCGGAGTTCGCGGACAAGGTGGCGGTGGAACTCCCCTACGGCCGCAAGCGTGCGCTGGAGATCGCCACCACCCTGGCCCTGGAGCCCGAGTTGATGCTGCTCGACGAGCCCACGCAGGGTATGGGCCACGAGGACGTGGACCGGGTGATGCAGTTGATCAAGAAGGTCTCGGCCAACCGCAGCATCCTGATGGTCGAACACAACATGAAGGTGGTGGCCGGCATTTCCGATGCCATCACGGTCCTGGCCCGTGGCGCCGTCCTCGCCGAAGGCGGCTATGCGGACGTGTCGAACAATCCCCTGGTCATCGAGGCATACCTGGGCCGCGCCAGCGACCCGACGGCAAAGGTGCGATGATGGCTGCCGAATTCCTCCGCATCACCGACCTGCACGCCTACTACGGTGAATCCCACATCCTCCATGGCATGAATCTCAATGTCGATCGCGGTGAATGCGTGAGCCTCCTCGGCCGCAACGGCGCCGGTCGCACCACCACCCTGCGGGCCATTCTGGGCCTCACCGGCAAGCGCACTGGCTCGGTCATGCTCGACGGCCGCGAGACCATCGGCCTGCCGCCCCACCGCATCGCCCACCTCGGCATCGGTTACTGTCCCGAGGAACGGGGCATCTACGCCAGCCTCAACTGCGAAGAAAACTTGCTGCTACCGCCCAAGGTCGGCAGCGGCGGCATCGCCCTGGAGGNNGTAATCGTGGACAAGCTGGCGGAGGTCATCATCAGTTTGAAGCAGAAGCAGTACACGATCATCCTGGTCGAGCAGAACTTCCGCTTCGCCGCGCCCCTGGCCGACCGCATGTACATCGTCGAACACGGCCGGGTAGCAGGCGAGATCGCCCAGCACGAGATCGAAGAGAAGGAGGATTTCCTCCAGGAGGTCCTCGGCGTTTGATCAACCAGAAGAAGGAGAGAGAGACTATGAAAACCAATACCCTGACCGCCGCAATCGCCGCGACCCTGGCGCTTGCCACCGGATCCGCCAGCGCCCAGGTTTCCGACAACCTGGTCAAGATCGGCGTCCTCACCGATATGTCGGGTGCCTATTCCGACCTGGCCGGGGCCGGCGCCGTCGAGGCCGTGAAAATGGCCGTCGAGGATTTCAAGGCCAAGGAGAAGCCGGCCTATGCCATCGAAGTGGTCTATGCCGACCATCAGAACAAGGGCGACATTGCCTCCAACAAAGCTCGCGAGTGGTTCGATCGCGACAAGGTGGACGTCATCACTGACATGGTCACCACCTCCACCGCGCTGGCCGCCATGAAGGTGGCCAAGGAAAAGAATCGCATTGCCCTCATATCCGGCGCCGCCTCTACCCGCATCACCAACGAGGACTGCAATGACGTNNCGCCACCCCTTCCCGGGCACCGACTTCTCGTCCTTCCTGCTCAAGGCCCAGGCGTCGGGCGCCCAGGTGATCGGTCTGGCCAATGCCGGCACCGACACCACCAACTCCATCAAACAGGCCGCCGAGTTCGGCATTACGCCGAAGCAATCCCTGGCCGGCTTGCTGATGTTCATCACCGACATCCACAGCTTGGGGCTAAAGGCGACTCAGGGCATGTACCTGACCGAGGCCTTCTACTGGGACCGCACCGACGAGACGCGCGCCTGGTCGAAGCGCTTCTTCGACCGTCACAAGAGGATGCCGACCATGGTGCAGGCCGGGCTCTACTCGGCGGTAAGCCATTACCTGAACGCGGTGAAGGCCGTCGGCACCGACGACACCCAGAAGGTCATGGCCCAGATGAAGAAGACCAAGATCAACGACTTCTTCGCCAAGAACGGCTACATTCGCGATGACGGTCGCATGGTGCACGACATGTACCTGATGCAGGTGAAGAAGCCTGAAGAATCGAAGTATCCGTGGGATTACTACTACGTACGGCAGACCATCCCGGCCGAGGAGGCAGCCCAGCCCCTGGCCCTCTCGCGCTGCCCATTGATCAAGAAATAGCGGACGAGCGGTGAACGAAATTTTCGGCGTGCCCCTGCCGGCCCTGCTGGGCCAACTCATGCTTGGGCTGGTGAATGGCTCCTTCTATGCCATCCTGAGCCTGGGGCTCGCCGTCATTTTCGGCATGCTTAACATCATCAATTTCGCCCATGGCGCCATGTACATGATGGGCGCCTTTCTCGCCTGGATGGGACTGAACTACTGGGGCATCGACTATTGGTGGGCATTGGTGCTGGTGCCGCTGGCAATTGGCGTCATCGGCATGATCACGGAGCGAGCCCTGCTGCAGTGGCTATACAAACTCGACCACCTCTATGGCCTGTTGCTGACCTTCGGACTCGCTCTCATCATCGAAGGGCTGTTCCGTGACCAGTACGGTGTCTCGGGATTGCCCTATGACATTCCGGAGGCCTTGACGGGCGCTCTCGATCTCGGCTTCATGTATCTGCCCAAATACCGCGCCTGGGTGATTCTCGCCTCTCTGGTCGTCTGTTTTTCCACCTGGTTCGTCATCGAAAAGACGCGACTCGGCGCCTACCTCAGGGCGGCAACCGAGAACCCGGCGCTGACACAAGCGTTCGGCATCAACGTTCCGCTGATGGTGATGCTCACCTATGGTTTCGGTGTCGCCCTGGCCGGCTTCGCCGGCGTGTTGGCGGCGCCAGCTTTCCAAGTGAATCCGCTGATGGGATCCCACTTGATCATCGTCGTCTTCGCCGTCGTCGTCATCGGCGGCATGGGTTCCATCCTTGGATCCATCGTCACTGGCCTCAGCCTGGGCGTCATAGAAGGCCTGGCAAAGGTGTTCTACCCGGAAGCCTCGGCAACCGTCGTCTTTGTCATCATGGCCGTGGTATTGATGGTCCGCCCGGCCGGACTATTCGGCCGCGAGCAATGAACAAGACGACCCTGATTCGACTCGGCTACGGCCTGTTGCTGACAGCGTTGTTGGCAGCACCCCAGGTCGCCTATCCGGTCCTGCTCATGAAGGTGCTCTGCTTCGCTCTCTTTGCCTGCGCCTTCAACCTGCTGCTCGGCTATACGGGCCTGCTCTCCTTCGGCCACGCGGCCTTTTTTGGTACTGCCGCTTACGTTGCCGGTTACGCCATGAAGGCTTGGCTGCTGCCGACGCCAACAAGCATACTGTTGGGCACTCTGGCGGCAGCCGCACTTGGCTGGCTCTTTGGCAGCCTGGCGATCCGCCGGCAAGGCATCTATTTCGCCATGGTCACGCTGGCGCTGGCGCAGATGATGTACTTCTTCTTCATTCAGGCGCCATTTACCGGCGGCGAAGACGGTCTTCAAGGCGTGCCACGCGGCAGCCTGTTCGGCATCGTCAGTCTCGCCGACGATCTCAATCTCTATTACTTTGTTCTCGCCATCTGCGTCGCCGGCTTCTGGCTGATCCACCGGACCATACACTCACCGTTCGGCCAGGTTCTCAAGGCGATCCGGGAGAACGAGGGACGGGCGATTTCGCTCGGCTACGACGTCGCGCGCTACAAGCTGCTCGCATTCGTGCTCTCCGCCGGCCTGGCTGGCCTCGCCGGTGCCACCAAGGCCGTGGTGTTCGGCTTCGCCTCGCTCACCGATGCCCATTGGCACATGTCCGGCGATGTCGTGCTGATGACCATCGTCGGCGGTCTGGGCACCATCTTTGGCCCTGTGGTAGGCGCCAGTATCATTGTCATTCTGGAGGATCAGTTGGCGGACAAGGTTGGCTCCCTCGTTTCGGTCATCATGGGCTGCATTTTTGTCACCTGCGTCCTCTTGTTCCGCCGCGGCATCGTCGGTGAAATCGCGGCGCTAAAGCAGCGTTATTCCTAGGAGCAGCGGCAATGCCTATCAAGGACCTGTTGGTTCATCTCGACCTCGGCGAGCGCACGGCGGCTCGACTCGACATGGCAGTGGCAATCGCCCAGCGCCGGCAGGCAAAGCTGACCGGCCTTTTCGGTCAGCGCGCGGCCGCCCACGTAGTCGGCGTCGTCGCCAACTGGCCAAGCGAGGAATATGCACGCGCCGCCGCTGCCAGCAAAGCCGCGTTCGAACGCGCCGGCGCAGGGCTGGCGCAGGCGGCATGGCTGGATGTCAATCGCGGCTCGGACGCGGCGCTGGTCAGCCGGATCACGACCTTGGCGCGTTATGCCGATCTGGTCCTGCTCGGCCAACACGATGACGGCGTCGCTGGCCATGTACCGCCCGAGCTGGCGGAAGAAGTGATCAGCAACGCGGGCCGGCC
>PMIF01000242.1 GCA_003157035.1 Rhodocyclaceae bacterium
GAAGTTGGGCGATCACTACGATACACAGGTCTACCAGACCACCCACAATACTGGCGGTGCACCCATGGGCGAGAATCCGACCACCAGCGCTGTGAACCGTTACCTGCAGACCTGGGCAGTACCGAATGTGTTCGTCATGGGTGCCAGCGCCTTCCCGCAGAACATCGGCTACAACCCAACGGGCCTCGTCGGCGCGCTCGCCTACTGGTCCGCAAAGGCGATACGCGAGACCTATCTCAAGCAGCCGGGCCCCTTGGTGCAAAGTTAGCGACAGACTATGAGATCCGTTTCCCGATTTGGCCTTGCTTACCGTCTGGGCAGCGTCCTGATGACGCTGCTGATACCGTCGCTGTCAGCGAACAGTGCGCCTGAGCAAACCGCAACGCCGGCTGCAGACGGTGCCGGCCAGCAACAGATGGAGCAGGGCGCTTACCTCGCCCGGGCCGGCGATTGCGCTGCCTGCCACTCCGCAGCCGATGGCCAGCCATTCTCCGGTGGACTGCCACTCAACACGCCGTTCGGAGTCATCTACTCGACCAACATTACGCCCGACCCGGTACATGGCATCGGGCAATACAGCTTCGAGGACTTCGACCGGGCGATGCGCGAGGGCGTGGCACGCGACGGGCATCACCTGTATCCGGCGATGCCCTATACCGCTTTCGCCAAGGTGTCGGCCAGCGACATGCAGGCGCTCTTCGCCTACATCAGCAAGGGCGTCAAGGCGGCGCCGACCGAGAACCGCGACAACGATTTGCGCTGGCCCTTCAGCATGCGTTCGTTGATCGCGGTATGGAATCTCCTTTATCTGGATAAGGGTGAATATGTGGCCAAAGCCGGGCAAAGCGCCCAGTGGAACCGCGGCGCCTATCTGGTACAGGGACTCGGGCATTGTGGTGCCTGCCACACGCCGCGCGGCATCGCCGGACAGGAAGAGGCCTATGACGAAGTGAAAGGCAAGCGCTACTTGTTCGGAGCGTTGACGGACACCTGGTTCGCTGCCGATCTGACCGCCGACTTTGGTACCGGGCTGCACGGCTGGACGAAGGATGAGATTGCCGATTACCTGAAGACCGGCCGCACGGCGCGCAGCGCCGCCTTCGGTGCCATGGCGCAAGTGGTCGGGGCCAGCACCCAGTACCTGCGCGACGAAGATCTGACGGCCATTGCCGAGTATCTCAAATCGCTGCCGCCGGCGTCTGGCCTCACGGACGCGCCGACCGCGGTGGCAGCCGCCACGACCACCAGTGCGCTGCGCGCAGGCACTATCGGCTCGCGCGGCGCGCAACTGTATTTGGACAACTGCAACGCTTGCCACCACTCGGACGGGGCCGGTGCGCTGCGTACCTTTCCATCCCTGGCCGGAAGCGAGATCATCAACGCGCCGGACGCCACGTCGCTGATCCACATCGTACTCAGCGGATCGGCGATGCCGTCGACCAAGATTGCGCCGTCTGCCTTCGCGATGCCCGACTTCGCCTGGCGGCTGAGCGATCAGGACGTAGCCGACGTCCTCAGTTTCGTGCGCAGCAGCTGGGGCAATCGGGCGGCGTCGGTGGTCGCGAATGACGTCGGCCGGTTGCGGCAAACCACGGCCAAGAAGTAGTTGCGGTTGGCGGCATCAGTGGTAACTCTCTCCCGGCTTGACCTTGCCGCGGAACACGTAGTAGCTCCAGACCGTATACGCCAGTATCACTGGAATGATGAAGAGCGCGCCGACGAGGGCGAAGCCCTGGCTTTCCGGCGGGGATGAGGCCTGCCAGATCGAGATTGCCGGCGGCACGATATTCGGCCACAAACTGATGCCGAGACCGCTGAAACCGATGAACACCAGTGCCAGCGTCGCCAGAAACGGCAGCGTTTGTGTTTTCCTGGACAGGGAGCGTAGCAACAGCCAAACGCTGGCTACCACGAGCAGCGGCACTGGAGACAGCCAAAGGAGGTTCGGCCAACTGAACCAGCGCGCTGCGATTGTGGCGTCGGCCAGTGGTGTCCACACGCTGATGACGACGATCACGGCTAACAACTTCCAGGTTAGCCAGCGCGCGAGCAAGTACGCGCGCGATTGCAGGGCACCGTTAGTCTTAATGATCAGCCACGTGCTGCCGAGCAGGGCGTAGGTGACGAGTAGCCCTATGCCGGTAAATAGCGAGAAGGGCGATATCCAGTCGAGCGGACCGCCAGCGTAAGCGTGACTGGCCACCGGGATGCCCCGGATGTAGGCACCGAGTACAACGCCCTGGAAGAAGGTGGCCGCGATCGAGCCGCCGATAAACGCTTTGTTCCACCAATTCCGTTCGTGCTCGTCTGCCTTGAAGCGGAATTCAAATGCGACGCCACGCAGAACCAGCGCCAACAGCATGAGGGTCAAGGGTAGCGAAAGTGCACTGAGGATCACGGCGTAGGCCAGCGGAAATGCCGCCAGCAGCCCGGCTCCGCCGAGCACCAGCCAGGTTTCGTTGCCGTCCCAGACCGGCGCGATGCTGTTCATGATTACGTCCCGTTCATCCTTGGTCCTGAAGAACGGATAGAGGATTCCGAGCCCAAGGTCGAAGCCGTCGAGAACGACGTACATGAGGATGCCGAAGAGGATGATGGCGGCCCATGTCAGTGGCAGGTCCATGTGCTTCGCCTATCGGCGTTCGGCGGCCGGCGACAGCGACACCGGGCCGGTGCGGATGAGACGCAGCAGATAGACGATGCCCATGCCGAATACCAGCACGTACACCAGCACGAACAGCAGCAGGGTGAAGCTCATCTGCGCGGCTCCGTGCGCCGATACCGCGTCCGCCGTTCGCAGTAGGCCATAGACGACCCACGGCTGGCGCCCGACTTCCGTCGTGATCCAGCCGGCGAGCAGCGCCATCAGCCCGGAAGGGCCCATCCATACCAGCGCATGGAGGAAGGGGCGGCAGCGCCATAGCGTGCCGCGCCAGCGCAGCCAGGCGCTCCAGAGCCCAAGCGCAATCATGATGAGTCCGAGGCCGACCATGACGCGAAACGACCAGAACACGGTAGCGGAATTGGGCCGGTCCTTCGGCGCGACGTCCTTCAGTGCTGGTAGCGCGTCATTCCAGCTGTGCGTCAGGATCAGGCTGCCCAGGTGCGGAACGGCGAGGGCAAAACGGGTCTCCTCGTGCGCCATGTCGGGCAGCCCGAACAGGATCAGCGGCTCGCCATTGCCGCCACTGTTTTCCCAGTGGCCTTCAATGGCGGCGATCTTGGCCGGCTGATA
>PMIF01000188.1 GCA_003157035.1 Rhodocyclaceae bacterium
TGCGAACAACTGGTGGTCGGCGGCGGCATCGCCAACACCTTCCTGGCCGCCATGGGCAAGAACATCGGCAAGTCGCTGTGTGAGCATGACCTGATTCCGGTCGCCCGGGCATTGATCGACAAGATGGCCAAACGCGGCGCTTCCGTCCCGATTGCCGTCGATGTCGTCTGCGGCAAGAAGTTCGACGCCGCCGAACCCGCCGTGCTGAAAACCGCCGATCAGGTAGCCGACGATGACATGATCTTCGATATCGGCCCGAAGTCGGCCAAGGAAATCGCCGACATCATCATGAAGGCCGGCACCGTGGTCTGGAACGGGCCGGTCGGCGTGTTCGAGTTCGATCAGTTCGGCGCCGGTACCAAGACTGTTGCCATGGCCATCGCCGCCACCCCGGCCTTCACGCTTGCCGGCGGCGGCGATACGATCGCCGCCATCCAGAAGTACGACATCTACGACAAGGTGTCCTACATCTCGACCGCCGGCGGGGCGTTCCTCGAGTACCTGGAAGGCAAGGTATTGCCGGCCGTCGAGATTCTCGAACAGCGCTCGAAGGGCTAAACTTTTTCTCACCTGGGACGGCGGGCCACAAGCCTGCCGTTTTCCTGACATGCAACGCACGACAAAAATCGTCGCCACTCTGGGTCCGGCATCCACCGATGCCGCAATTCTCAACAAGCTGGTTGCCGCCGGCATCGATGTCGTGCGGCTGAACTTCTCCCACGGCTCCGTCGACGACCATCGCCTGCGCGTCGATAACCTGCGCCTGGCCATGCACACGCACAGCCGCACTGTCGCCGTCATGGCCGACCTGCAAGGGCCAAAGATCCGCATCGGCAGGTTCGCCGGCAGCAAGGTGCTATTGAAGAACGGCCAGGAATTCATCCTCGATGCCGACTGTCCGCTCGGCGATGCTGGTCGCGTCGGTCTCGATTATCCCGAACTGGTGGCCGATGTCGTCCCGGGTGACGTCCTGCTGCTCGACGACGGACGCATCATCATGGATGTGCGTTCGATCGAGGGCAGCGAAATTCGCTGTTGCGTCCGCCAGGGCGGCGAACTGTCGAACAACAAAGGGATCAACAGGCAGGGCGGCGGCCTCTCGGCACCGGCACTGACGGCCAAGGATATCGAAGACATCCAGGTCGCCGCCGAGCTGCGCGTCGACTATGTCGCCGTCTCGTTTCCCAAGTCCGGCAGCGATCTCCATCAGGCACGGGAGCTGTTGCTGGCTGCAGGATCGCGGGCGATGGTGATTGCCAAGATCGAGCGCGTCGAAGCCATCACCAACCTCGAGGAAATCATCGATGCCAGTGACGGCATCATGGTTGCCCGCGGCGACCTGGCCGTGGAAGTCGGCGACGCGGCGGTGCCGGCGCTGCAAAAGCGCATGATCCGCAGCGCCCGCGAACGCAACCGCTTCACCATCACGGCAACGCAGATGATGGAGTCGATGATCCATTCGCCGGTGCCGACGCGCGCCGAAGTCTCGGATGTCGCCAATGCGGTGCTCGACGGCACCGACGCCGTCATGCTCTCGGCGGAAACTGCCGCTGGCGAATATCCGGTCGAGACCGTGGAATCCATGGCGCGCATCTGCGTCGAAGCCGAGAAGTCGGCCGATGTCTCGCTCGAGAAGCACTTCCTTGATCGCGTGTTCACCCGCATCGACCAGTCGATCGCCATGGCCGCCCTGTTCGCCGCCGAGCACCTGAAGGTGAAGGCCATCGCAGCGCTCACCGAATCCGGTTCGACGGCGCTGTGGCTGTCCCGCCTCTATTGCGGCGTGCCGATTTTTGCCCTCACCGAGGACATTGGCACGCGCTTCAAGGTATGCATTTTCAAAGGCGTGTATCCTGTGCTGATGCACCATTTCGGCCACGACCGGGATACGCTGCTGCATAGAGCCGAAGCCGAACTGATCCGTATCGGCGCGGTCCAACCCGGCGACCTGATCGCACTCACCATTGGCGAACCGATCGGCACGCCAGGGGGAACCAATACGCTGAAAATCGTCCGCGTCGGCGAATACCAGACAACCAGTTAACCAACCTAGGAGGACAACATGCCCCTCGTATCGATGCGTCAGTTGCTCGACCATGCCGCCGAACACGGCTACGGCCTGCCGGCATTCAACGTCAACAACCTGGAGCAGATCCAGGCCATCATGGAAGCCGCCGAGGAGACCAACAGCCCGGTGATCATGCAAGGCTCGGCCGGCGCCCGCAAGTATGCCGGCGAAGCCTATCTGCGTCACCTGATCGAGGCGGCGATCGAGACCCATCCGGACATTCCCATCGTCATGCACCAGGACCACGGCGCCAGCCCGTCGGTGTGCATCCAGTCGATGCGCTCCGGCTTCTCCAGCGTCATGATGGACGGCTCGCTGCTGGAAGACGCCAAGACCCCCTCCAGCTTCAAGTACAACGTCGACACTACCAAGCACGTAGTCGACATCGCCCACGCCATCGGCGTTTCTGTCGAGGGTGAACTGGGCTGCCTGGGTTCGCTCGAATCAGGCATGGGCGAGAAGGAAGACGGCCACGGCGCCGAAGGCAAGCTGTCGCACGACCAGTTGCTGACCGACCCCACCGAAGCCGCCGACTTCGTCAAGGCCACCGGCGTCGACGCGCTGGCCATCGCCATCGGCNNCAGCCACGGCGCCTACAAATTCACGCGGCCGCCCACCGGCGCCGTGCTGCGCATCGATCGCATCAAGGAAATCCACGCCCGCCTGCCCAACACGCACCTGGTGATGCACGGTTCGTCGTCAGTGCCGCAAGACTGGCTGAAGATCATCAACGACAACGGCGGCGAGATGGGTGCCACCTACGGCGTGCCGGTCGAGGAAATCGTCGAAGGCATCAAGAACGGCGTGCGCAAGATCAACATCGACACCGACTTGCGCATGGCCTCCACCGGCGCCATCCGCCAGTTCATGAACAAGGACCGCAAGAACTTCGACCCGCGCAAGTACCTGGCGGAAGCGCGCAAGGCGATGAAGGAAATCTGCAAGATGCGCTACGAAGCCTTCGGCTGCGCTGGCCAGGCCAGCAAGATCAAGGCGATCGCGCTGGAAACCATGGCCACCCGCTACAAGAAAGGCGAACTGAACGCGATCGTCAAGTAAGCGGCAACACCCGGCGATGAGGACGGGCCGGCACTGCCGGCCCGTTTCTTTTCCTTCAGCGACGACCGTTGGGCAGCCGCCAGCCGTTTTGCCGGATGCGCGCGGAAAGCGGGCTGCCCACCGTTGCGGCGCTGGCCATCCGGTGCGCAGCAGCCAGCGTCGCCGGCATGGCAACGCCGCCAGGTGGCAAGCAGGTGCCCTCGGCGAGATAGCGCAAGGTGACGGCGAGCATGCGTTCCGAAGTGTTGCCAAGCGCGTGGGTGACGTCGTCGACCGCCGGGCAGCCGAGCAGGTTGGCGTTGCCTGGACTGGCAGACACAGGGGTAAAGCCATCGGCGTAGTCGCCGAAGCCTTTGTAGTTCACGCCCTTGAACTCGATCGGGAAATACGAAACGCCGCAATTGTCGTGGGCAGTGAAGCCATAGGGCTTACCGCAGGTGGTGCTGCCGATCAGGAAGACTTGCACGTCGACCCCTGACAGGCCATTGATGATCGATTCGCTCGCTGAACAGGTGGAGTCCTGGGCGATGACATAGACCCGGCTCAAGTTCAGCGTCGGCAGCGGTTGCGCGCTGGTGCAATTGAAGTTGGCATCGAGAATGCACGAGGTGTTGGCGAAGGGCGTTGCGGCCTCGGCGTTATCGGCCGTGCGCTTGGCGTTGAACGCCAACTTCTCGAAAAACTTGCCGCTGACGCGGTCCGGCCCGGCAATCATGTAGGCAAGTTCATCGGCAATGTACAGAAAGCCGCCACCGTTGTAGCGCAAATCGAGCACCAGGTCGTTGATCCCCTGAGCCTTGAAGCTATTGACAGCAGCAATCAACTTCGCCTCGGAAGAAGCGATGTGATCGGTGAAGTGCAGATAGCCGATCTTGCCCGTCGCTCCGTTGAGCACGGTCGCCACAGGAACGGGATCGATCACGACGTTGGCACTCGCAGTCATACTGGCAATGACTGGAACAACGTAGCCAGCGCGCGCAAAGACGAGCGTATGGGTGGCGTCGTGGGCGAGCCGGCCTCAGCAGTATAGGGATTGTCCGGCGCACACTGCTGGGCAAGATTTGCGAAGGGCTGGAGGGTACCGGTACCGCTGCTGCCATCGCGATTGCCACCGCCGACAAGAGTCTTGTCGCTATCGCCACCACAGGCCGCCAAGATACCGACACAAATTGAGACGACCATCAACCGCTGCCATGCGTGCATTTCACCCTTCCGGAGATTGACCAATATCTTGCCGAATGTCCGCTGGGGATTCTAGTAGCAGTCGCTTGGAATATACCGGCGACAAACCGGCGCCGCGGTGGCGAAGTGCGGCCATAGCGGCTCACCGGAGCGCCTCAAGCGGCTTCGCCACGGCAAGCTGCAGCGCCCGCAGCTTGATCAGAATTGCATCCTGTTCGCCGATTAGTTGGCCGATTCTTGCCCGCGCCTGAGCGTGGCGACCCTCGCGCATGTCGCGGTCGATCTCAGCGACAATGGCGTGCAAACGCTCGTGATGCCCCGCCAGATCGAGAAATTCAGGCACTGCCCTGTAGCGCAACGCGTCGGCGTCGCCATACCAGCGACCGAAGGAGCAATGACGACTGTCGTGGAGACACTGATGCGGCAACGGTTGCCCTTCGCGTACGGTGTAGGTGATCTGCGTCACCCAATTGCGCAACTCGACTTCGGCAACCATTATCGGATAGTCGGCTGCCTCCCAGCGCATCTCGGCAATGTCGCGCCAGAGCGGGTCCGGCTGCCATTTCGTTGCCCATTCGATCAACTCGTCGCCAGGCATGGCACGCGCGACCGAAAACCCCTGCGCCAGGTCACAGCCCAGTTGCATCAACATGCGGCCCTGGTCTGCGGTCTCGACCCCCTCGGCAATCACCCGCCGCTGGAAGGCCTTGGCCAGGCCGAGGATACCTTGCACGATGACCAGGTTGTTGGCATCGCCGAGCATGTCGCCAACGAAGCTGCGGTCGATCTTGATGGTCGTCACCGGCAGCCGCTTGAGATAAGTCAGCGACGAATAGCCGGTGCCGAAGTCGTCGATGGCAAACGATACGTCGAGTGCCCGGCACTGCTCGATGACTTGCGACACCTTGACCACGTCCTCGATGGCGGCGGTTTCCAGCACCTCGATCTGCAGCCGACCCCGTTGATTCGGATAAGCGGCGAGAACGTCGTCCAGGCGCTGGACGAAGTTGGCAGTCTGCAAGTGGTGGCCGGAGAGGTTGATGCTCACCGGCACGTCATGGCCATCGAGGTGCCAGCGCTGCATCTGCTGCAACGCGCTCTTGATCACCCATTCGCCGATCTGCACGGTCAAATCGGTGTCCTCCGTCAGCGGCAGGAAATCGTCCGGCGCCACCAGGCCCCGCTGCGGGTGCTGCCAGCGCAACAACGCCTCGGCGCCGACCAGCCGGCCGCGCCGAAGGTCCACCACCGGCTGATAGTGAAGGACGAATTGATCTGCCTGCATGCCTTCGTAGATACGTGCCAGGTGATCGTAGCGACTGCGCGTGTGCCGATCCTGAACGGGATCGAAGACCAGATAGCAGTTCTTGCCCGACTGCTTGGCCCGATACATCACCTGGTCGGCGTGACGAAGCAGCGCGTCGACATCGCCGTCGTCGAAGGGGAAGATGGTCATGCCGACACTGGCTGACAGCGCGATCGGCTGCGGTGCCTTGTGCAGGGGCTGGGCAATCACCGCCAGCATGCGCTCGACTGCACGCTCGCACTCGTCGACGTTGTTCATGCCGACCAGCAAGAGGACGAATTCGTCGCCGCCAAGTCTGGCCACGGTATCGCCGCCGCGGATGAAACTCTTCAGGCGCGCGGCCATTTCGACCAGCAACAGGTCGCCGATCTCATGCCCCCAGGTGTCGTTCACGCTCTTGAAACCATCCAGATCGAGATAGCAGACAGCCATCAGGGTGTTGTTGCGGCGCGCCTGTGCGGCGGAGAGCGTCATTCGATCGACCAGCAGGACGCGATTCGGCAATTCGGTCAACGCGTCGAAGTAGGCCATTTGCGTCAGTTGCTGTTCCTGCTCCTTGAGGCGGGAAATATCGGAAAAGACCGCGACGAAATTACTGATCTGACCCTGATCGTCGCGCACCGCAGAAATCGACAGCAGCTCGGGATAGACGTCACCATACTTGCCGCGATTCCAGATTTCGCCGCGCCAGTTGCCCTTGCCCAGGATGCTCCGCCACATCGCAGCATAGAACTCCTGATCGTGCCGACCTGATTTCAGCACCCGCGGATTGCGCCCGATCACTTCGCTGCGCTCGTAACCGGTGATGCGGGTGAAGGCAGGATTGATCTCCAGGATCGCACCGTCGGCGTCGGTCAGGGTCATGCCCTCGTAGGCGTTATCGAAGGCCGTGGCATGCAGGCGCAGGCGTTCCTCGGCTCGCTGCTGCGCCAGGTAGCGCTCTTGCAACTGCCGGTTGGTCGCCGTCAGGCGCCGACGCGTGCGATCGAGGTGGAAGAACAAGTAGGCAAGGTAGACGGTCAGCGTCAGCGTCGCCGTATAGAGCGCCGCGCGGTAGTAGCCGGCCCGCCGCCAGGCGTTGTCGTAGCCACGGACATACTCGCGGTTCAGCACTTCCAGTTGCCGACCGCTTTGCAGCTCGAAGGCCTTGGTCGTCGCGCGATCCACATCCTTCAGTGTCGTCACGATCTTGCGTCCGTGGCGCAACAAAGTGTCGACCCGGGCACGTTCCTCGGCGCCACCGCGCAGCATCAGCAGCCGAAATTCCGCCCGGCCGACAGCGATCAGGTGTTCCCGGTCCGGTGCCTGGGCGTAGGCGAGAACCTGGCGCATGTAGTGTTCCGCGCTGCGCCCCGTTGCAGCGTCGCCGACTACCGCCAGCAGTTCGTCGCCGGCCAGAGGGAAATAGGCCAGGGAGTTGCGCAGCACGGCGTTGCCGCGCTCGAAGCCATCGATCAATGCCGCCTTTTCCGCGAGCGTCTGGCGCAGCTTGTTGGCGGCATCGACCAACACGCGCCGATCGTCATCGGCGAGAAACTCCGGCAGCAGGACAATCTGCTCGCCAAGCCGGCGCGCCCGTTGCAACTGCGCCGTCAGCGCATCGTAGTTGCGCGACAGTTCGAGGCGATTGGCCAACAATTCGGCGTCAGCCTGCGCATCCGCCTCGGCCAATTCGCGCAAGAGCAAGACATAGGTGTGATGGCGCCGCGGCGATACTGTTTCCGCCTGCCAGTAAAGGAGGCTCAGCAGCAGCGCAGTCAGCACACCGGCGGCGGCAGCGCCAAGCGTCCGCCGCCGGGAGGTCGGGCCGACTGACTCGTCCACGGCTTCGTCGCTCATGGCGCCGCCGTCGCCGGCCGCTCGCCGGTCAGCGTGCGCAAGAACGCCACCAGGCGGCGAATCTCATCGGCCGAGAGTTCGCGGCCGAGCTGGCTCTTACCCATGACCGCCACGGCATCCTCCAGACGCGTGACAGAGCCATCGTGAAAATAGGGCGCGGTCAGCGCGACATTGCGCAGACCGGGCACTTTGAAGACGAAACGATCCTCCTCGCGATGAGTCACATTGAAGCGGCCGAGATCGGCTTCAGTAGGAGGCTTGCCGTCCGGCCGACCTTGTGCGTAATCAAGCATGACGCCGAAGCGCTGGAACATATTGCCGCCGAAGTTGGCACCCTGGTGACAACTGGCGCAGCCGACAGCCTTGAACAGGCGGAAGCCGGCCTTGGCGTCGGCGTCGATGGCTTGCTCGTCGCCGCGCAGGTAGCGATCAAACGGCGAGTTGACCGTCAGCAAGGTCCGCTCGAAGGTGGCGATGGCGTCGACGATGTTCTCGGCTGATGGCCGCTGCCGATAGACCAGCTCAAAGCGGCTGACCAGCGCATTATCGGCGTTCAGCTTGGCCAACACTTCCTTCCAGTCCGAGGCCATTTCCAGCGGATTGTGCACCGGCCCGGCCGCCTGTTCTTCCAGGCTGGCAGCGCGGCCATCCCAGAACTGGACGAAGCTGAGCGCGGCATTGAACACCGAAGGCGCATTGACGCCGCCGACTGCACCGCCGACGCCGACCGAGTAACGCCGCTTGTCGTGACCGGCGGTCAACAGGTCGTGGCAGCTGGCGCAGGCAATCGTGTTGTCGTGCGACAGGCGCGGATCAAGGAACAATGCTTTGCCGAGGGCGACCTTCTCCGGCGGCAGATCGGGCACTGGCGGCAAGGGCAGCACGGCCTCGGCCGTACGTGTCGACAGGGCCACCGGATCGGGCGGCGGCAAGTCCCGGGACGGCGACCACCGCCAGTAGGCGAACAGGACACCGCCCACAGCCGCGACCAGGGCCAACCCGCCCCAGGCACTCTTCGACGAAACCAACATCTCCCTCCACCCTTGCAGACGAATCGGACATCCAGCCACTTCCAGCATACACCGAAGCCGCCGACACTTCTCCTGGCAACTGTCGATGCGCATGGGCAAATTCTGCCGCGCCTCCCGTGGGTATTCCCGCGGCGGAGCCAAGCCTGCGATAATTGCAAGTTGCCGCCGTCTCAATCCCTGTTTCGATCCCGCCATGAACCTTCAGTCCAACGCCCTCGATCGCGAGTAACGCCATGACCCAAGCGCTCTACCAATCGTCCATTACCAGCCTGCCCTTGCTCAACCGCGGCAAGGTTCGTGACATCTACGCGGTTGGTGACGACAAGATGTTGATCGTCGCCAGCGACCGGCTGTCCGCCTTCGACGTCATCCTGCCGGACGCCATTCCGGGCAAGGGTGCGGTGCTCACCGCAGTGGCGAATTTCTGGTTCGCCAAACTCGGCCATATCATTGCGAACCAGCTCACCGGCATCGATCCGGAGAGCGTAGTCAGCAGCGAGGCAGAACGCGCCCAGGTGCGCGGCCGTGCCGTCGTGGTGCGGAAATTGCGGCCGCTGCCGGTCGAGGCCGTGGTGCGCGGCTATTTGATCGGCTCCGGCTGGAAGGACTACCAGGCGACGGGCAAGCTATGCGGCATCGCGCTGCCGGCGGGCCTGCGCATGGCCGAGAAACTGCCGACACCGCTGTTCACGCCCTCGACCAAGGCGGAACTTGGCAGCCACGACGAGAACATCGACTTCGCCACCGTCGCGAGGACCGTCGGTGCCGATCTTGCCGCGCAAGTGCGCGACACGACGCTGCGCCTGTACACCGAAGCCGCCGACTATGCCGCCACGCGCGGCATCATCATCGCCGACACCAAGTTCGAGTTCGGCGTCGATGCGACTGGCAAGCTCTATCTGATCGACGAAGTGCTGACGCCGGATTCGTCCCGCTTCTGGCCCGCCGACACCTACCAGGTCGGGGCGAGCCCGGCCAGTTTCGACAAGCAGTTTGTCCGCGATTACCTCGAGACGCTGGACTGGAACAAGAAGGCGCCGGGACCGGAACTCCCGGTCGAGATCATCGACAAGACCGCCGCCAAGTATCGGGAAGCGCTGGAGCGACTGACAGCATGAACCCCCTGCTCGATTTTTCCGGCTTGCCGCGTTTCGCTGCGCTGGCCCCGACACATGTCGCGCCGGCGATCAGCCAGCTGATCGCCGAGTATCGGGCGCTGATCGAAACCGTCGATCAGGCACCGGCAACCTGGCAAGGTTTCGTCCAGCCGCAGATCGATGCCGGCGAACGCCTGGCGCGCGCCTGGGGCATCGTCAGCCACATGCACTCGGTGATGGATGTCCCGGAGTGGCGCGAAGCCTACAACGCCACCCTGGCCGAAATCAGCGGCTTCTACGCCGAACTCGGCCAGAACCTGGCCCTGTTCGCCAAGCTGAAGGCACTGCGCGAGAGCCCCGATTACGCGCAACTTTCGCCGAGCCGGCGGCGCATTGTGGACACCGATCTGCGCGACTTCCGCCTCTCCGGGGCGGAACTGCCCGAGGCGCAAAAGCCGCGCTTCAAGGCCATCCAGGAAGAACTCTCGGCCTTGGCGGCCAAGTTCTCCGAGAACCTGCTGGACGCCACCAACGCTCATGCCGAATGGATCACCGACCAGCGCGATCTAGCCGGCATTCCCGCCGACGCGCTGGCCGCGGCGCGGGCGGCGGCAGAGCAGGAGGGCAAGATCGGCTGGAAGTTCACGCTCCATGCCCCCTCCTACATCCCGGTCATGCAGTACGCCGAAAACCGCGAATTGCGTGCCCGCATGTACCGCGCCTACACCACTCGCGCCTCGGAGTTCGGCAAACCCGAGTGGGACAACGGGCCGCTGATCGCGCAAATGCTCAAGCTGCGCAACGAGGAGGCGACACTACTCGGCTACCCGAATTTTGCCGAAGTATCGCTGGTGGCGAAGATGGCCGAGTCGACGGCCAAGGTTGCCGCCTTTCTGCGCGAGTTGGCGGCCAAGGCGCGGCCGTTCGGCGAGCGTGACATCGCCGAGCTGCGGCAGTTCGCCGCGACCGAACTCGGCATGCCAGCGCTGGAAAGCTGGGATCTGGCCTGGGCTGCCGAGAAGCTCAAGCACGCGCGCTATGCTTTCTCGAACCAGGAGGTGAAACAGTATTTCCCAGAACCGAAAGTGATGGCCGGCCTCTTCCACCTGATCGAGAAGCTGTTCGCCGTCAGCATCGAGGTCGACCGCGCCAATGCCTGGCACCCGGATGTGCGCTTCTACCGCATCGTTCGCGGTGGGGCGACCATTGGCCAGTTCTTCGTCGACTTGTATGCCCGCGAGACCAAGCGCGGTGGCGCCTGGATGGCCGATGCCATCGGCCGCCGCATAACCAGCGACGGCCGGCTGCAGACGCCGGTGGCCTATCTGTGCTGCAATTTCCAGGCGCCAACGGCAGACAAACCAGCCACCTTTACTCACGACGATGTGCTGACGTTGTTCCACGAGTGCGGCCATGGCCTCCATCACTTGCTGACGCAGGTGGACGATTTGCCAGTGTCCGGCATTGATGGCGTCGAATGGGATGCCGTGGAACTGCCAAGCCAGTTCCTGGAGAACTTCTGCTGGGAATGCGAGGTACTCACTGCCATGACAGCCCACGTCGACAGCGGCGCGCCATTGCCGCGGCCGCTCTACGACAAGATGATTGCGGCAAAGAACTTCCAGAGCGGCATGCAGACCTTGCGCCAGATCGAGTTCGCGCTCTTCGATCTGCTCTTGCATAGCGAGTTCGACGCCAATGGCGCGATCACCGCGCAACAACTGGTCGAGCAGGTGCGCAACGAAATCGCCGTCGTCCTGCCGCCAGCGTGGAACCGCTTTCCGCAGAGCTTCGGCCACATCTTCGGCGGCGGCTACGCCGCCGGCTACTACAGCTACAAGTGGGCGGAAGTGCTGTCTGCAGACGCGTACAGCCTGTTCGAAGAAAACGGTGTGCTGGATGCCGCCACCGGCAGCCATTTCCGGGAACAAATCCTGGCGGTGGGAGGCAGTCGTGCCGCGATGGAATCGTTCAAGGCCTTCCGCGGGCGCGAACCCAGGATTGATGCTTTATTGCGGCATAATGGCCTGGCCGGAAGATAAGCAAGGAGGTAATCATGAAACGAGTACTTTTACTGATCTGCCTGATGATATGGGCAAACGCATATGCGGCTGAGCTTTACCGATCCATCGATAAGGATGGCAAGGTGCATTACAGCGACAGCCCGTTATTGGATTCTGACGATGTGCAACAGTTGAAATTGGGCAATGAACCGACGCCGGACGAAAATCTTCCGTACGAGACGCGACGCGCAATGCAGAATTTTCCGGTCACGCTGTACACCTTTCCGGATTGCGGATCAGCATGTCAGCAAGCACGCGAACTGCTGAATAAGCGGGGTATTCCATTCACGGAGAAGAGTCTCGTAACACAGGAAGAAATAGACGCATTTCGCAAAGACTCGGGCGACAGCAAGCTACCATCGGCCACAATAGGCAAAACCTGGGTCAAAGGTTTTCTGGCGGACCAATGGACCAAGGAACTGGATTTTGCGGGATATCCCGCGATCGCCCTTACCTATCGGCCGCCTCGTGCTGCTTCTGCCGTCCCGCCAACCGCGCAATGAAATTAGCAACCTGGAACGTCAACTCGCTCAAAGTACGCTTACCGCACCTGCTGGAATGGCTGGCAACTAACCCGGTGGACGCGGTGTGCCTGCAGGAGACCAAGACCGAGGACAAGAACTTTCCGCTATCGGAATTGCAGCAGGCTGGTTATCAAGTTACCTTTAGCGGGCAGAAAACCTACAACGGTGTAGCCATCCTGAGCCGCCAGTCGGCCAGCGATGTGCAATACGGCATTCCCAATTTCGAGGACGAACAGAAACGCGTTCTCGCCGCCACCATAGACGGAGTGCGTGTGGTCTGCGTGTATATCCCCAATGGACAGGAAGTCGGCTCCGACAAATACCAGTACAAACTCAAGTGGCTGGCCGCGCTGACTGCGTGGCTCAAGGATGAGCTTGCGAAATATCCCAGGCTAGCGTTGCTTGGCGATTACAACATCGCACCGGAAGACCGCGACGTGTACGACCCTGTGGCGTGGCAAGGCAATGTGCTGGTCAGCGAACCGGAGCGGGACGCATTCAATGCCTTGCTGCAACTGGGTCTGCGCGACGCCTTCCGTCTGTTCGAGCAGGACGAGAAAAGTTATTCCTGGTGGGACTACCGCATGATGGCATTTCGCCGCAACCGGGGATTGCGTATCGACCACATCCTGATCAGCCCGGCGCTGCAATGTACGTCGTGTATCATCGACAAGGCGCCGCGCAAACTGGAGCGACCTTCGGATCACACGCTGGTCGTGGCGGAGGTGGATTGAATAAATTCTGGCCGTTAATGCTATTGCTGGCTGCACAACCCGCGCCGGGCAGTGAGTTGCCGCGACCGGACCACATCGTTATCGTGATCGAGGAGAATCATTCTTTCACCCAGATCATAGGCAACAGCGATGCCCGCTACATCAACGGGCTGGCGAAGCGCGGAATGCTGTTTACACAATCATACGGTGTAACTCATCCGAGCCAGCCCAACTATCTCGCACTGTTTACGGGTACCACACTTGGCATTTCCAGCGACGTTTGCCCGCTCGAACTCAGCGGCGAAAATCTGGCGAGCATGTTGAATGCAAAAGGATTGAGCTTTGCGACGTTTGCGCAGTCCATGCCGACACCAGGCTATGCAGGCTGCGTCTACGGCGCCTACGTGCGTAAACATAATCCGGTCGCCAACTGGAAAGGTCTGGAACGCTACAATCAACCGTTCAGCGCATTCACGTCAGACTTCGAGAAATTGCCCACGGTTTCCTTCGTTGTACCAGACCAGCTTAACGACATGCATGACGGCAGCGTAAAGCAGGGCGACGAGTGGCTAAAGCAAAACATCGAGCCTTATGCGGAATGGGCGATGACACACAACAGCTTGCTCATCCTGACCTGGGATGAAAATAACGGCGACGCCGATAACCACATTGCGACGATCATGATCGGCCCGATGGCTAAGCGCGGCAACAATGCGCAACGCGTCGGCCACTACAACATTCTACGTACGATCTCGGAAATGTATGGCCTGCCAAACCTGAATGAAAGTGCGCATGTGAAGCCGATCATCGGAGTGTGGAAATAGCACCCCGGCTAAACCCCTACTCGTTTTCTCCGTCAAGTCCCAGTTCCTGAATCTTGCGTGTCAGCGTGTTGCGTCCCATGCCGAGTAGCGTGGAGGCCTCAATGCGGCGTCCCCCGGTGTGTTGCAGCGCCTGGGTGATGAGTGTGCTCTCGAACTGTTTGGTGAGCGTATCGAGGATATTGGGCTCATTGCGCTGCAGTGCGAGTGCGACCTGTTGTGCCAGCGCGGCGCGCCAATCCTGATTGAGTGTACTGCTGGCTTGGGTGTCGCGCCATTCGGAAGGCAGATCAGCGATCTCAACCATGCGGGTGGGCGTCATCACCGTGAGCCAGTGACAGAGATTCTCCAGCTGGCGCACGTTGCCGGGAATATCCTGGGCGGACAGGTAATTCAGTGCGGATTCGCTCAGCGTCTTTTGCTCGACACCCAATTCTTTTGCGCTCTTTTGCAGAAAATATTTGGCGAGTAGCGGTATGTCTTCGCGCCGTTCGCGCAGCGGCGGC
>PMIF01000102.1 GCA_003157035.1 Rhodocyclaceae bacterium
TCCTCCGCACTAAGACTGGCGCTGAGCGCAGCGATCAACACCGCCGCCAGGCCGCCACGGAGCGCATGTCTAGGCATTTGCGAATACTGCCTCAAGCCAAACTAGAAGGCAACTTCAAGCGGCTTTTCCGCAACTGTGCGACTGCCGTCGGAATTCAATTCGTGCCCATCGGCATGGCCGCAGTAGAGCTTCGGACCGGCGATCCCGCCGGTGTCCAGTTACGAGGCTATCGCGGCCACGGTTGCCGCCGTCAAGGCCAGAACGGCGCAGATGGAGAGAGCGATGTAGTGGGTGCTCTTGTAGAGTGTGAAAACGCCCTTGGTCATTTTATCCTCCGCATTACCAGCCAGCTGATGGCATCAGCATCCGTACTCGTTTGTTCGGCGGTGCGGCGCAAGCCAAGACTTCATATTAGCCAAGATATCGGACAATCCAAGTGGGAAATAATCGGCCGACTAAAGCCACAACGATGCCAGTGGCGGAATCTTGTCGGCGCGTCTTGACGCACTATTCGAAGTGCCTCAGCGCGTCTGCCCGCGCAACGCCACCACTTGCTCGCGCAGAGCGTCGATATCGACAGTTGCCGGCGGCAACGGCATTCCGACAGCGATCCCGACGCGCCGGAACGGGCGCGCCTTCCACGGCTGTGCCAGCGCCGCGCCATCGCGTCGGGAGAAGATGCTGCCCCACAAGCCATGGAGGCCGATCGCCACGACCGGCACGGGCGTGCGCTCGAGAATGCGTGCGATGCCGGGGCGAAAGCTGCCCGTCTCGCCGTCGGCGGTAATCCGACCTTCAGGAAAGATGCCCACCAGGTCGCCGCTCGCCAGTGCCTCGGCGACGTCGGTGAATGCCTTTTCCATCAGCACCGGATCCTCTTTCGCTGGGGCAATCGGTATCGCGCGGCCTGCCTTGAAGATGAATGACAGGATCGGCCAGCGGAAGACATGATGATCCATGACGAAGCGAATCGGCCGCCGGCAGGCTGCGGTGACGATTAGCGCATCGACGAAACTGACGTGGTTGCAGACCAGCAAAGCCGCGCCTTGGTCTGGAATGCGCTCGATGTCCTTCTTATCGAGGCGGTAGACGGAATGCACCAATAACCAGACCATGAAACGCAACAAAAACTCGGGTACCAGGCCGTAGATGAAGACGGCGACGGCGGCGTTACAGACGGCGGCGACACCAAACAGCTGCGGAATACTGAGCCCGAGCGAGAGGAGTTCGGCTGCGACGCCGGCGCCAACCACCATGAACAGGGCATTCATGATGTTGTTGGCGGCGATGATGCGGGCTCTGTGTGTCGGGTTGGAACGCAGCTGCACTAATGCGTAAAGCGGCACGATGAAGAAGCCACCGAACAGGCCGATGGCAAACAGGTCGACCAACACGTGTGGAATGCCTGGCACCGTGAGCAAAGCCAGGACGGCGAGCGGTTCTGCCGTTGGGCCTGCCGGCGAGCTAAAGGCCAGATCCAGGCCGAACAGCGTGAGACCGATGGAGCCGAAAGGCACCAGACCGATTTCCACTTGCCTGGCGGAAAGACGTTCGCACAGCAGCGAGCCGACGCCGATGCCGAGCGTGAACGTCGCCAGCAGCAAAGTGACGCTGGTTTCGGCACCGCCCAGAACATTCTTCGCGTAAGCGGGAAACTGGGCCAGAAATAGGGCGCCGAACAACCAGAACCAGGAAATGCCGAGAATGGCCAGAAATACCGTCTGGTTCTCACGCGCGAAGCCGATATTGCGCCAGGTCTCGGAGATGGGATTGGCATTCACCCGCAGCCCCGGTTCCGGTGGCGGGGCCGCGGGGATCCGCCGGCTGACGAAGTAGCCGGCGACGGCGACAGCGAGACACGCCAGGGCGATCCAATCGGTGCCGCTTTCCGTGCCGGCGAGCAGGCCGCCGATCAGTGTGCCGAGAAGGATGGCAATGAACGTTCCCGCCTCGATCAGCGCATTGCCGCCAACCAGTTCCTCTTCACGCAAGTGTTGCGGCAGGATGGCGTACTTCACCGGTCCAAACATCGTCGAATGCAGTCCCAGCAGGAACAGGCACGATATCAGCAAGCCGAGGCTATGCAGCCGGAAGCCCGTGGCGGCAACGAGCATGATGCCGATCTCCAGCACCTTCACCAGCCGCGTCAGCTTTGCTTTGTCGTACTTGTCGGCAAGCTGGCCGGCGGTGGCGGAAAGAAGAAAGAAGGGCAGGATAAACACGCCGGCCGCCAGGTTGGCAAGCAGCTCAGGCTTCATGGTTGTCCATTGCGCGGCTTGATAGGTCAGCAGCACGATCAGCGCGTTCTTGAACAAGTTGTCGTTGAAGGCACCGAGAAACTGGGTGCCGAAGAAGGGCCCGAAGCGCGGTGTCTTGAGCAATGAAAACTGGGAACTCATGAGCGGATTTTCGGTTGGGTCGGCAGGTGTCAGGCGATGGCGGCGCCGGTGTTCACCGCCGCAGTTTCTTCGGCCAGGCGCTTGAGCCGCACATAGTCGGTCTTACCTGAGCCGAGCAGGGGAATGGCCTCCAGCTGACGAATCACGCGTGGTACGGCGAGCTCGGGCGCGCCCGTGGCCCTGGCAGCTGCGAGCAGCAGATCGCGGTTCAGTTGTGGCGCCGTGGTGAATAACACCAGCGCCTCACCCTTGGCGGCGTCGCCGCGCGTCGCTGCAGCATGCGTGTGGCCAGGCGCAGCCGTCGTGGCGATCTTTTCGACGACTTCGAGCGAGACCATTTCGCCGGCGATCTTGGCGAAGCGCTTGAGCCGGCCGCGGATGTGCACGAAGCCGTCGTCGTCGACCGTGACGACGTCGCCCGTCGAGTACCAACCGGCACCGACCGATTGTGGCGGCTGGATGACACCCGGCCGGTCGAACAGGAAGTAGCCCTTCATCACATTGGGACCCTTGACGTGCAGGGCGCCGCCGTGTTCGATGCCGGGGACCGGCTCGACCTGGATTTCCATGCCCGGCACGAACTGGCCGACGCTACCGATGCGGCAGGCCATGGGCACGTTGACGGCAACCACGGGTGCGCATTCGGTGACACCATAACCTTCGAGAATGCGGATGCCGAACTTTTCGATCCAGAGCTTGCGCACATCCTCCGACAGCTTTTCGGCGCCGGCAACGACGTAGCGCAAACGACCGAAATCGTAGGGGTGCGCGAACTTGCCATAGTTGCCGAGGAAGGTCGAAGTGCCGAACAAGACCGTGCAGTCCCGATCGTAGACGATCTCGGGAATGACCCGGTAGTGCAGCGGGCTGGGATAGAGGAAGACCTTGCAACCCGACACCAGCGGCAGCAAGACGCCGCAGGTCAGGCCAAAGGAATGGAACAGCGGCAGCGCCATCATGAACTTGTCGAGCGGCGTGAAATCGGCGACGGCGCGTACCTGGGCAACGTTGGAGAGCACCGAGGCGTGACTATGCACGACGCCCTTGGGTTTGCCCTCCGATCCCGAGGTGAACAAGACGATGGCCGGATCATCGGGCGTCTGCGCCAGCGCTGCGCTACGCGGGAACGCCATGTGCCAGGCCACCCAGATCTTGTCGGCGATGCCGATCTGCGCCTTGAAGTCTTCGAGGTAGTGGACGGCGATGCCCGGTAGCTGCTCGACCAGTTGCGTCAGCCGTGCCTTTTCCAGGAAGACGCGCGAGGCGATTATGGTCCTGATGTTGGCCGCCGTGCACGCCGCGGCCAAGCCTTCGCGGCCAGCAGTGTAGTTGAGCAGCGCTGGTACGCGCCGGCCGGCGGCAAGGGCCAGCACCAGGCCCAGGGTCGGCGCGGCATTCGGCGTCAAGACGCCGACCACTTCACCGGGCGCTGTGAGGCGCGAGATCAGGCGCTGCAAGCCCAGCGACATCTTCAACAGGGAACCATAGGACTCCTCCTGCATCCGCACATCTTCGACCAGCCGATAGTGGGCGCCAAACGTCGCCTTGGCGTCGAGGAAGGCATCGAATAGTGTGCGCTGTGGGCGGGTCGCCACCAGCATGTCGAGCAGGATGCCGCGCAACAGCTCGCCAGCGCGGCGGCGGCGCAGTTTGGCCGAGGGCAGTTCAGGCATCGGGATGCGGCGGCGCGGCTGGATCGCGATGCTGACTTTCGGCAAAGCCTGGCGCGGATAGACGCCGGCCAATCTGCCGAAATAGCTGCGCGCGGCGCCGTCGATGCGCACCGGTACTATGGTCGCGCCGGTTTTGGCAGCAACAAAGGCGGCGCCGTCATAGACCTTCATCAGCGAGCCGGTCCGGGTGATGCGGCCTTCCGGGAAGATGACCACAGGCTGTCCGGTCTCGACCAGCTTGATGATGACCTTCATCGCCAGCGGGCTGGTCGAATCGATGGCCAGGTGATTGACGAAGCGGAGCAGAAAACGGAACAAGGGACGCTTGGCCACCTGCGTATGAACAACGAAGACCGCGTCGATCGGCAGAAACAGACCAATCAGCAAGCCATCGATGAAAGACTCGTGGTTGGCAACGATCAGCGTCCTGGGATTGTCGAAGACCGAAGCGTCGCCGCTGACTTCGACGCGGAATAGCGCTTTCATAACCAGGCGCAGGAATATCTTTAGCATATTGTGGTTTCCGCTGTTATCGACCCCGGGTGGCTGCCTGCGGCGCCGATTCCATGGTCATCTAGGGCAGCACATCTGGCGACGGCGTAGAGTACCAGCACGGCGCAAAAAAACCAACGATCATATTTGTCCGAGTCGCTAAATCACCGAGTCACGGCCAGCCAGGCTCTGCCGCAGTAGCGCGATGCCTTGCCGAATTTCAGCCGCGGTCGTATTCAGCGCCGGCATGAAACGCAGGCAGTGCGGACGCGGCGCATTGAGCAGCAGGCCGCGCTGCCTGGCTTCGGTCACGACAGCCGCAGCGGTGTCGGCGCCAAGTTCCAGTGCCAGCAGCATGCCCATGCCGCGTACCTCGCCCAAGCCGAATTCGGCGGACACATCGCGCAAGGCTGCGGCCAATGTCGCGGCATTCGTCCTGCACTGGTCAAGAAAGCCCTCCTCAGTGAGCGTACGCATGACGGCAAGCCCGGCGGCGCAGACCAGGGGATTGCCGCAGTAGGTGCCACCCTGGTCGCCGTGAGCGAAGCACGATGCAGCCCGCTTGGCCAAAAGGGCAGACAGGGGCACGCCACCACCGATGCCCTTGCCGAGGGTCATGATGTCAGGCTCGACGCCAAGCTGCTCATAGGCGAAGAGCGTGCCCGTGCGGCCACAGCCCGTCTGCACTTCATCGAAGACAAGGAGCAGGCCGTGGTCATCACACAACCGCCGCAGCCCGCGCACGAACTTGGGCGAAGCCAGTCTGACACCCGCCTCACCTTGAACCGGCTCGAGCATTACCGCTACCGTGGCTGGGCCGATCAGTTTGGCCACCGAATCAATGTCATTGAGCATCGCCTTGGGGAAACCAGGCACTTGCGGCGCGAATAGGGTGTCCCAGCCGGGCTTGCCGCTCGCCGACATCGTCGCCAGTGTCCGGCCATGAAAGCCGTCGACGAAGGTGACGATCTCGTGGGCGCCCTGCCGATGGAGCTGCCCCCACCTCCGCGCCAGTTTGATGGCGCCCTCATTCGCCTCGGCACCGGAACTGGCAAAGAAGACGTGGTCGAAACAGCTGTTCCGCACCAGCATCTCGGCCAGATCCAGCGCCTGCTGGTTGTAGAACGCGGGGCTGGGGTTGATGAGGGTCTGCGCCTGGATCGCCAGTGCCTGCGCCACCGCAGCAGGTGCGTGGCCCAGGCAGTTGACTGCCCAGCCCTGCACCCAATCGAGATAGCGCCTGCCCTTGCTGTCGTAAAGCCAGGCACCTTCGCCACGGACGAAGACAACGTCAGGGCGCGGAGCAATCGGCATCAAATAGTTGTCGGCGGCGGTCATGGACTATCTCCTGAGCGTGAAAAAAACAAAAAGGCCACGGGGTTGCCGTGGCCTTTAGGGGAATCTTGCGCGGAAGCGGATCGCTAGGTTTGATCCATGGTCAGTTCCGGCTGCGCGAACCCACACGCGACACACGGCGCGATCGACGGGCGTCGATCGGAGCTCAGGCGTCGCAGCGTGTGGAAAGCGAAAATCATGGCGAAATGTTCGGGCATACCGGCGGCAATGTCAATCGACACGAAGCGAAGGCCGTCACAACCAAGGATTCGCCACCACGTCGCCCTTGCGAGGGCCCCGACGAAGCTTCGGATGAATCGTGCCGCTACGCATCAGGTCCGAGATCATTGTGTGCTGAGACTGCGTGTCGGCCAAAATGTCGTGGCACACCTCGCGGAATCTTTCCAGCATATCGCGGTCTTGCTGCACGGCGTCAATGCAGAGGTCCGCCAATCGCCGGCGAAACTCGTGCTGAACCGCCACTCGATCGAGTAGGTATTCGCGTTGCTGGCTACAGTCCTGTAGCAGCCTCAACTGCAAGCCAAAGTGCTCGCGTGTCAGAAACGCAAGCCAGTCCAGCCAGTCGCAGAACTGCTCGGTAGCTTCTCTGCGGCTGCCGAGCTCGTCGATCTTGGTTGTCGCAGCGGCGAGTAGTTCAAGGTGCTGGCTACCTTCCATGAAACCATCGGCGGTGGCGAATCCTGTCTCCATAGCCCCTCCTCATTGGTTCGTGTCACACCTGCACGGTCACTGTGCTCGCACAACCAGAGCAAAAGCAAGCTGCACTGCAGCAAGCGGTGCGCCGGGGCCACCTAATACCATTGGTACATAGTGGTCATCGACGACAGCTGCGGTTGCGAACGATCGCACTGGGGCGCAACCTAACGTAGCGCCGGCTGCCTAAGGAATCGAGCACTATTCATGACTTGAGCAGTGCCATCGTCAGACACAGGAGAGCTACGGCGGCCAGGGGCGTTTTCGAGGCGATGATGCAGATGGGCAAGATCGACATCGCTGCTATTGAGATGGCCCGGCGGCTGATGCTCATTGATCGTTCCTTTCTGTCAGCCGTGACCGGCTGCTCCGTATCGTCGGGAAGCGAGAGCGCGTAGCTGGAGGGGACTCGTCTGCAGCCCACTCGTCCTTGACACTGGCAGACAGCAGATGATAATGTGCATTATCATAGTTTTGTCGGCCACTGAAGCCATGAAGCCCGGAACCAAGAGTGAGCGAATTACCATCCTCGCAGACCAGCAGTTCAAGGCCTTCCTCTCCAAGGAGGCTGCGGACGAAGGCGTCAGCGTCGGCGAGCTTATCCGCCGGCGCTGCGAGCGCCAGCCCTCCAGTGAGGAAGCGTTGCTGGCCTCGCTCACTGCGGAGCTGCGCAGTGCCGTCGCAACGGCCAGGTCCTCGTTGAAAGCAGGCCTTGCGGAAGCCAACGCTGTCCTGGCCGAATTGGCCGCCAAGCGTGCCGGGGGCCGCCGGCCATGACTGTAATCAGTGACGCGATCGGGGCCATCAAGGACGCCCTCAAATTGTCCGACGAAGTGAAGCGGGCCGGGGCGACACTTGGCGAATTGTCGCGCGAGGTTCGCGAACATGATCGGCGCATCACGAGACTGGAAGCGCAATGGGAAACGGCTATTGCGTTCACCAGACCGACGACGCCTTCAAAGCCGCAACGACCGCGCCTGGACAAAGCCAAGCCTGTGAAGGGCGAACGGAAATAGCCCCTTGTTATGTGACCATGGGCGGGCAATCGGCGTGGCAGCAGCCTGCATCTGCACGAACAAAGGCGCCTGGCAATTCTCTCCTGGTTCTTGGCAGGATCTTGCTCCCTGTGGCAGCGCACAGACGGTAGGGCATCAAACGCGGAGCCTGCGCCAACGATGCTTTGCAACCCGGTTTGCGGACTGGCCAAGGCCGGTCCCAGGCTCAACGTGACGTGCCCAACGGAAAGTACAAGGTAAGCGCGCGGTTCAACCCCCACCGGGAAGAGCGTATGCCTGCCATGGCAATCGGTGGAGATCAGGATACGACATGGATACGACACGGCAGCTTCATGATCCCGTCCAGGCGCAACTGCCGGCAGAGCACTCGGTCAGTCCCCTGGCAGGCAAGCCGGCCCCGCCGGCGATGCTCGTCAACGTGCCCCGGCTGGTAACCGCCTATTACACCGAGGTGCCCGACTTCTCGGTGCCGAAACAGCGCGTCGCCTTCGGCACCTCGGGGCATCGCGGCTGCTCCTTTCAGGGCGGCTTCAACGAGTGGCATGTCCTGGCGATTACGCAGGCGATTTGCCAGTACCGCGTGAAGCAGGGCATCGACGGTCCGCTGTTTCTGGGCATCGACACGCACGCTCTTTCCGTGCCGGCGTGTGCCAGCGCGCTCGAAGTGCTGGCGGCCAACGGCGTCGAAGTCATGCTCGCGGCAGGTGACGAATACACACCGACCCCCGCGGTGTCGCATGCGATCCTCACCTATAACCGGGGGC
>PMIF01000090.1 GCA_003157035.1 Rhodocyclaceae bacterium
GGTCGAGGCGGCCAGAGCTGGAGAACAAGGCCGGGGCTTCGCCGTGGTGGCGACGGAAGTGCGCAACCTGGCGCAGCGGAGTGCGACCGCAGCGAAGGAAATCAAGCAGCTGATCGCTGAATCGGTGGACAAGGTGGATGGTGGCGCCAAGCTGGTGAATCAGGCGGGCACGGCGATGGACGAAGTGGTGACGAGCTTCCAGCAGGTGGCCAATCTGGTGACGGAGATCAGTGGGGCGAGCAGGGAGCAGAGCTCGGGCATCGAGCAGGTGACGCAGGCGGTGAGCCAGATGGACGAAGTCACGCAACAGAATGCCGCCCTGGTGGAAGAAGCGGCGGCGGCGGCGGAGAGTCTGGAAGAGCAAGCCAGAGGGCTGGTGCAGTCGGTGAGCATGTTCCGGCTGCCGGGCGGTGGCGGAACGCACTTACCGGCGGTGGCGTTGCGCGATGCAACACCGAAGCGGTTGGGCAAGCCCGCCGGCAAGCCGGCAAAGACAGCAGCCAAACAACTCGCGCAGGCCAAGCATGCCGGCCAGGCAGAGGACGAGTGGGAGGAGTTCTAATCGCGACAGTCGCATCCACAACCTGATCGGAGAGCCGCGATGAAAACCAACTTGCCGGTAACACAGACTGAGGCCGTGCTGCGTGACGATATTTTGATCGTTTCGAAGACCGATCTCAAAGGCCAGATCACCTACGTCAATTCCGACTTCATCGAGGTGAGCGGATTTACCGAAGCCGAGCTGATGGGGCAGCCGCACAATATCGTGCGTCACCCCGATATGCCGGCCGAGGCATTCGGGGATCTCTGGTCGACGCTCAAGGCCGGACGGCCGTGGACCGGCTTGGTCAAGAATCGCTGCAAGAACGGTGACTTCTACTGGGTGCTGGCAAATGCCTCGCCGATCGTCGAGAACGGGGCGGCGGTCGGTTACATTTCAGTGCGCCGCAAGGCTGATCCCAAGCAGGTGGCTGCCGTGGGCGACGTCTATCGCCAGTTCAAGGCACGGCGCCAGGGGCGCCTGCGTATCAGCTACGGGCGAGCGATCAAGGGCAGCGAGTGGCTGCGGAACCTTGGTCTCTATGGCCGACTGCTGCTGGCGGCGGCGGTCATCGGCCCGGTGTTCGGGCTGCTGATCTATGTCCTGCTATCGACGCTGACGCGAACCAGCGAGGCGGTGTGGGAGATGTACGAGCGCCGCGTGATTCCGATCGAGACCATGGGGCGCATCAACAAGCTCATGGTGGACAATCGGGCGCAGGCATTGCTCGCCTTGCAGCACGACCCGGCCGGGCCGGTCGCCAAGTTGCACGACCATCCGCTGGACATGCATCTGGGCAACGTCGACAAGAACCTCGCCGAGATGGATACGCTGTGGCAGAGCTACGCTTCGGGCATCCGGCAGGCCGAGCACAAGCAGTTGGCGAACGATTTTGCCGAGGCGAATCGGCGCATGACCGACGAAGGACTGAAGCCGGTGTTGCAAGCCGCGAAAGATGGGCGGTTTTCGGATGGTAGCGTGACGCTGCTGAAGAAGCTCAATCCGGCCTATGCGGATGCTTCGGCCAAGGCCGATGCGCTATTCAAGTTCCTGCAGGATAACGCCAAACGCAACTACGCGAGTGCACAGGATCGCTACCGGCAATCGTGGATGACGGCGGTCGCCTTGATCGTTGTCGCCGTTCTGCTGGTCATCGCGGCTGCCTACCTTTTCGTGCGTGCCATTCGTCTGCCGCTGGACGAGGTGGCGACGGCCTTCGGTCGCATCATCCGCGGCGACTACTCGCATCAGATCGATATCTCCAGCAACAACGAAATGGGCAGGCTGATGCAGGGGCTGCAGACGCTGCAGTCGCAGATGGGATTTGAGGTCTCGGAGACCAAGCGTCGCAGTGAAGAAATGGCGCGCGTCAAGATCGCGCTGGATGGGGCGACGATGCCGATGACGATCTCGAACGAGCACAACGCGCTGATCTACATGAATGCGGCGGCCGAGAAGTTGTGGGGCGAGATGGCCTCGAAGATTGCCGAGAAGCACGAGGGTTTCACCGTCGCCGGCATGTACGGACGAGGTTTGGTCGGGTACTTCGACGAGGAGGAAATGAAGGTTGCCTTTGCGGCCGAACTCACGGCGCCGCGCACCCTGGACATCGGCATGGGGGGCAAGACCCTGAGAGTGACGGCAACGCCGGTACGGGGTGGCAAGGGCGAATACCTCGGGCGGGCCAGCCAGTGGATCGACCGCACGCTTGAACTGGCGATCGAAAAGGAAGTGCAGGGCATTATCTTGGCCGCCGCTCAAGGGGACTTCGGTAAGCGTCTTGACCTCGACGGCAAGCAGGGCTTCTTCGAGGGGCTTGCCATCGGACTCAACGAGTTGCTCGATACCACAGCCAGAGGGCTTAAGGATATCGCCCATGTCTTGCAGGCCTTGGCGAAGGGCGACTTGACCCAGAGCATCACGGCCGACTACGAGGGCTTGTTCGGTCAGTTGAAGGAGGACACCAACGCCACTATCGCCCGCCTCCAGGAAGTGATCGGTCGGATCAAGGAGGCGACGGAGGCGATCGATACGGCGGCGAAGGAAATTGCGGCGGGGAATCAGGACCTGTCCTCCCGGACGGAGGAGCAGGCGAGCAGTCTGGAAGAGACGGCCAGTTCCATGGAAGAACTGAACGCCACCGTGAAGCAGAACGCCGAGAACGCCAAGCAAGCGAACGAACTCGCCAAGAAATCGAACGATGCCGTCAGCCGGGGTGGCGAAGCGGTGAAGCGGGTTGTGACGACGATGGGCGACATCCAGGACAGTTCGAAGAAGATCGCCGACATTATTGGGGTGATCGACAGCATTGCCTTCCAGACCAACATATTGGCCTTGAATGCGGCGGTGGAAGCGGCGCGGGCGGGCGAGCAGGGTAGAGGGTTTGCGGTGGTGGCGACGGAAGTGCGCAACCTGGCGCAGCGGAGTGCGACGGCGGCGAAGGAGATCAAGGGGCTGATTGCCGAGTCGGTGGACAAGGTCGATGGTGGCGCCAAGCTGGTGAATCAGGCGGGCGAGGCGATGGACGAAGTGGTGACGAGCTTCCAGCAGGTGGCCAATCTGGTGACGGAGATCAGTGGTGCCAGCCGGGAACAGAGCTCGGGCATCGAGCAGGTGACGCAGGCGGTGAGCCAGATGGACGAGGTGACGCAGCAG
>PMIF01000207.1:0-5857 GCA_003157035.1 Rhodocyclaceae bacterium
GGGTTCATGATCCGGGTGTAGATATTGCCGGCCACCTTGAGGTCGAACAGGTCGGCGCCGTGCTGGGTGTCATCAAAGGCGTAGGAGGTGGTTTGGTAGATCGGCACGGCCACGGCCTTGGTCGTCGGCTCGGGGCTGTAGCCGGCGTGCACGGCCAGGGTTTCGATGTGTTGTTTGGCTCTGTCGGTCATTGTGAGTCCTTCCGTTGCTAGGGGGCGGAAGCGCAAGCTTAGCGGCAAAGGAACTAGAATTCCACAAAACCAATGCGCGGGGGGCGTGGACAGAATGCACAGGACGGGGTTGTTGGCGCGGACAATTGGGGACGACAGATGAGCGCGCGCGTTCGCTTCCTGCTCGCCATGGCCATCCTCGGCCTGCTCATGACAGGCCCGTTCGTGCTGACCGCGATTCTGCTGCTCGCCGATGCCGGCGAGGCCGAGCGGTCGACGCTGATCAATCTCCTGGTACCGCAACTGCCGCTGGGGGCGCTGATGACGACCCTCGGCTTCGTCGCCGGTGTGCTGGTGTTGCGTATGCTGTTCCGACAGTACGTGAGTGGCCTGTCGGCGATGGCCGAGAACCTGCGGGTCATGCTTTCCGCCAACCGCAGCTTCCGTGCCGTCGAGGCAGGGCCGCCGGAGGTCCAGGCGGTGGCGCGTGCGGCCAACGATCTGGCCCGCCAGCGCGACGAGTTATTGACCGATGTCGACGTGCAGATCGCCCGTGCCAGGGCAGATGTCGAGGCGGAGCGCAACCGTTTGGCGGCGCTGCTTTCGGAGTTGACACTGGCAGTGATCGTTTGCAATCTCGACGGCTGCATCCTGCTCTACAACAATCGCGCCCGCCTGCAAGTCAAGGCGTTGGCACAAGGGTCGACGGCCGCTGGCGCGGCGCTGATCGGGCTTGGCCGCTCGATTTTTTCTGTTTTCGACCGTGGTCAGATCAGCCACGCGCTGGAAAATGTCCACCACCGGCTGCGTCGCGGTAGCGCCGAACCGGTGGCGCAGTTCGTCACGGCGACGAAGAGTGGCCAGTTGCTGCGCACGCAGATGGCGCCAGTGCTCGGCCAGGCGGGCGCGGCGGATGAGGTTGCGGTCACCGGTTATGTCCTGACCATCGAAAACATCACCCGCAGTTTCGAGCGCGAGTCACAGCGTGACCAGGCCGTGGCCAGCCTGGCCGACGATGCACGGCCCCTGCTGGCTAAAGTGCGCTCGGCCTTGCTGGCCATGGCGGGCGCGTCGGCATCGATCGCGCCGGAGCGCCGCCAGGTGCTTGAGAGCGCGGAGTCGGCGGCAGCCAGCCTCAATGCGACGCTGGAGCGCACCTTCGGCCAGTTTGCCGATTCGCTGAAGTCACGCTGGCCGCTGGAGGATGTGTTGGCGGTCGATGTCATCGCCGCGGCCAGTCGGCGCATCGAGACCAGGCTCGGCCTGCCGACCAAACACGAGGAAAGCGACGCCTCGCTGTGGATTCGCGCCGAGAGCTTCTCGCTCATGCAAGCGATCGTGTTTCTTGCCAGCCGGCTCAAGGACCACTACGAAATTCGCGAGTTGCGCCTGCGCGTGGCGGCGGCAGAGAAAGTCGCCTTCGTGGATTTGATCTGGTCGGGCATTCTGGTGTCGAGCGAGGCCCTGCATACTTGGGAACTCGATCCCATGAGCGTCGGTGACGAAACGACATCGCTGACCTTGCGCGACATGCTCGACCGCCACGGCGGCGAGATCCGCTACTTGCGCGAGAAGGCGGCGCACCGGGCCCTGTTCCGGCTGGTCCTGCCGCTGGCTTCGGCGCAGGTCGAAAGTGCTGGCACGGCCGCTGATGGGCACGCGCCGGAGCACGGCGGCAGTCGTCCCGAGTACTACGATTTCAACTTGTTCGACCGCACCGTCGGTACTATCGATGTCGATCGCCGCTTGGCGGAACTGGCCTACACGGTATTCGATACCGAAACCACGGGCCTCGAGCCGACCAAAGGCGACCAGATCATCCAGTTCGGTGCCGTGCGCATCGTCAACGGTCGCCTGCTGCATCAGGAGACCTTCGACCAGTTGGTCGATCCGCGCATGCCGCTGAAGCCGGAAGGAATTCTGATCCATGGCATCACCGACGACATGGTGCGCGGCCAGCCAACCATCGACACCGTGCTGCCGGCATTTCACGACTTCTGCGCCGACGCCGTGCTGGTCGGCCACAACGTCGCCTTCGACATGCGCTTCCTGCAAATGCAGGAGGCGGCGACCAGTATTCATTTTCGCCAGCCGGTGCTCGATACCTTGCTGCTGTCGGCCGTCGTGCATCCGAATCAGGAATCGCACAAGCTGGAGAGCATTGCCGAACGCCTGGGCGTGAATGTCATCGGCCGCCACACCGCGCTGGGTGACGCCCTGGTCGCCGGCGAAGTCTTCCTCAAACTGGTTGGCCTGCTCGCCGACCAGGGAATTCTTACGCTGCGCCAGGCGCTCGAGGCTGCCGAAAAGACCTACTTTTCCCGCATCAGGTACTGATCCCATGCGCCCGACACTCCATAGCCAATTGGCCGCCGTCGTTACCCGCAAGCCGGTCACCGCCGCGCCGGAAACCAGCCTGCGCGAGGCCGTGCAGACGATGGCGGAAGAGCATGTCGGTTCGATCGTGATACTGGAACCCGAGAGCGGCCGGCCGCTGGGTATCTTTACGCTGCGTGATCTCTTGTATCGCGTCGCGGCCAAGGATCTCGACCTCGATCGCATGATCATGTCGGTGATGAGCGATTCCGGCCTGCTGATGCTCAACTGGCGCGGCACGGTTTATCAGGCGGCGCTGATGATGGCACGGCATGGCGTGCATCACGTGATGGTGGTCGACGCCGCCGACAAGCTGGTTGGCGTCGTATCCCAGGAGGACATCTACGAGATGCAGAGCGGCGGCGCCAAGGCGATTTCCGGCGCCATCCGCTCGTCGCGCGATATCGACGGCCTGATTGCTGCCGCCGAAGACATCCATCGCCTGGCCTTACGCCTGATCAGCGAGGGTACCGGCGCCGAGCAATTGACGCAGCTGATTTCCTCGCTCAATGATCATTTGACGGTGCGCATCATCGAGCTGACGCGCAGCGAATTCGATTTGCCCAAGGTCGATTGGTGCTGGTTGTCCTTTGGCTCCGAAGGCCGTTTTGAACAGACGCTATCGACCGATCAGGACAACGGTCTGATGTTCGCCGCCGGCAGGGAAGCGACCGAGGCGGTGCGTGCGGCCTTCCTGCCGTTTGCCCAGGCCGTGAATCGGCGTTTGGCCGATTGCGGCTTTCCGCTGTGCAAGGGCAATATCATGGCCGGCAATCCGGAACTGTGTCTCTCGACCGATGAATGGCAGGATCGCTTTCTCGACTGGATGCAATCCGGTAACGCCCAATCGCTGCTCAACGCCACCATCTACTTCGATTTCCGCCAGTTCTATGGTGCCGAGTACCTGGCCGACGAGTTGCGCAAGTGGCTGCTCGGCCAGATCGCCGGCGCGTCGTTGTTCCAGCGCTTCATGGCCGCGACGGCGATTCAGACTGAGCCGCCAATCGGCTTGTTTCGCGATTTCGTCTTCGACAAGAGCGACGAATTTCCGCATACCGTCGACCTCAAGGCCAGTGGTTCGCGTCTGTTCGTCGATGCGGCGCGCGTGCTGGCGTTGGCGGCCGGTGTGGGCGAGACCGGCACGGTCGAGCGGCTGCGTGCCCTGGCCGAGCGCGGCCGGCTCGGCCGCGACGATATCGGTGCTGTCATCGACGGCTTCTTCTTCATCCAGCAACTGCGGCTGCGGCTGCAACAATCGGCGACACCCGCGGCGATGGTCAATCGCATTGATCCCGATAGCCTGAACGAACTGGATCGGCTGATCCTCAAGGAAGCCTTCCGCCAGGCCAAGAAGCTGCAAGTGCGACTACATACCGACTATCGGCTTTGATCGACGGGCGGTACGGGTGGGCAGGTGGATTCGCATTGCTGATGCGTTGCCATGCAGCCGGCGGTGCAAGACTCGCCGCGGCACGCCTTCTGGCAATGCCAGAGGCGGTCTGCGCAGGCACGGACGCAGGCATTCCACGGCGTGCGAACTTCGACTGGCAGTGCTTGCGTGGGCAGCCGGACGACGCCTTCGGCCGGACAGGCGTCGAGATTGAATTGCCGCGGCAGCCCGGGCAGCAGCGCCCATTCCGCCTCCGAGAACTCAAGGTCTGCCTGCAGATCCGACAATTGCTCGCGCCGGATCAGGCCCTCTTTCAGCAACGTGGCAAGCCCCAGGCAGTCGGCTTGCCGTGCCCGGGCAACCGAGTGGGTCGGCTTGGTGACGTCGCCCATGGCGTGGCGGGCACATTCGTGGGCGAAGAAGAACAGCCGCGTCAACGGCTTCAGGCGCGGCAGCAGCGTCGGGTTGTAGCGGATGGTTGGCGCGCTATCGTCGCCGTCGCTGGCGACGATTTTCGCCGATGTCTCGTCGGCGACGACTGCGACCGCGTTGCCAGCCGTGTCACTACAGCTTTCAAATGTAGTCGTCACCGCAGCAGCGACGGTGGCCGAGAACAGGCCGAGCACAGCAGCCAACATCGCGATACGCAATTGCATGTCCATATCCTCGCAGCATGATTGCGATCACTATACGACGATTTTCCGCCGGCAAGGCGATTCGCCCAGTGCTGTGGCGAGACGAAGTCGCGGTATTCTCCGCAGCTTATGCCTGCTGCCGACTCCCCTTTCAGCAACCGTGCTTTTTTGCGCTATTGGCTCGCCCGCGTGTTCAGCATCAGTGGTTACCTGGTGCAGAGCGTCGCCATCGCCTGGCAGATCTATGCACTGACTGACAGTGCGTTCGATCTCGGGCTGGTCGGCCTGGTCCAGTTTCTGCCGCGCGTGCTGCTGCTGCCCGTGGTCGGCAATGCCGCCGACCGCTATGATCGTCGCCAGCTGATGCTGGCCTCACAGGTGCTTCAAGGGGTCGCGATACTCGTCCTCACCCTCGCCTGCGCCACCGATAACGTCAGTCGCGAATTGCTGTTCGTCATCGTGTTGGTCAGCGGGGCGGCGAGGACGCTGGAGATGCCGGCGACGCAATCGCTGTTGCCTGCCCTGGTCACCCCGGCGGCTCTGCCCCGCGCCGTGGCCCTGAGCGCTGCGGCGACCCAGACGGCGACCATCGTGGCGCCAGCGCTGGGCGGCTTGCTGTTTGCCTTCGGTGCCACCAGCGCCTATGCGGTGACGACCGCCATGTTCTGCATCGCCGTGATGGCGACGGCTGGCCTTGCCTCGCCGGAGCAAACCCGGGCAGCGGTGACCGGTTCGGGGCTCGCGCGTTTCATGGCCGGTATCCACTTCATCGCCCGGGAACGCGCCATCCTGGGTGCGATTTCGCTCGACCTGTTTGCCGTCCTGCTCGGTGGCGCCACCGCGCTGCTGCCGATCATCGCTCGCGACATCCTGCAGACCGGACCGTGGGGACTTGGCCTACTCCGCTCCACGCCCGCCGTCGGCGCTCTTGCCGTATCGTTTTGGCTCGCCCACCATCCGTTGGAAAACTCGGTCGGCAAGTGGATGTTCGCCTGCGTCGCGCTGTTTGGCGTGGCGACGATCGCCTTCGGCGTGTCGCGCTCGCTGGCCGTTTCGATGCTCAGCCTCCTGGTTCTTGGCGGCGCCGACATGGTCAGCGTCGTCATCCGCAACGCCTACATCCAGTTGCAGACGCCGGATGCGATGCGCGGCCGAGTCAGCGCGGTCAATTCCCTGTTCATCGGCGCCTCGAACCAGCTTGGCGAGTTCGAGTCCGGGCTGACCGCCGCCTGGCTCGGCACCGTGCCGGCGGTCGTGCTCGGCGGCATCGGTACCTTGCTGGTGGT
>PMIF01000207.1:5871-6754 GCA_003157035.1 Rhodocyclaceae bacterium
GCGAGCGTTTGAAATGTCAGCCCTTGCTTCCCCCGCCTCAGTCAATTCCTGGCCTCCAGCAGGCCCAGCGGGCATCGTCGGCGTAGCCGACAGGAGGCGCCGACCGCAATGCGGCCCAAGGGCACCTCCGTGGTTTCCTCCAAGATAGAGAGGCGTCATCATGGAATTCACCCTCCAGATCGTACTCATCCTCGCCTGCCTGTTCTACGGTGCCCGCAAGGGCGGTATTGCGTTGGGCCTGCTCGGCGGTATCGGCATTGTCATCCTGGTGTTTGTCTTCAAAGTGGCCCCGGGCAAGCCGCCGGTAGACGTGATGCTGACCATAGTCGCCGTGGTGGCCGCCTCCGCTACGCTGCAGGCCTCGGGCGGACTCGACGTGCTGCTGCAACTGGCCGAGAAGATACTGCGGCGCAATCCGAAATATGTATCCATCCTGGCGCCATTCACGACCTGCACCCTGACCATGCTGTGCGGCACCGGGCATGTGGTGTATACGATGCTGCCGATCATCTACGACGTAGCCATCAAGAACAACATTCGCCCCGAGCGGCCGATGGCGGCTTCTTCCATCGCCAGCCAGATGGGCATCATGGCCAGCCCGGTGTCGGTCGCCATCGTCTCGCTGGTGGCCTTCCTCGCCAAGGCACCCGCCGGTAGTCCGATCATCGACTTTGTCACTTTGCTGTCGATCACCATTCCGTCGACGCTGGTCGGGGTGCTGATGATCGGCATCTTCAGTNNTGCTGGGCAAGACGCTAGCCGGCAGCCAGTGGGCCGCCATGTGGATCTTCGTCGGCGCCATCGCGGTGGTTGCCCTGCTCGGCGCCGTCGTCTCGCTGCGCCCGCTGGTGGGCGACAAGCCGCTGTCGATGGTATTGACCAT
>PMIF01000207.1:6788-9428 GCA_003157035.1 Rhodocyclaceae bacterium
CTGTTGATCGTCTCGAAGCTGGTCAACTCGCAGGCCGCCGCCGTCAGCGCCATGGTTCCCGTTGCGCTCTCGATCGGCGTGCCGCCGGGCTACGTGGTCGCCTTCGCCGCCGCCTCCTATGGCTACTACATCCTGCCGACCTATCCGAGCGATCTCGCGGCGATTCAGTTCGACCGTTCGGGCACCACCCACATCGGCAAGTACGTCATCAACCACAGCTTCATTTTGCCGGGACTGATCGGCGTGTTCAGCTCCTGCGTGTTCGGCTACATCCTGGCGACGACGCGCGGGCTGGTGTGACCACACCTAGCGCAAGACCGCCGTCACCGCCCGCTATGCGTGGCGAACTCAGTCCGGGATCAGATGCCAGGTGCCTTCGTGCAGCGTCATCATGACCCGGCCGCGGGCATCGAAGCCTGAGTGGTCCTGCGGCGTCATGTTGTAGACCCCTTGGGCACCGACGAGCTCCTTCGTTTGTTCGAGGGCGTCGCGCAGTGCGCTGCGGAACTCGGGCGTGCCCGGCTTGGCCTTCTTCAGCGCCTCGGGGACTGCCCGCTGCAGCATCAGGCCGGCGTCAAAGACGTTGGCGCCGAAAGTCGCCGGCTTAACGCCGTAAATCTTCTCGTAGGCATCGATAAAGCCCTGCGCCACCTTCTTTGATGGATGGGTCTTGGGAATTTCGTCGAGCACGAGCATCAGGCTTGCCGCCATGAAGCCGCCCTCGACCTTCTTGCCGCCGAGACGGATGAAATCCGGCGTCGCGGCGCCGTGGGTCTGGTAGATCTTGCCCTTGTAGCCAAGGTCGACGAGTGTCGCGTGGGGCAGTACGGTCGGGCCGCCGGCGCCGGCGACGAGCACGGCGTCCGGCTTGGCAGCGATCAGCTTGATCGCCTGGCCAGCCACCGACTGGTCGCTGCGCAGATAGCGTTCGGTGGCCACCAGCGTAATGCCGGCTTTCGCCGCTTGATTGGAAAACTCCTTGAGCCACGAGTCGCCGTAGGGGTCGTTGAAGCCAATGAAGCCAACGGTCTTGACGCCGTTCTTCTTCATGTGTGCGACGATGGCGTCGGCGATCAGGCTGTCGTTCTGCGTCGTCTTGAATACCCAGCGCTTTTTGTCGTCCATCGGCAGCACGACGGCCGGCGTGCCCACTGGCGCCAGCATCGGGATTCCGCCCTCCGCCATCAGCGGCAGAATTGCCATGGCGTTGGGCGAGCCCGATGGCCCGATCAGCGCGTCGATGTTCTGCTCGGAGATCAGCCTCCTGGCCAGTTGTACCGCCTGGGTGGGGTCGGAAGCATCGTCGTACGGGATGTATTCGATGCTCACATCGCCAATCTTGTGTGGCAGCAGTGCGACGCTGTTCCTTTGCGGAATACCGACGACCGCGACCGGGCCGGTTGCCGAGTAGAGGACGCCGATCTTGACCTGAGCGAGGGCGACGCCGCAGCAGGCGGCCAACAGGGTGCCGATGGCGGCGGGAAGGAATTTTCGCAGCGACATGTCTTCTTTCTCCGATCGATGACAGCAGAAATCAGTGCCGGACCACCGGTGGTGGCTGCGGCATTCTAGTCCGAGTCCTTTATCTGGGGTTTGCGCAGGTGTAGTATCGCGCGGTTTGGCCGCCGCCCGCCCCGGCAACCGCGGCCGTCGTCAATGTGGCAGAAGGGCTTGGTACGTAGTGGCAACCGAATTCCTCATGGGTAACGAAGCGATCGGCCTTGGCGCGCTCGCTGCAGGTGTCAGGGTGGTGACCGGTTATCCGGGGACGCCGTCCTCCGAGATCTTGCCGACGGTGTCCGCAGGCAATCCCGGCAACATCCACGTCGAGTGGTCGGTCAACGAAAAGGTGGCGCTCGAGGTCGCTGCCGGTGCGGCGCTCGCCGGCGCCCGCTCGATGGTGACCATGAAGCAGGTGGGCCTGAATGTCGCCGCGGATCCGCTGATGAGCCTCGCCTATCTCGGCGTCAAGGGCGGCATGGTGGTCGTCGTCGCCGACGATCCCGGTCCCATCTCGTCGCAGACCGAACAGGACACGCGCACCTTCGGCCTCTTCAGCAAGCTGCCGGTGTTCGATCCGGCCTCGCCTGAAGACGCCTACGAGATGGTCATCGACGCCTTCGAGCTGTCTGAGCGGTATGGCACGCCTGTGCTGTTCCGGCCGACGACGCGCGTCTGCCACGGCAACGCNNATCGAGCAGCAGCTGCCCGTCATTGCCGATGAGTTGTCGAGCTACCGCTTCAATACGCTCGCCGGCGCAGGCCGGCTCGGCATCGTTACCCAGGGCATCAGCAGCGGTTATGTCGGCGAGGCCTTGGGCATCCTTGCCGACCTCGATCAACAGGGTCACCCATTGCCGGCGCACAAGCTGTTACGCGTGGCCACCCCGCATCCTTTCCCCAAGCGGCTGGCCCTGGACTTCCTCGACGGGCTGGACCGGGTTCTCGTCGTCGAGGAGCTCGATCCCTTCATCGAGCGCGAACTGCAGCGCCTGGCCGGCGAACGCCAACTCCAGGTCACCGTGCTGGGCAAGGCCAGCGGCCATATCCAGGTGGCCGGCGAAAACACCGTTGCCGCGGTGACGCAGGCGATCGCCGGTTTCCTCGGCGTCGCGGCGCCGTCGCTCGCCGCGCCCCTGC
>PMIF01000177.1 GCA_003157035.1 Rhodocyclaceae bacterium
CGCCAAGGCGGTGCGCGGCGCGGCTAACGGGCGCTATCAGGGTGAAACCCTCAACTTCGAGGCGCCGGCGCAATTCTTCGGCCAACTCACCGAGAAGCGCTGGGATATCGTGCGCCAGATGCAGGGGGTGGAAGCCATGAGCGTGCGCGAACTCGCGCGGCGGGTGGCGCGNNATCGAAAAAACGCCCGATGACAAAGTCGTCTGTCCGTTTGCGGACATTCACGTCGACATGCATTTGGCCGCAGCTGCTTGAATACGCACACCGCTCTCGTAGAATCCTTCATCGCCCGTTGGCAGGGCGTGACAGCTTCTGAACTGGTGGATGCGCCGATCAAGCCGTACCGCAACGGCCGTGACCTTACTGACCGGCCTCGTGGTGTGTTGGTGATCGACTGCTACGGTCTTTCCGCGGACCAAGTGCGGCAGCGTTACCCACGCTTGTACCAATGGCTCATTGATCGCGTTAAGCCAGAGCGTGATGCAAACCGCGACAAGGATTTGCGCGAGAAATGGTGGCTCCATCGCCGCAATAATGAAGACCTGCGGCGCGCGCTGAAGGGGCTTCCGCGCTACATCGCCACGGTGGAAACCGCCAAGCATCGCGGCTTCCAGTTTCTCGACGCCACCATCCGCGCCGGACAACATGTTGGTCTGCGTCGTGCTCGACGACGGTTATTCGCTCGGCGTGCTGTCTTCGTATGTGCATGTTGCGTGGGCACTGGCGGCTGGCGGGCGACTCGGCGTCGGCAACGACCCGCGCTACAACAAATCCCGCTGCTTCGAGACCTTTCCCTTCCCGGTCGCAACGCCCGACCAGCAATCCCGCATCGCCGACTTGGCCTCCCAGATCGACGTCCACCGCAAGCGCGTGCTGGCGGAGCACGAAGACCTGACGCTGACCGGCCTCTACAACGTGCTGGAGAAACTGCGTTCCGGTGCCGCGCTCAACGCGAAAGAGAAGGCCATCCACGATAAGGGCCTGGTTGCGGTGCTGAAATCCTTACACGACGAACTCGATGCCGCCGTGCTCGACGCCTATGGCTGGCACGACACGCCCACTGACGAGCAAATCCTCGAACGCCTCGTCGCGCTTAACGCCGAACGCGTTGCCGAAGAAGCGCAAGGCAACATCCGCTGGCTGCGCCCGGCTTTCCAGGCGCCCGAGTCGGTCCAGACGGTCATGGCGGGAATGGCAGACTCGGCGCCTCGTCAAGGTACCCATTCCTCTGCACCGGGTCTCCCGTCCCCGCCCTCAGCCAAGGCCCCGTGGCCACAGACGCTGCCGGACCAGATGGCCGCACTGGCCGCCGTCCTGTCGCAAACGCCGCAATCGCTGGCTGAACTTGCCAACCACTTTTCCGGCAAGGGTAAGTGGAAGGCGCGTCTGCCCGAACTTCTCGCCACGCTGGCCACCCTCGGCCGCGCCCGGGCGCTGGAAGATGGACGGTGGATGGGGTAAGCTGAAACATGTGAGCCGACATGAAGATTGCACGAACCATGGATCAAGACGATCTGCTGAAGCGAATTACCGTTAACCCCGATATTTTCGGTGGCAAGCCCATCATTCGCGGTCGGCGCCTTGCCGTCGAGCATGTGCTCGGGATGCTGGCGGCGGGCGACACGCCGGAGACGATCCTGGCCGGCTATTCCTGGCTGGAGAGACAGGATATCCTCGCCTGTCTTGCCTATGCTCATCGCATCGTCGAGCATGAGCGGGTCGAGCCGTTCATTCAGGCAGCTGCTTGAAGGTTCTCCTCGACGGCTGCGTTTGGGGTGGCGCGCTGGCGGAGCTTGCCGCGCTTGGGCACGACGTTGATTGGAGTGGGCAATGGCCGCGCGATCCCGGTGACGTGGAGATTCTTGCCAAGGCTCATCAGGAGGACCGAATACTGGTGACGCTCGACAAGGATTTCGGCGAACTCGCCATCGCGCAGGGCTTGCCACATTCGGGAATCGTGCGGCTGGTCGGCTTTTCCGCGACTCGCCAGTCGACCGCGTGCGCGGCGGTCCTGGACCGCTATGGCGACGAACTGGCACGGGGCGCCATCGTCACCGCGGAACCCGGACGGATCAGAATCCGCTCGGCCGGGTAGGTTCCAAAGTCAGCCGTCGCGGTATGCAGTGCCCCGAATGGCTTAGGGCTCTCAGACGGCCGTAAGTCTTCGGCGCTACACTGAGGCGATGCAATTTTCTTCCCAACAGAAACGGCGGCGCCTGCTGGCCATGGCGGTGGTCATTGCCGCCTACGTGCTGTCCTTCTTCCAGCGCTTCGCGCCGGCGGGTATTGCCCAGGACCTGGCGGCGGCATTCCAGACTTCCGCGGCGTCATTGGGCGTGCTCGCCGCCACCTACTTCTACGTTTACACGTTGATGCAGGTGCCGACCGGCGTCCTCGTCGATACGCTGGGGCCGCGCCGGGTGTTGCTGCTCGGTGGTCTGGTGGCGGGTGGTGGCAGTCTGCTCTTCGGTCTGACGGATACGCTCAACGGCGCGCTGATCGGTCGCACGCTGGTTGGACTGGGGGTGTCGGTGGTGTTCATCTCGATGCTCAAGATCATCGCGGTGTGGTTCGAGGAGCGGCGCTTTGCCACGGTCGTCGGTCTGTCGATGCTGCTGGGCAACCTGGGTTCAGTCCTGGCCGGCGCACCGCTGGCCATGGTGGCGCAGGCGACCGGCTGGCGCAGCGTTTTTGTCGTCGTCGGCGTGGTTTCGCTGGGGCTGGCTGCGCTCTGTTGGCTGTTGGTGCGCGATCGGGTGGCGGAGGCTGCCCAGGCCGCAAGGCCACGGGTCGATCGCACCGTGATCCTTGGGGGGCTGCTGTCGGTGCTGAAAAACCATGCGACGTGGCCGGCAGCGGCAGTGAATTTCGGCCTCGCCGGCAGCTTCTTCGCTTTCGCCGGTCTTTGGGCGACACCGTTTCTGGTTCAGGTGCATGGCATGACGCGCGCCACGGCTTCGACGCATCTCTCGGTCTATTTTGCCGCGTTCGCGCTGGGCTGTTTCGCCATTGGCGGCTTGTCTGACCGCATCGGTCGACGCAAGCCGGTGGTTATCGTTTCGGCGCACATCTACGCTTTGATCTGGCTGGTCTGGCTCACTGGCGTGCCACTGCCGCTGGCGGTGACCTTCCCCTTGTTCGCCCTGATGGGTTTGGCGACGGCGAGCTTCACGCTGACCTGGGCCTGTGCCAAGGAAGTNNAATCCGCCGCAGCTTTCGGGCATGTCGACCTCGGTGACCAACATGGGCGGCTTTCTCGGTGGTGCGCTGCTGCAACCCCTGGTAGGATGGATCATGGATCTGTCATGGCAGGGCACGATGATGGGTGGCGTACGTGTTTACGCGCCGGAAGACTTCCGCCTCGGCTTCGTCTGTCTTGGCGCCGTTGCCTGGTTTGGCGCCCTTGCCGCCTGGCGGTTGCGCGAGACGCGCTGCCGCAACATCTGGAAGGAAATCTCGTGAAGGGGATCATTCTGTTCGGCCATGGCTCGCGCACAGCGGAATATGTGCGGCCGTTCGAGCGTATCCAGGCGGCGATGCTCGCCAGGCAGCCGGCAGCGATGGTTGAACTCGGTTTTCTGGAGCTGACGCGGCCAAGTTTCGACGAGGCTGTCGAGTGCCTGGCCGGCCGTGGGGCGACACTGATTTCGATAGTGCCGATCTTCATTGGTCCGGGCAAGCATGTTCTGAAGGACTTGCCGCAATTGGCGGCCGACGCCATGCATCGCCACCCCGGATTGGCGATCGAATTGACTACGCCAGTGGGGGAGGCGCAGGAAGTGATCGACGCAATGGCAAGTTTCGCCTTGGCAGAGCAAATAAACTGCCCTCGCACTTGAAAGTTATTCGCATATCAGAATATACTAATATTCAATGAAAACACGAAATCCAGCCCCCAGCGGGACGGCCGGCCTTGCGGCCGTTTCGTTCATCCTTGTCGCCGCGCTTGCGGCGCCTGCGCTCGCGCAAAACGTCGTTACCGTCGAAGCGCGCGAGGTCGATCTCACCTATCCCGCCGAAGCGGTGGTCGAGGCTGTCCGGCAAGCGACAGTGGCCGCCCAGGTTGCCGGCCGCGTGGTTGAAGTCCGCGTTGACGTCGGTCAGACGGTCAAGCAGGGCGAACTCCTGATGCGCCTCGATGCCCGGGAGGCGGCGGAGAACTCGGCCGGTGCCCAGGCCCAGCTGATTCAAGCCAGGGCCAACTACGAACGGACGAAGAGCCTCTTGGCGCAGAAGTTCGTCAGCCAGGCGGCCCTGGACAAGGCCGAAGCCGATTACCTCGCTGCCAAGGCCAATGCCGGCGCCAGCGGTGCTTCCTACTCTCACGCCGCGGTAACGGCGCCGATTGCCGGCATTGTCGCCGCGCGCGAGACCGAGCTAGGTGAAATGGCCGCGCTTGGCAAGCAGCTCCTCACCATCTACGACCCGAAGAGCCTGCGGGTACTGGCGAGCATTCCGCAGTACAAACTCGCCGACGTCAAGAAGAGCGGCAAGGCGCGCCTCGAATTTCCCGAGGTCGGCCAGTGGATCGATGCTACGCGGGTGGAGATCCTGCCGACGGCAGACGCGCGCAGCCATACGGTGACGGCGCGGCTGTACCTGCCGGACAACGTCCAGGGCGTCGTCCCGGGCATGGCGGCGCGGGCGCATTTCACCCTGGGCCGGGGCAAGAAACTGACGGTGCCGCCGAAGGCGATCCTGCGCCGCGGCGAAGTGACCGCCGTCTATGTTCTCGATGCCGAGAACCAGCTCCGCCTGCGCCAGGTGCGCCTGGGCGAGTCGATGGGCAACGGCGAAATCGAGGTCCTGGCTGGACTCCTCGGCGGCGAGCGAGTGAGCCTCGAGCCGATCCAGGCTGGGATGCAGCTCAAGCAGCCCGCTGCCAAGTAGGTGAATGCGACGATGGGTATCTCCGGGCGCATCGCCGAGTACTTTCTGCGTAACTCGCTGACGCCGCTGATCGCGCTGATCGCGCTGCTGCTCGGCGTCTTCGCCACGTTTGTCACGCCGCGCGAGGAAGAGCCGCAAATCAACGTCACGATGGCCAACGTCTTCGTGCCCTTCCCGGGTGCATCGGCAAAGGACGTCGAGTCGTTGGTGGCACGGCCCGCGGAGCAGGTGCTGTCGCGCATTGCCGGCATCGAGCACGTCTATTCAGTGTCGCGGCCGGGCATGGCAGTGATCACGGTGCAGTATGTCGTCGGCGAAGATCCCATCCAGGCGCTGGTACGACTCTACGACACCATCAACTCGCACAAGGACTGGATCTCGCCCAACCTCGGCGTCGGCGACCCGATCATCAAACCGATCGGCATCGACGACGTGCCCATCGTTACGCTGACCTTCTGGAGCAAGGATGCGGCGATCACCGCGTTCCAGTTGCAGCAGGTTTCCAGGGCGACCGAGATTGATCTCAAGCGTCTGTCTGGCACACGCGATGTGGCGACCGTCGGCGGACCGAACCACGTCGTCCGCGTGGCGATGAACGCCGACCGAATGAACGCCTACGGCGTCACGGCGCAGGACCTGCGCGCCGCGCTTCAGCTGTCGAACGCTTCCCAGCCGGCCGGCAGCATGGTTGCGGGCAATCAGGAACTGCTGGTTCAGACTGGCACCTACATCGAAACTTCGGCTGACGTGAAGCGACTGGTGGTCGGCGTTTACGATCAAAAGCCGGTGTTCATGGCAGATGTTGCCGAGATCATCGACGGCGCCGACCAGCCGAGTCGTTATGTCTGGCACGGAGCCAAGGATGGCGAGTACCCGGCGGTGACGCTGTCGATATCCAAGAAGCCGGGCGTGAACGCCGCCGATGTCGCCGCAGCCGTCATTGGGCGCGCCGAAAGTCTCAAGGGAACGGTGATTCCGGACGGCGTCGAGTTTACCGTCAGCCGCAACTACGGCCAGACAGCGACCGAAAAGGCGCAGAAGCTGATCGGCAAGCTGGCCTTCGCCACCGCCTTTGTTGTCCTGCTGGTGCTCTTTGCCCTCGGTCGCCGCGAGGCGGTGATCGTTGGCACGGCGGTGACATTGACGCTGGCGGCGACACTGTTCGCCTCCTGGGCCTGGGGTTTCACGCTCAACCGTGTCTCACTCTTTGCCCTCATCTTCTCCATCGGCATCCTGGTCGACGACGCCATCGTCGTCGTCGAGAACATTCACCGCTGGAACACGTTGCATCCCGACAAATCGCTGGCGGAAATCATTCCGGGCGCAGTGAATGAAGTCGGCGGGCCGACCATCCTGGCGACCTTCACCGTCATCGCGGCGCTGCTGCCGATGGCTTTCGTCAGCGGTTTGATGGGGCCGTACATGAGTCCCATCCCGATCAACGCCTCGATGGGCATGTTCATTTCGCTGGCGATCGCCTTCGTGGTTACGCCGTGGCTGGCGCTGAAGCTGATGAAGCCGGCGCAGCATGGCCACGGCGAGGACAAGACGCAAGGCAAGCTCGATCGCCTGTTTCGCCGTGTGCTGCCACGCTTTCTCGACCCGCGTACCGGCCGCGCTGCGCGGCGCAAGCTCTGGCTCGGCATCGTCATTGCGATCATTGTCTCCGTGTCCTTGGGCGTCTTCAAGCTTGTGGTGCTGAAGATGCTGCCCTTCGACAACAAGAGTGAATTTCAGGTTGTCCTCGACATGCCCGTCGGTACGCCGGTGGAAGAGACAGCGCGCGTGCTCCACGATATCTCGACCGAAATTGGCCGCGTGCCTGAGGTGCGGGACTACCAGGCCTATGCTGGCCTCGCCAGCCCGATCAACTTCAACGGCCTGGTTCGTCAGTACTACTTGCGCGCCAACCCGGAGATGGGCGACATCCAGGTGAACCTGGTCGACAAGCATCATCGCGATCGCCAGAGCCACGAAATCGCCGTCGGCGTGCGCGACCGAATCATGGCCGTCGCCAAGGCTGCCGGCGGCAATGCCAAAGTAGTGGAAGTACCGCCGGGGCCGCCGGTGCTCTCGCCGATCGTCGCCGAAGTCTATGGTCCGGACTATCCGGGACAGATCGCGACCGCCAAGCAAGTGCGAACCGCCTTCGAGGCCACGGCCGACATCCTGGGCGTCGACGATTCTGTCGATGCCGATGCGCCGAAGATGGTGCTGCGGGTCAATCAGGCAAAGGCCGCGCTCCTGGGTGTGGCACAGAACGACGTTGTCGCCACGGTGCGTATGGGGCTGTCCGGCGAGGACGTGACGCCGATGCACGACGGCGACGCCAAGTATGAGATACCGGTACGTATCACGCTGCCGGCCGAACGCCAGTCCGGTCTTGACCAGCTGCTGAAGCTGAAGGTGCGCGGCCGCGATGGCAATCTGGTGCCGATCTCGGAGCTGGTTGAGGCGAAGAGGACGCTGCGCGAGAAGGTCATTTATCACAAGGATCTGCTGCCGGTGGTCTATGTCGTCGGTGACATGGGCGGCAAACTCGACTCGCCCCTGTATGGCATGTTCGACATCCGCTCGAAACTACCCGCGGGTCTCGGTGAGTATTTCATCAAGCAGCCGAGGGACCCGTACGCCAGCTACGCCATCAAGTGGGACGGCGAGTGGCAGGTGACCTACGAGACCTTCCGCGACATGGGTGCCGCCTATGCCGTCGGCCTGATCCTGATCTATCTTCTGGTGGTGGCGCAGTTCAAGAGCTACGTGGTGCCACTGATCATCATGGCGCCGATTCCGCTCACCATCATCGGTGTCATGCCCGGGCATGCGCTGCTCGGGCAGCAGTTCACGGCGACGTCGATGATCGGCATGATTGCGCTTGCCGGCATCATCGTACGCAACTCGATCCTGCTGGTGGACTTCGTTAACGAGCAGGTCGCCAGCGGCATGGACTTTGCCGAGGCCGTGATCCAGTCGGCGGCCATCCGCGCCAAGCCGATCGCGCTTACTGGACTCGCGGCGATGCTCGGCGCGCTGTTCATCCTCGACGACCCAATCTTCTCCGGGCTGGCCATCAGCCTGATTTTCGGCATCCTGGTGTCCACCGTGCTGACCCTGGTGGTGATTCCGGTGCTCTACTTCGCGGCCATGAAGAGCCGCCTGCAACCCCAAGGAAACCCGCAATGACCATCAACCGCATCGTTCGCATCGTCGCCGGCAGCTTCATCATGCTGTCGCTTGTTCTCGCCCACGTCTCCGGACAGGTCGACCTGGGCAGGCCGACCTGGCTGTGGTTCACTCTGTTCGTCGGCGCCAACTTGTTCCAGAGCGGTTTCACCCGCTTTTGTCCCATGGACAGCATTCTGCGCAAGCTGGGCGTCGCCGAAACCGAGCCCTGCCCGGCTGCTCGCCGCGGCTGAAAGCCAGCAACGGCTGGTATTCACTACCGGTCGCCGGTAGACTGGCTGCATGACCCGGCGGAGGCTGTCGCTTGACATGGTATGGCCACCCCACGCGGTGGGGTGGGCGGCGGTTATTCTGGTCACCGGCGGCGCGCTGACCGGCTGGTTCTACGAACTAACTCTCCAATACGAAGATGCGGCCGCGATCCGGCAGTTTCGTGCTGAGGCGCAGGTCATCAGCCGTGATGCCAAGGATATCTTCCGCCGCAGTGCCGGCCTGACCAACACGGCCGCCGCCCTGGTTCAGTCTCTGCCCAGGTTGGACACCATGTCGTGGCGCAAGTTTGTCGCCGATGTGCACGCCTTTGATTCGACCGAAGGCCTGGTCGGCTATGGTATTGCCCATCAGGTGAGCAGTACTGCGGTCGACGGCTTCAGCGAACAGATGCGCCGCGAGGGCCAAGGGGGCGTTCATATCTTCCCGGGCACGGGTGAGGGCCCCTACTGGCCGGTCACCTATGCCGAACCGGAAGAACTGCGACGACGGGCGATCGGCTTCGACCTGGGTTCCGAGCCGACGCGCCGACGCGCACTGCTGCGAGCCAGAGATTCAGGCGAGGCGGCAATGAGCGGCATCATCTCGGTCAACTTTCTTGACGAGGAACGTACTCCACCCGGCTATCTGATGTTCTATCCCATGTATTTCGGCGATACCGAGCCGCATGGCGAAGCAGAACGGCGGGCCAGGATTCAGGGCTTTGCCCTGGCGGTATATCGCTTCGACAAGCTCCTGGACGGCATTGCCAATTCGGGGCACGGCCGTTACGGCTTGTCGCTGTTCGATATGGAGGCCGAGGAGCCGAGATTGGCGTTTCGCTCGAACGTTGCCGGCGGGATGCCTGACGGTGAGTTTAGCCAGCAGATCGATTTTGTCGTCTGCAACCATCCATGGCGAATCGAAGTCGTCGCTACGCAGACCTACGCCCGTCAGATCGGCCATCAACGGTCGACGCTGGCGCTGACACTCGGGGGCTTCTTGAGCTTGGTTGCGGCTGGGCTGTTCTAC
>PMIF01000175.1 GCA_003157035.1 Rhodocyclaceae bacterium
AGTTCTGGTTGTGCCGGCGTTCCTCTTCGCCCGACGCCATAGTGGTCTGAATTTCTTTCCACGTGAGGCGGATTCCGCACTGTGCCCGGACGGATTGCCAAGCCCGAAGCTCCTTGCTTCGGGAGCCAATGGCCGCTGGAGCCGGGGAGGGAGTGACTGTGGCCAGACAGGCCAACCGCCATGACCCCGAGAATGCGACCGATTGCCACTCCCCTTGGCGCGGGGTCGGCGCGACCAGCTGAGAACCGCCTACGTCACGGAGCCACCGCAACGCCCTGACCACCGGGCCAGAATCGAGCGAACACGACTCGATCAGCTTGGTACCGGATGCCAGACGATGGCCACAGGACGCACAAGCGAACGGAAATTCGACCGCGAACGCGTCAAGTGTTGCAGAAATCGCCTGACCGCAGACCGGACAGGCGCGGCAGAGTGTGTGCCCGTGGATTGGACACTGGTCGAAGCCTTCCAGTTGGAACGCCACCGAGTGATACCCGGCCTCAAGGCAGGCCGGGCAATAGCGTATGTCGCCCACCACGAAGTCATCGAGCACCGATCCCTGGACCCACCGCAGCGTCGCCATTTCCCACTGCAACCGAGTCAGCCCCAAGATCCTCGCCAACTGCGGTGGGTCGAACGGCACGGTCGGCTGGCTACCGGATTCGAACCGTCGGACGCCGTAAAGCAGCGAGAACGGATGAAGCGTCGGATGACCAAAGGATTGCTCCAGATCGCGCCAGTTCGGCATGTTCAACCAAAGAAAGCGATGCACCAGGGACCACAACGATTCTCCCCGCCTCGCCGAAGCGCGGGGCCATGTCAGGACACCTCGAGCTTGTGCGCGGTGGCTAATTAACATGACGGAAACTGCCCGGCAACGCAGCCATAGCCTGCATATAGCTCGGGTAGCGCGTACTCTCTACCGCACGAACCAGGACCTCGCGGCTGATCTTGATCGCGGCGGCATCGCCGGCGAGCGTACGGATTATCGCTTCGACCGACTTCGCGACGTGTTCCATCGCAACAGACAGCTGAGGTCGCATTTTGGGTGGTGCCATCTCCTCGAAAACGCCCCAGAGATCAGAGGCAAGCGGGGAGAGACGGAAGCCAGCCTCGAACGCGCTGGGAAAGAAGAAACGGGTGTAGCTTGTGCCACTTCCCTGGGGCCATTCGGTGCCTTCGTCATACGCGCGCAGCACGAAGCCGAGCTCCGCGGCGCCAATGATGCCTCGGAACAACGCTTCCCGCATCATGAAGCGACCCACCAGATGCATGTCGCCGCCCTGAACAAATGCGGAATGCTGGTAGACCAGTACCTGGGTTCCGACGGAGATAACGATGAGTTGGACACCGAGTTCGTCCAACTCATTCTGCAGATTGCACAATGTTCGGTACGACGCGTCTCTCAGGTTCTGCGCTTCGTCAATCATCAAGACGACCAGGCTGCTGCCGGAATTGCGCGCCCGCGTGGCGTAAAGTTTGACGAGACGATCCAACTTAGCGCCGCGACTACCGGACTGTGCATAGCGATGCCCGCCAGCGCCTAACAATTCCGTCAGGAATTCCACCTCCGAGAAACGATCATGGCTCTTCTGGTTCATCCGGAAGAAGGGCAGCAAGGGGCCATAACGTTCGGTCAGCAAACGCTCGATCCAGAACTGGACAGCGCGGCTCTTCCCTTGGCGTGGCGGCCCGAAAATGTAGCCGCCGGTGACATGACCATCGATCCATTCACAGACCGTATCGAAGAAGTCACTGATTGGCGGCGTGTAGATGGCGTAGGTGCCACGCATCAAAGGATGGCGACGGGTTTCAGCCGAGACAGACGTTGAAATCATCGCTCACCCATTGATGGCCAAGCGCGCCTGCGGAAGTCCTGCGGGGGGTCTTGGCCGCGATATCTTGTCGGCCGCCACACGATTAGCCGCCACCTCCGCCAACTCCCCAATACTTCCGGCCAGCAAGCGGCGTGCTTCCAGGTACAGAGGCGGCACGGCCTTACCCTTCCGGGCCAAGGTCTCGAGGTGGTCAAGCAAGGCGACGACGGGGTCGTCTTGGTCAAGGTAGTGAATCATCTTGCGACGTACCAACGAATTGACCGCTTGCCGCATCTCGAGTGTGTGCGGAGTCCGGTCCCACGGAGGTGCAGCCCGCAGGATGCCGATCTCAGCGCCATTCGGTGCATAGGCACGAACGGTACGCAGGTCGCGGACATCCACCTCGATCGTTATCTTCTGGCCGACCCAATGACTGGCCATCCGAAGCGTGTCACTGGAGTAATTGGCGCCGAGGAAATGGACATAGGGGCGTCGGCCTACGTCGATTCCACCGCGCACTGTGACCTTCTTGAATAGATTGAGCACCCGGGCGACCTCGCCAGGATCGGCCTGACGAGGCCATTCCTGCCGTGATTCGCACAGGTAGGTGAGATAGGCGAGCGGCGTCCGATAACCTATTGAAGAATGCGGGGTGCCATTGAAGTTCGCGATCAGGATATCGAGCAATTCCTCAAGGTGCTCAACCTGAAGGGTGTAGCGCAGGGCAGCGCGTTCGGGGTCGTGG
>PMIF01000141.1:0-132 GCA_003157035.1 Rhodocyclaceae bacterium
TTGCGCTTCGTCGATCGGCGCGCCTGGCTTGGCGGCCAGTTGCTTCTGCTGAACGGCGAAGGGTACAGGTGGTGCTGGCGGCGCAGTATGAGCAACGATGGCTTGCTCACGGGCCGGTGGTTTGGCGCCGGC
>PMIF01000141.1:202-4379 GCA_003157035.1 Rhodocyclaceae bacterium
GCGATTGATGTGGTCGAAATAGCCGCGGCTTACCGGGTAGGACGGCTGATAGACCTCGCGGGGCGCGAGCGGAAACCAGCCCACGGCGGCAGCGGTGCTGCCAACGGATACCGCGACCTGAAAATCCTTGCCACCAACAAATGCGACCAGCGCTGGCGCATACACCGCCTGCTCGCGCGGCGGGCCNNGGGGTCCAGCCGGCGGCCACGTGACTTGGCGTCCAGACGTTGCCGTAGTTCGCGTCGGCACGCCAGGTACCGTTGGCATCGAGGTCCTCATAGCCGACTACTTCAGGCGAAACATAGCGCGCGGACGGCGAATTGTCGTCGCGGCGGTCGCGCTCGCTTGCCCAGCGGTCGAGATCATCGTCGCGGTGCACCGCCAAAGGTTCATAGTCGGACAGACCGGTGCCGTAGAAGCGATAACCTCGCTGCGGACTTACCGCATACGATGCGCCTTCGCCGTAGGCTTCGCCCAGGCCGCTGTGCACCATGACCGCTGTCGCGTCGTCATTCGGCGATACGTCGATACGGTATTCGCCGGCACGGCGCAGCGTGAAGGCCAGATTGGGTGTGTCCACCTCAAAGATCTGGTTCGGCCCCATGCGGCGAACCCGCACCTTCAGTGTCCCTTGCGACAGCTCCACTTGCGCGATGCTGTCATCGAGATTGAGCAGCCTTACGCTGGTGGCCTCGCCCAACCGGATCGTGGCGCCGCCGATCTGCAATTCGGCCCGCGAATTGGCATCCGCCCAGAGGCGGTCACCGGTCGTCAGCGGCCGGTTGACCACGGCCTGCACCCAATCGGGCTGGCCGGCCGGCGAGAAACTCACCGTGCCGCCGATATAGGCCAGACGCGCCACACGCGAAGGTGGCTCCGCCGCCGCCCAACCGCTGAAAGTCAACGTTAGAAAGCCGGCGAAGACCAGCAGTGGACGGCGAAGGGCTGGCATATGCATGGCAATTCCTTTCAAAAGAGACGCTATTCTTGGCAAGCAATCGAACCCTATGCGGCGCCGCATCGCAGCGCCGCCGGTAGAACCAAGGCAAGGCAGTCGGGAGTGTCGCCCGCGCATGGCGCAAACCTTCCGGACTTCACGTAGTCGAAGATCGACTCTTGCCAGCCTTGCTCATCGCAATGGCAACAGCCTGCTTGACCGCCTTCTTCTTCGTCGACGGATGGCTGGTGCCAATCGCTCCATCCTTCTTCCAGTCGTCCACCAGCGTCTTGATATTGCTGCTGACGATCGACTGGCTAGATCCTTTCTTGAGTGGCATGGTGGGCCCCTGTCATGCTGCTGAGAGCAGTTCTCTGGCAGTTGTCTTGAGCCGTCGAGGTAGTGCTGATTGAGTTCTGTTCGCTTGGCTTGTCCACAAGGGGCTCCGTAAAAACTCCGAAAGTCGCGAAATGGCGATATGCGCCAATACGAGAATGCCGACGTACGAATGTAGCGTCGGTGCGCTGGCACACGAAGCAAATGAGCGCTTGCCCCTACAACCACGATCCGCTCAAGGAACTCTCAACAAATTGCAGATTGGGTGGGGCAACGCACAGAGCTACGGCGCGGAGACCGGTAGCGTGTCTCCCACTGACTGGCGAATTGCCATTCGGCATGCGCTTCGGTCACGTTACTCGTGCAAAGGACAAAATCATGAATAGCATCGTCTATCTCGTCGGCCTGGTCGTCATCGTCCTCGTCGTGTTGTCGTTCTTCGGACTTCGGTAAACGGCCAACGACCGCATCAGCCCTTCGACCACCGGGTCGAGAAGGCTTGTTCTGTTGCGCCAACCTTAGGGAGTTCGCCATGAAAGGTTTTATCAAGGACGTTGAGGCTTTGGCAGTAAAGAACGAGGAGTTTCGCCGCGTGGTGTACACGGCACAGCACTGCCAGTTGGTCCTCATGGCGCTCAGGCCGCAGGAGGAGATCGGAGCGGAAGTGCACAAGCTCGACCAGTTCTTTCGTGTCGAGGAAGGGGCTGGCGCTGCGGTACTCGACGGTGTCAGGACGGAGATCCGCGCTGGCTTTGCGGTCGTTGTGCCAGCAGGGACAAGGCACAACATCATCAATACCGGGACTGTGCCGATGAAGCTATACACGATCTACGCGCCGCCGAATCATCGCGACGGCGTTGTGCACCGTACTCGCGCCGAGGCGGATGCGGACAAGGAACACTTCGACGGCAAGACCACTGAATAGTGTCCGCCGACGCGAACGCTTGAGGAGCCCAATATGCACGCCGTCGTGTACGAGCATTTCGGCGATGAATCTGTCTTGTCCTTGCGAGAAGTGCCATTCCCGCAACCGGCCCGGGGGCAAGTCCAGGTACGCGTTGGTGTCGCCGCGCTGAATCCCGTCGATTTCAAACTGCGCAGCGGCATGTTGCGCATGTTCGGCCGCCCGAAGCGCCCAGCCATTACCGGCAAGGACTTTGCCGGCGAGATCACGGCGCTGGGCCCGGATGTGACAGGCTATACGGTGGGGCAACGGGTGTTCGGCTCTGTCGATCCAATGGGCGGGCACGGCTCGTGCGCGCAGTTTGTCGCCCTTGCAACCGATCTGATCGCTCCGACGCCCGATGCGCTCAGCGACGAGGTGGCCGCCAGTCTACCGGTCGCCTCCGGCACGGCCCTGCGGGCACTCGAGGACATTGCGCACCTCCAGCAAGGCCAGGCAATCCTGATCACCGGCGCCTCCGGTTCCGTGGGGGCCAGCGCCGTGCAGCTTGCCCACTCGATCGGGGCGCGCATCACCGGCGTGTGCAGTACGGCGAACGTCGACTACGTTCGTTCGATCGGTGCCGATCAGGTTGTCGACTACAAGACCGACGACTGGCTCAGCAACAAAGCACGCTTCGACGTGATCTTCGATGCTGCCGCCAGCGCAACGTTTTCAAGCGCCAGGGCGTGTCTAACTGACAATGGCATCTACATCAACACGATGCCGGTGCCGAAGTTGTTCCTGGCAGCGTTCGTGGCGCGGCTCACCTCGCGGCAACGTTGTGTGCCTTTCCTGCTCAAGACAAATGCCCAACTGCTCGAACGCCTGGCAACGCTGGCTGCCAGCAACATCATCGTCCCGCGCATTGGTGAAGTGATCGGCCTGGGCCAGGTTCCTGCCGCTCAGCGCCGGATGCAGGAGGGCAAGACGCATGGCAAGGTTTGCGTGCGGTTCAATTGATAGCAAAGGAAAAGAGATGACGTCAACACCCGGGTCGCCCCAGGTTTCCCCGAACGACCCGTGCCCATTCTTGCGGGCCTTGGTTGCCCACGGCTTGCTGGCAGACGATGTGGTGAGCGTCGGGGAGGTGACGAAGACGATTGTGAACGTGGCAAGCGCCGGCGATGGCCAGCCGCAACTACCAAGCTCGGCAATCCGTGCGATTGCGCTGGTGGCCAACGGTCTGAGTCCGTTGCAGGTGGTGCGCAATGGCCTCGGTGGCCTGCGCTTGAGTGAGCTTAGGAACGGGCCGCTGGACAAGAAGGGAGCCGGTTCGCGTGTCTTGGACGCATCGGCCAGGATCGATACCGCGGAGCTGGCGCGACTTGACGATTTCGCTAGCGACAAGACTGATGCTGATGGTCATGTCGAACGGGGACTCGACTTGGCCGAGCTTCGGCGCATGATGGATGCCAACTTCGAGCGTGCCGCCGAGCGACGCCGCGGCGTAGACAGATGGCTGATGAACGGCGAATGGCCAATACTGCTGAAGGTGATGGGCAAGCTAGGCAAGCTTGGTCGATACCTCAGCACAACGGAGGTCCGCGATCTGTTTGTCGAACGACGGCTTCCGGAGCGGATGTCAAGGCGACTGACTGGCGGCTAAAGAGGCTAAGCCGATGCTGCCGCCCCGCCTCTACCTGCCCGTCAATATGCTGGCGCAGCCGGACGAAACCACGTGCGGCCCCACCTGCCTGCATGCTCTGTACCGCTATTGGGGCCGCGAGGAACGATTGCAAGACATCATCGACCGCACCGGCAAGTTCGAGCGCGGCGGCACGGTGGCGGTGTTTCTCGCCTGCGACGCGTTGCAACAAGGTTTCCAGGCGACGATCTACACGTTCAACTTGACTGTGTTCGACCCTTCCTGGTTTTTCGGCAAGGTTGATATTGCAGAGCGCCTGCTGCGGCAGCGTGCGGAGAAGATCGACGACCAGCGCGTGCAGGAAGTCACCGCC
>PMIF01000124.1 GCA_003157035.1 Rhodocyclaceae bacterium
GTCTTGCCGTGGTCGACGTGAGCGATGATGGCGATGTTTCTGAGGCTGCGGGACATGGGATGGGTACAAGCGGGAAAAGGGCGCGGATTCTACCATGGCAAGCAAGGTCGCATGATAGAATCGGCAGCAATTTTTCGAGGAATTTCACATGCTTGCAATCATCGGCGGCAGTGGCCTGACGCAGTTGTCCAACCTGGAAGTGACACGCCGCGAAGTCATTCGTACACCGTATGGCGAGCCGTCCGGGGCGCTGACCTTCGGTCGTATCGGCTGCCAGGACGTGGTCTTCCTGGCCAGGCATGGCTATGGGCACACCATACCGCCGCACCGCGTCAATTACCGCGCCAACATCTGGGCGCTGGCGCAAGATGCCAAGGCCGACGGGATCATTTCCGTTGCTTCGGTTGGTGGCATACGGCCCGATCTGTCGCCCGGTACAGTCATCGCGCCCGACCAGATCCTCGATTACACCTGGGGGCGACACGCCACCTACCATGAGGGTGGCGATCGGCAAGTGGTGCACATCGATTTTACCGAGCCCTACGATGGCGCCTTGCGCCGCCGCTTGCTCGAAGCCGCGGCGACAGCGGGCGAAGCGGCGGTGGACGGTGCCGTCTATGCCACGACGCAGGGGCCGCGCCTGGAGACCATCGCCGAGATCAACCGCCTGGAGCGCGACGGCGCCGACGTGGTCGGCATGACCGGCATGCCGGAAGCCTCGCTGGCGCGTGAACTGGAGATTCCCTACGCTGCGATTTGCGTGGTCGCCAACTGGGCGGCCGGCCGCGGTGACAGTGCGCACCGGATCGCCTTCGACGCCATCGAGAAAACCTTGCAGCTCTCGCTGGCACGCGTGCGCCGAACGCTCGAACACCTCTGTGCGGAGCCGCGATGATTCGCGACATTCTGCGCATGGGCGATCCCCGCCTGCTAAGCCTGGCCAAGCCGATCGAGAGCTTTGGTACTGCGCAATTGACCAAGCTGATCGAGGACATGCGCGAGACCATGATTGCCAACGATGGTGCCGGTCTGGCGGCGCCGCAGATCGGGGTTGATCTGCGCGTCGTGATGTTCGGTTTCGAATCGAACGACCGTTATCCCGATGCGGCGCCGATTCCGTTTACCGTGTTGGTCAATCCGCAATTGACGCCACTCGCCGACGAGATCGAAGAGGGCTGGGAAGGGTGCCTGTCGCTGCCTGGGCTGCGGGGCTGGGTACCGCGATTCACCCGCCTGCGCTATCGGGGTTTCGACGCGCAGGGCAATGCCATCGATCGTAGCGTCGAAGGATTTCACGCCCGCGTCGTGCAGCACGAATGCGACCATCTCGATGGCGTGCTGTATCCGATGCGCATGACCGACTTGAGCCGCTTCGGCTTTACCGACGTGCTCTTTGGCGACGACGCTTCGGCCGAATAGTCGTCAGGCTAGACCTGGAGTGCTTGCAGCAGTTCCTGTTCGAGCTGAACCAGGGTCACCATCTTATCGAGCTCCAAGCCCGAAATAAGGAAGGTGTCTTCGACCCGTTCGCCAAGGGTGGCAATCTTGGCCGAACGGATGTCGATGCCGTGCTGGCTGAGGATGCGGGCGATGGCATAGAGCAGGCCCGGGCGATCGGCGGCGACAATGGACATGATGTGATGATTGCCACGTTCGTCAGGACGGATGTCGATTTCCGGCGTGATCGGGAAGCTGCGGGCCAGGCGCGATAGGCGCGCGACCGGCGGCGCTTCCAGCGGCGGCCGCTTGGTCAGGTGTTCGATCAGGTCGTGTTCGACCAGACCGAGGACATCGCGGTAGCCCAGACGCTCCATCGGATCGAGCAGGACGAAGCTGTCGAGGGCGTAGCCGTGCCGCGAAGTGTGCACCTTGGCTTCGACAATCGAATAGCCGAGGCGGGCGACGAAGCCGCAGATGCGAGCAAACAGCTGCGGTTGGTCCGCGATGTAGACCATGACCTGCAAGCCATCGCCGAAGGGATTGAGACGGGCACGGACCACGGGCTCGCTGCTGTCGGGCCGATAGTAGAGATTGCGCGTGTGCCAGACGATTTCGTCGCTGTCATGACGAAGAAAGTAGCTGGTATCGAGATGCTGCCACAAGTCCTGTTCCACATCGGGCCGCAAGCCGCGAAACCGGAGTAGACGCCGCGATTCTTCCTGGCGCTCGGCCACACCGGCAATCTGCAAGGGCGCGTCGCCGCGGAGAAACCTGGCGGTGGCACGGAACAGGTCTTCGAGCAGTTTGCCTTTCCAGGCATTCCAGACTTTCGGGCTGGTGCCGCGGATATCGGCAACGGTCAGCAGGTAAAGGGAGATCAACCGCGACTCTGTGCGGACAATGGTCGCGAATGCGGTGATGACGTCGGCGTCGGCAAGATCCTGCTTCTGGGCAACTTGCGACATCGTCAAATGCTGTTCGACGAGAAAGACGATCAGTTCGACGTCGTCGCCTTCTATCGCATGTTCGCTGCAGAAACGACGCGCATCGACTGTGCCTAGCTTGGAGTGATCCCCGCCGCGGCCCTTGGCGATGTCGTGGAACAGCGCCGCGATGTACAACAGCCAGGGTTTCTCGACTGTCGTCATCAATTGGCTGCAGAAAGGGAATTCGTGCGCATATTCCGGCATGGCGAACCGCCGCAGGTTGCGCACGACCTGGAGAATGTGCTGGTCGACCGTATAGACGTGGAACAAGTCGTGCTGCATCTGGCCGACGATGCGGCCGAATGCCGGCAGATAGTGGCCCAGGATGCTGAACTGGTTCATCCGCCGCAGTTCATGGGTAATGCCGCGTTTCTGTTGGAACAATTGAATGAACAGCGAGCGACTGGCCGGATCATGGCGTGCTGCGGCTCCGGCGCGATGGCGCGCTGCCCACAGCGCCCGCAGGGCCCGTGCCGTCAGACCGCGCAGTTCGGAGCGCTTGGCCATGATCAGGAAAACTTCCAGTATGGCGTTGGGTTCTTTTTCGAACAGACGGCTATCGACAATATCAAGTCGATCGCGCACAGTCTGAAAGCGACCGTCGATGTCCATCGGCGGCGTGCTCGGCCAGGGCGCGATGCGAGTACTGAGATTGAGCAGTACCAGGGTGTTCAGCTGGGCCACCAGCTTCGCATTCCGGTAGTAGCGCTGCATCAGCACTTCGGAAGCCCGCTTGTTGGCAGTCGGTTCGATGGCGAAGGTGCGGGCAAGGGCCTCCTGATGTTCGAACAGCAAGCGATCCTCGCGGCGGCCGGCCAGGTGGTGCAGCCTGATCCGCAGGTGGCGCAGGAAGTTCTCGGCACGAACCAGCAGCCGCGCCTCGTCGGCTGTCACCAGCAACATGGTCGCCAGCTCCCGCCAGGTCGCGCCGAGCCGTGCCGCCTGGGAAATCCATAAGATGACCTGCAAGTCGCGCAGCCCCCCCGGGCTTTCCTTGGTATTGGGTTCCAGGCTGTAAGGCGTGTCATTGAAGCGGGCGTAGCGTTCCGCCTGCTCGAGCTGTTTGGCCTTGAAGAAGGCTTGCCGATCGAGGTGCTCGCGCGTTCTGGCCTGGAAGGACTCGAACAGCCGTCGACTCCCGGCCAGGTGCCTGGCCTCGAGCAGCGTCGTCTGCACCGTGATGTCCCGCGCCGCTTCGTCGATACATTGGTCAAGATTGCGCACGCTGTGACCGATATCGAGGCCGATATCCCAGAACAAGCCGATCAGCGGCTCCAGGCGGGGATGGTGGGCGACGTCGCAGTCGTCGTGGACAAGGAAGAGCAAATCGACGTCGGATGCCGGATAGAGTTCACCCCGGCCATAACCACCGACCGCCACCAGCGCCATATTGGCCGGCATGTCCATCTCTTTCCAGATGGCGCGCAAGACGCGATCGACCAGCCGTGCACGTCCGCGCAAATAGGCACTGGCAGAGCTGGAGCGCTCGTAGGCGGCACGTAACAGTGCCTGGCCATCCTTTAGCTGACCGCGCGACTTGGAGATCAGAGCACGCAAGTCGCGTTCGGGCGAACCTTCCGCGGCCACAGTTCGATGACTCAGTTGATGTTCGGTCTTGGTGGGGCGCCGGCGGACAAGGTCAGGACTTCCACACCGGTTTCGGTGACGACCACCGAGTGCTCCCATTGCGCAGACAGGCTGCGGTCCTTGGTCACGATGGTCCAGCCATCGGCCAGCTCGGAAATCGCCGCCTTGCCGGCGTTGATCATCGGTTCGATGGTAAATGTCATGCCCGGGCTGAGCTCGGGGCCCGTACCGGGTTTGCCATAGTGGAGCACCTGCGGATCCTCGTGGAAGTTGAGGCCGAGGCCGTGCCCGCAGAATTCCCGAACCACGGAAAACCCATTCCTCTCGGCATAGCGCTGGATTGCAGCGCCGATGTCGCCCAGGCGGGCTCCAGGCTTGACCTGATCGATACCCAGCCATAGACATTCGTGGGTAATCTGGCACAGCCGTTTGGCCAGGATCGATGCCTCGCCGACGATGAACATCCGACTGGTATCACCGTGCCAGCCACCCTTGATGGTGGTGATATCGAGGTTGACGATATCGCCCTTCTTGAGCGGCCGTTCGTTGGGAACACCATGGCACACTTGGTGGTTGATGGAAGCGCAGATCGACTTCGGGTAGGGGGGGTAACCCGGCGGCGCGTAGTTCAGCGGTGCCGGAATGCAGCCCTGGACATCCACCATGTAGTCATGACACAAGCGGTCCAGTTCGGCGGTGGTGACACCAGGCTGGACCAGCGGGGTGATGTAGTCGAGCACTTCGCCGGCCAAACGTCCGGACAGGCGCATGCTGTCGATTTCTGCGGGGGTCTTGATGCTGATGGCCATGGTGGCGGTTCTTGGTGTTGCGTTGGCTGTGCGTCTGGAATCGATGGTGGCATTCTACCTGTCGCTGGCCAAATACGCCTTTCACCTTGCCGTAAGGGGCTGAGAACGCATATAATCTTGGGATTGCCTGGGATGGTCCCGGGCAAAATCCGCACGTCCGGCGCCGAATGGGTGACCCCGATTGGGGGTCGATCATCGCCGGGCGGAGGCTCAACCCATATCGGAGATTGACTTATGAGTACTACCATGCGCCAGATGTTGGAGGCCGGTGTTCACTTCGGCCACCAGACCCGTTTCTGGAATCCCAAGATGGCTCCGTTCATCTTTGGTCATCGCAACAAGATCCACATCATCAATCTGGAGACCACTCTCGCCAAGTATAACGAGGCGATGAGTTTCATCAGGAAACTGACGGCGAAGAAGGGCTCCATCCTGTTTGTCGGCACCAAGCGCCAGGCGCGTGAAATCATCGCCGAAGAGGCCCAGCGCTGCAGTATGCCCTTTGTCGACGAGCGCTGGCTGGGCGGCATGCTGACCAACTTCAAGACGGTCAAGCTGTCGATCAAGCGCCTCAAGGACATGGAACAGATGGGCGAAGAAGGTGCCTTCGAGAAGATGTCCAAGAAGGAAGGCCTGATGCTGCAGCGCGAACTGACCAAACTGCAGAAGAGCCTTGGCGGCATCAAGGACATGGGCGGCCTGCCCGACGCTTTGTTCGTCGTTGACGTCGGCTACCACAAGATCGCCATCACTGAAGCCAACAAACTCGGCATTCCGGTTATTGGCATCGTCGATACCAATCACAATCCGGAGGGTGTCAACTATGTCATTCCGGGTAATGACGACTCGTCGCGCGCCATCCGTCTGTACGCCCGCGGCGTTGCCGATGCCATCCTGGAAGGCAAGAACCAGTCCATGAATGAGGTAGTTCAAGCGATGGCCGGTGACGACGAATTCGTCGAAGTCGAGGAAGAAGGCGGCCAGTGAGCCGACGCGATTCATCCAACTTCAGCCAACAATTTCGGAGTGTGAAGTAATGGCGGAAATTACCGCAAGCATGGTCAAAGAATTGCGCGAGAAAACCGACGCGCCGATGATGGAATGCAAGAAGGCACTGACCGAAGCCACCGGCGACCTCGTCAAGGCCGAGGAGATCTTGCGCGTCAAGCTGGGCAACAAGGCGACCAAAGCGGCGACCCGTGTCGCTGCCGAAGGCATCGTTGGCCTCTATATGGCTGCGGATGGCAAGTTGGCCAGCCTGGTCGAAGTCAACTGCGAGACTGACTTCGTCGCCAAGAACGATGACTTCCTCGCGCTGGCAAAGAATCTCGCCGAACTCGTCGCCAGCAAGAGTCCGGCCGATGTGGCCGCGCTGTCGGCACTCGAACTGGCTGGTGCCTCGGTCGAGACGACGCGTACCGCGCTGGTCGGCAAGATCGGCGAGAACATGTCCATTCGCCGTTTCGTGCGCATGACGGCCGCTGGCAAGCTGACCTCCTACATCCATGGCGGCGCCAAGATCGGCGTCCTGGTCGATGTCAGCGGTGGCGATGACCAGCTGGCCAAGGACCTGGCAATGCATATTGCCGCCTCGAAGCCGAAGTCGCTGGACGCTTCCGGCGTCTCAGCCGAACTGCTGGATACCGAGCGGCGCATCGCGATTGAAAAGGCGCGCGAAGCCGGCAAGCCGGAGGCAATGCTGGACAAGATCGCCGAAGGCACCGTGCAGAAGTACCTCAAGGACGTGACGCTGCTCGGCCAGGTCTTCGTCAAGGCTGAAGACGGCAAGCAGACCATCGAACAACTGCTCAAGGCCAAGGGCGCGAAGATCAACGCCTTCACGCTCTATGTGGTTGGCGAAGGCATCGAGAAGAAGGTGTCCGACTTCGCCGCTGAGGTGGCTGCACAGGCCGCCGCGGCAAAGAAATAGGCGGTGCACCGATGACCGCCGTCGTACCGCGTTACAAGCGCATTTTGCTCAAGCTGTCGGGCGAGGCGCTGATGGGCGATGACGCCTATGGCATCAACCGTGAGACGCTGTGGCGCATTGTCAGTGAAGTGAAGTCGATCGCCGATCTCGGTGTCGAGATGGGCGTGGTCATCGGTGGTGGCAACATCTTTCGCGGCATGGCTGGCGCGTCGACTGGCATGGATAGGGCGACGGCTGATTACATGGGCATGCTGGCGACGGTCATGAACGCCATGGCCTTGGCCGATGCCCTGCGTCAGGCGAACTTGCAGGCCCGCGTGCAGTCGGCGCTCAACATCGAGCAAGTGGTCGAGCCCTATATTCGTGGCAAGGCCATCCGCTATCTCGAGGAAGGCAAGATCGTCGTCTTCGGCGCCGGCACCGGCAACCCCTTCTTCACTACGGACACGGCCGCGGCCTTGCGTGGTTCGGAAATCGGTGCCGAGATCGTCCTCAAGGCAACGAAGGTCGATGGCATCTATACGGCCGATCCGAAGAAGGATCCGTTGGCGAAACGCTTTGACCGGATCAGTTTCGACGAAGCCATCGCCCGCGACCTGAAAGTGATGGATGCGACGGCTTTTGCCCTTTGCCGGGACCAGAAGCTGCCGATCAACGTCTTCTCGATCTTCAAGAACGGCGCCCTCAAGCGGGTGCTGACCGGCGAGGACGAGGGAACATTGGTTCATTGTTAGGAGACTGCAATGATCGCGGAATTGAAGAAGACCAGCGACCAAAAGATGCAGAAAAGCATCGAGGCACTCAAGCATGACTTGGCCAAGGTGCGCACCGGGCGTGCNNTCAGGTGGCCAACCTGACCTTGATCGATGCCCGCACGATCGGCGTCCAGCCTTGGGAAAAGCCAATGATCGCCAAGGTTGAAAAGGCAATCCGTGATGGCGACCTTGGCCTCAACCCGGCGACGCAGGGCGATTTGATCAGGGTGCCGATGCCGATGCTGACCGAAGAACGGCGGCGCGAACTCATCAAGGTGGTCAAGCACGAAGGCGAGACCGCCAAGGTGGCGATCCGCAACTTGCGCCGGGATGCCATCGCCCACCTCAAGGAAGCGCTGAAGAAGCACGAGTTGGCAGAGGATGACGAACGACGCGCCCAGGACGACATACAGAAGTTGACCGACAAGTACGTCGTCGAGGTCGACAAGCTGCTGGCGGAAAAAGAAAAAGATTTGCTGGCGGTTTGACGGGACGGCCAGGCGATGACGGCACAACCCAGTTCAACGCAGGCGATTCCGCAGATCGGCGACGTTCCGCGCCACATCGCCATCATCATGGACGGTAACGGCCGCTGGGCGCGCAAACGCTTCCTGCCGCGCGTCGCCGGCCACAAGCGCGGTGTCGAGACATTGCGTACCGTGATCAAGGCCTGCATTGACCGTGGGGTTGAGTTTCTCACCGTCTTTGCCTTCAGTTCGGAGAACTGGCGGCGGCCGCCCGAGGAAGTCTCCTTCCTGATGAACTTGTTTGTGGCGGCCCTCAACGAGGAAGTCGGCCGCCTCCACGCCAACAACATCCGGCTGCGCGTAGTGGGCGATCTGTCGGGCTTCGAGCCCCGTCTTCGCGAACTCATTACCGACGGCGAATTGCGTACTCGCGGCAACACCTGTCTGACACTGACCATCGCGGCCAATTATGGCGGTCGCTGGGATCTCCTGCAGGCGATGAACAGGCTTTCGCACGCCGCCCCGGAACGGGCCGGCCAATGGTCCGAGCAGGATCTAACGCCATATTTGGCCATGGCCCACGCACCGGAACCCGACTTGTTCATCCGCACCGGCGGCGAACAGCGGATCAGCAACTTCATGATCTGGCAACTTGCCTATACCGAGCTTCACTTTACCGACTTGCTGTGGCCCGAGTTCGATGCCGCTGCATTGGATGCTGCACTGGCTTCCTATCGTTACCGCGAGCGTCGTTTTGGCCGCACCAGCGAACAGTTGACCGCGGGCCGTGAGTCACGGCGCACGGACGTCGTGCCGCCGTTGACCGAAGATGCTTAAGACGCGGGTAATCACCGCGTTACTGTTGCTCGGTGGCTTGCTAATCGTCCTTTTCGCCTTGCCGCGTATTGCTGCGGCCTGCGCCTTTGCGGCAGTCGCGGCAGTGGCGGCGTGGGAATGGGCCTGCCTGGTTGGGGCGGACCGGGCGCAGCGGGCGCTATTCGTGGTCGCCATCCTTTTTTCGTGCCTCGGCGCCTTCCTGTTCGCCGAGACGGTATTCCCGTCGCTCTGGCTTGTTGCCGGCGCCTTCTGGCTGTTGGTGGCGCCACCTTGGCTAATACGCGGCTGGCGGCCGGATAGCGTGCTGCGCTATCTGGTCGGCTGGGTCATCATCGTACCGACGTGGGCCGCCATGCTGGCACTGCGGGATCATGGTGCCTGGTGGTTGCTGATCGCCCTGGCCGTAACCTGGGTGGCGGATATCGCGGCCTATTTTTCCGGACGCGCCTTTGGCCGCCACAAGTTGGCGCCCGGCATCAGTCCGGGCAAGACCTGGGAGGGCGTCCTGGGTGCCCTGGTCGGCGTTGTTGTCTATGCCGAAGTCGTTGCCACGTTGACTGGCACCGTGGTCGGCAGCGTCCCGGGGTTCATCGTGGCGCTGGTCATCGTAGTAGCGGTCAGCGTTGTCGGCGATCTCTTCGAGTCCCTGGCCAAGCGGCAAGCCGGGGTCAAGGACAGCGGCTGGATTCTTCCCGGTCACGGCGGTGTTCTCGATCGTATCGACAGCCAGACCTCGGCGCTGCCCTTCCTGGCTCTGGCAGCCCACTGGTGGTCATGAGCAAGCGGCGACTGACGGTTCTTGGCGCCACCGGCTCGATCGGTGCCAGCACGCTTGATGTCGTCGGACGGCATCCCGACCGCTTTGAAGTCGTCGCCCTGACCGGTCACCGTCGGCTCGACGTGCTCATTGAGCAATGCCAGCACCATCGCCCGCGCTACGCGGTCGTTGCCAACGATGTTGACCGGCGGTACGTGACTGAACAACTCTCAGGCAACAACACCGAGGTCCTCGCCGGAGCTCAAGCGCTCGAAGACGTCTCGGCTATGCCGGAAGTCGATACCGTCATGGCTGCCATCGTTGGTGCGGCCGGCCTGCCGCCGACCCTGGCTGCTGTTCGTGCCGGCAAGCGCGTGCTGCTGGCCAACAAGGAAGCGCTGGTCATGGCCGGATCCCTGTTCATCGGCGAAGTCCGTCGCTGCCAGGCAACGCTGCTGCCGATCGACAGCGAACACAATGCCGTATTTCAGTCCTTGCCGGACAGGTTCGTCGGCAATCTCGGCGGCATGGGCGTCAGCCGAATTCTGTTGACCGCNNTGCGCGCATCCCAACTGGAGCATGGGGCGAAAGATCTCGGTCGATTCGGCGACCATGATGAACAAGGGTCTGGAAGTCATCGAGGCCCGCTGGTTGTTCGAGGTTGAGCCGAGCCAGATCGAGGTGGTCATCCATCCGCAAAGCATCATCCACTCGCTCGTGCAGTACGTGGATGGCTCCGTGCTCGCTGAGCTTGGCAACCCGGATATGCGCACGCCGATTGCGCACGCCTTGGCCCATCCGGAACGCATTGATGCCGGCGTACCACCGCTTGACTTGTTTACCGTTGCCCATCTCGATTTCGAACGACCGGAGATACAGCGTTTTCCTTGTCTGGCTCTGGCTTATCAGGCTTTGGAATCGGGTGGCAATGCGCCTGCCGTACTGAATGCCGCCAACGAAGTTGCTGTCGAGGCGTTTCTCGCCGGCCAGCTGCCGTTTCTCGGCATTGCCGACACTATCGCAGCGGCGCTCGACGCCGTACCTCGAAGCGAAATGGCGACCCTTGACGACGTCTACGCGGCCGACCGCGCCGGTCGCCAAGCTGCCCGCACTTGCCTGGAGCATTATCGATCATGATCGGCGGTTCACTGCTATCGACCATTGCCGCATTTCTCGTGGCGCTGGGAATCCTCATCGTCGTACACGAGCTTGGGCATTTNNCGACCAGACCGAATGGGCGCTGGCGGCTTTCCCGCTCGGCGGCTATGTCAAGATGCTCGACGAGCGCGAGGGCCCGGTCGAGGCCGCAGAAGCGCACCGCGCTTTCAACCGTCAGTCGGTCGGTCGGCGGACTCTGATCGTTCTTGCCGGACCGTGCGCCAACCTTCTGCTCGCTGTGTTTCTTTATGCGGGGCTGTTCATGTACGGCGTGGAAGAACTGAGACCAATACTGGCCCAGCCGGCCGCCGGATCGCCTGCTGAACAGGCTGGCGTCGCCGCCGGCGACATGGTGCGTAGCGTCTCCGGCAATTCGGTGACGACGTTACAGGACATGCGCTGGCAACTGATGCAGAATATTCTCGATCGGCAGCCGGCGGTCCTGGAGACCATCAACGACCGTGGCGAAATCTCCTTCAGGAATGTTGCCACCGCCACGATCTCCAGCGAACAGCTGGATTCTGATTTTTCCCGTACGCTTGGCCTGGTGCCATATCAACCGAATCCCGCAGCGATCGTCGGCTCCATCGCTGAAGGTTCACCTGCAGCGCTGGCGGGAATTCAAGTCAACGATCAAGTGCTGGCCATCGATGGTCAGCCGATCCCGGGATGGAATGAATTCGTCAAGCTGGTTCGTGCGTCGCCAGGCAAGAGACTCGTCATTTCGTTGCTAAGGGCTGGGCAGAAACTCGAGCTTGCCATGACGCCGCAGGCTGTCGAAGACAAGGGAACCACGGTGGGGCGCATCGGCATCGGTGCGCGCGACGATCCGCAATTGCGGGCAAAGCTGTTGGTCATGGTCCGGCTGGGCCCATTGTCCGCGGTCGCTAGAGCGTGGCGGCAAACCTGGGAAACGGCGGAATTCACGCTGCGCATGATCGGTCGTATGGTGATCGGTGAATTATCCTGGCGCAATATCTCCGGTCCGGTAACCATCGCCGACTACGCAGGTCAATCGGCTCATCTCGGCCTGGATCACTACTTCAAGTTTCTGGCGCTGATAAGCATCAGCCTCGGCGTGCTCAACCTGCTGCCCATCCCGATTCTGGATGGAGGGCATTTGTTGTATTATCTGTTCGAAGCCATCAAGGGCGATGCGCTGCCTGAGCGGGCCATGGAGATTGGCCAGCAAATCGGGTTGGGCTTGCTCGTTCTCTTGATGGCTATCGCCTTTTTTAACGACATCAACCGTCTCGTCTCCGGCTAGCTCATGAAGAAGAAACTGATCGCAGGCCTGGTCGTCGCGGCCTTTGCGTCCTCGGCCCTAGCGTTCGAGCCCTTTGTCATCAAGGATATCCGCGTCGAAGGATTACAGCGGACTGAGGCCGGCACGGTGTTTAACTACCTGCCGGTCAAGGTCGGGGATACCATGAACGACGACAAGGCAGCGCAGGCAATCAAAGCGCTGTTTGCCACCGGCTTTTTCAAGAACGTCCGCGTCGAGGTCGACGGCGGCGTTCTGGTGCTGCTGATCGAGGAACGGCCGGCAATTTCCGCCATCGATTTCAGCGGTCTGAAGGCCTTCGACAAAGAGCAGTTGCGCAAGGGACTGCGCGATGTTGGGCTTGCCGAATCGCGAATCTTTGACCGAGCGCTGGTGGAACGCGCCGAGCAGGAGTTGAAACGCCAGTACCTGAGCCAAGGCTACTACGGCGTGCAAATCCAGACCACGGTGACACCGCTCGAGCGTAACCGCGTCGGCATCAATTTCACCGTCGAAGAAGGTGAAATTGCCAAGATCAAACAGATCAACCTGGTTGGCGTCAGTGCCTTCGGCGAGAAGGATCTGCTGAAGTTGTTCGTTCTGCAGACACCGGGCTGGTTGAGCTGGTATACCAAGAACGACCAGTACTCGAAACAAAAGCTCTCTGGTGACCTGGAAACGCTGCGCTCCTATTACCTCGACCACGGCTATCTCGAGTTCAACGTCGAGTCGACTCAGGTGTCGATCTCGCAGGACAAACGCGACATCTACATCACGGTTAACCTTGTCGAGGGCGACAAGTACACGGTTTCTTCGGTGAAGCTTGCTGGCGACCTCATACTTCCGGAAGCCGACCTGGTCAAGCTGGTCAAGATCCACCCGGGCGAGACCTATGCCCGCGAAAAGCTCGCCGAAACGACCAAGGCAATCGGTGAGAAATATGCCAACGAGGGCTATGCCTTCGCCAATATCAACGCGGCGCCAGAACTTGACAAGGCCAAACGGGAAGCGGCATTCACCATTTTCATCGACCCCGGTCGGCGGGTCTATGTCAAACACATCAACATTACCGGCAATACAACGACGCGCGACGAGGTAATTCGGCGCGAACTACGGCAGATGGAGTCGGCATGGTACGACGGCGCCAAAATCAACAAGTCGCGCTCGCGGGTTGACCGACTGGGATTCTTCGACGAAGTGACGCTGGAGACACCGCCGGTACCCGGCACCACCGACCAAGTCGACGTCAACATCAACGTCAAGGAAAAACCGACGGGCAACTTGGCCATCGGCGCCGGCTTCTCCAGCACCGAAAAGCTCGTTCTCTCCGGGTCGATTCAGAAGCAGAACATTTTCGGTAGCGGCAATTTCGTTGGTGTCGGTGTCAATACCAGCCGCTCGAACACCGTCTATTCGCTGTCGTTCACCGATCCGTACTACACGATCGATGGCATCTCGCGCGGTTTCGACCTCTACCACCGCAAGTTCGACTCGACGACATTGACTGCGCTGGCTCCCTACGGTGCCCGTTCTGCCGGAGGCGGGGTCCGCTATGGCCTGCCGATTACCGATGACGACTATGTCAACTTCGGTGTGGCGATCGACAGCACCGAGCTCAACATCACCACGGCAAGCCTGAAGCGCTACCAGGACTTCGTCATCAAGTACGGTCCGCGCAACAGCTCGCTCCTGGGTACCCTGGGCTGGGCCAAGGACACGGTGGACAGCCGGATCTATCCGACCTCCGGCTATGTCAGCCGTATCGGTAGCGAGCTCGCGCTTCCTGGCGGCAGCCTGCGCTACTACAAGATCAATCTCCAGGGGCAATACTATTACCCGCTGACCAAGCAATTTACGCTGGCATTCAATGGCGAGTTGGGCTACGCCAACGGTATGGGTGGACAGGATCTGCCGTTCTTCAAGAACTACTATGCGGGCGGTATCGGTTCGGTACGCGGCTACGAGGGCAACTCGCTCGGGCCGATGGATGCGACTACCCAGGAGCGCATCGGCGGCAATCGGCGCTTTGTCTTCAATAGCGAGTTCCTGGTGCCGATGCCCGGACTGGGACAGGACAAATCCATTCGTCTGGGAGCATTTTTCGATGGCGGTCAAGTATGGGGGCCCGGCGAGAGGATGCAGATGTCCGATATGCGCTACAGTATTGGTATATCTGCCGCGTGGAGTTCGCCCGTGGGTCCGCTAAAATTCAGTTTTGGTCAGCCCCTGCGCAAGCAGCCGGAGGATAAGATCCAGCGCTTGCAGTTCCAGATGGGTACGACCTTCTAATACGATTTTCAGGAGAGACGACTTGAAACGTTGGATTACTGCTTTGTTGGTTGGCATTTTTGCCGTGAGCGCTTTCGCTGCCGAAGCCGAATTGAAGGTCGGTTTCGTCAACGGGCAGCGCGTGATCAACGAATCGCCGCAGGCCGCCAAGGCGAAGAAGAAGCTGGAAAAAGAGTTCGAAAAGCGCGATCAGGAGCTGCAGAAGCTGGCCAAGCAATTGCAGACCGTTCAGGAGGCGCTGGAAAAGAACGGCATCACGCTCGCCGAGTCGGAACGACGAAACAAGGAACGTGAGCTTGCCGACCTCAACCGCGACTTCCAGCGCCGCCAGCGCGAGTTCCGCGAAGACCTGAACATGCGGCAGAACGAGGAAATGGCAGCGATCTACGAACGCGTGAACAAGGTGATCAAGACTATCGCGGAAAGCGACAAGTACGACCTGATCATCCAGGAAGCCGTCTATGTCGGTACGCGCATCGATATCACCGAGCGCGTCATCAAGGCGCTGGCGGCTGACAGCAAGGAGGCGGCGAAGTAGCCGTGTCGTTGCGTCTCGATGAGATCGTCGCCCGCCTTGGCGGCGATCTTGCTGGCGATGGCACGCTCACCGTGTCGCGCGTCGCACCGCTGGACAAGGCAGCTAGCGGTGACATCACCTTCCTGTCGAACCCCAAGTACCGTTCATCGCTGATTGCCACAGGTGCGACTGCGGTCATCGTCACGGCTGAAGCGGCAAGCGCCTGCCCGGTTGCGGCGATCATTACCGCGCAGCCATATCTCTATTTCGCCCGCGTCGCACAACTCCTGAACCCGCCGCTGCGGCCACCGGCTGGAGTGCATCCAGCCGCAGTGGTCGAGTCGCCGCTGCCAGCCTCGGTGTCGGTTGGCGCCCATGCCCGCATTGGCCAGAACGTGACGGTTGGCGAAAATACCATCGTCGAGGCCGGCACCGTCATCGCCGACGACTGTTCAATCGGCAACGACTGTTGGCTGTACGCCAACGTCAGCATCTATTCACGCACGCGCATCGGCGCCCGGGCGATCATCCATTCCGGTGCCGTTATCGGTGCCGACGGATTTGGCTTTGCCCGTGAACGCGGCGGCGCGTGGGTAAAGATTCCCCAGACCGGCGGTGTGGTGATCGGCGACGACGTCGAAATCGGTGCCAATACGACGATCGACCGTGGCGCCATCGACGCTACGGAAATCGGTCATGGCGTCAAGCTCGACAACCAAATCCAGGTGGCGCATAACGTGCACATCGGGGACCACACCGCGATTGCCGGCTGTGTCGGCATTGCCGGCAGCGCCAGAATTGGCCGCCGTTGCACTTTCGGTGGCGCGGCCATGGTTCTCGGTCATCTGGAGATTGCCGACGATGTCAATGTTTCGTCCGGCACCATGGTTGCCAAATCGATCACCAAGGCGGGCAGCTACACCGGCTGGGTGCCATTCCTCGAGCACTCGGAATGGCTGAAGAATTACTCGCGGCTTCGCCATCTGGACGCGCTGGCCGATAGAATACGCGCCCTCGAAGCGCGCCTCGCCCAATTGGAGAAGACGTCATGAGCAAGCCGGTTATGGACATCCACCAGATCCTCGAGTATCTGCCCCATCGCTATCCGATTCTGCTGGTGGATCGAGTCCTCGACATGGTTCCGGGCGAACGGATTACGGCGCTGAAGAATGTCACGATCAATGAGCCTTTCTTTCCGGGCCACTATCCTCACCATCCGGTGATGCCGGGCGTGCTGATCATCGAAGGCATGGCGCAGACGGCGGCGCTGCTGTCGTTTCGTTCGGCGGACGGTCAGGTCGACAGCAAGTCGGTGTATTACTTTGTCGGCATCGACGGCGCACGTTTCAAGCGTCCGGTCATGCCTGGCGACCAGTTGATCTTCGAGGTATCGCTGATCGTTGCCAAGCGTGGTATCTGGAAGTTTGCGGCTGTCGCCAAGGTCGACGGCCAGGTGGCGGCAGAGGCGCAAATCATGTGCACGGTGCGGACAGTCGAATGAGCATTCATCCCACGGCCATCGTTCACGCCGCTGCCCGCCTGGGCGCGGGGGTGGAGATTGGTGCCTATTCCTTGATCGGCGAGCATGTCGAGATCGGCGACAACACCTGGGTCGGACCGCACGTGGTCATCACCGGTCATACTCGCATCGGCCGCGACAATCGGTTGTTTCAGTTCTCGTCGATCGGGGAAATGCCCCAGGACAAGAAATACCAGGGCGAACCGACCCAACTGGAAATCGGTGACCGCAATACCATTCGCGAATTCTGTACCTTTAATTGTGGCACGGTGCAGGACGTCGGTGTTACGCGCCTGGGCAACGACAACTGGATCATGGCCTACGTGCACGTGGCGCACGACTGCCAGATCGGTAACAACACGATCTTCGCCAACAACGCGCAACTGGCCGGCCACGTCCGAGTCGGTGATTGGGCGATCTTGGGCGGTTTCACCTTGGCGCACCAGTTCATCCGCATTGGCGCCCACTGCATGACCGGCATGAACAGCGTGCTCAGCCAAGACCTGCCCCCGTACGTGCTCGCGGCCGGGAATCCAGTAGCGCCGCACGGCGTCAATAGCGAAGGGCTCAAGCGACGCGGGTTTTCGGCGGAAGCCATCGCCGCCATCCGCCGCGCTTACAAGACACTCTACAAGTCCGGTCTTGGCCTTGAGGAGGCACGGGCCGCCATTGCTACCGTTTGCGACGCAACTCCCGAGCTGTCCATCCTCGCCGAGTTCCTGGCCGAGTCCGGGCGCGGCATCGTCCGCTAGATGACCGCGCCCTTGGTCGCCATGGTCGCCGGCGAAGCGTCCGGCGACCTTCTCGGCGCCCACCTGATCTCCTCACTGCGCAGCCATCTTCCCGAAGCCCGTTTCGTCGGCATCGGCGGACCGAAGATGCAAGCGGAAGGCTTCGATGCCTGGTGGCCGGCTGAGAAACTGGCGGTTCATGGCTACGCCGATGCCCTGCGTCACTACCGCGAGATCAGCGGCATTCGCCGGCAATTGCTCTTGCGGCTGGCGAAACAGCCGCCGACAGCATTCGTCGGCATCGATGCACCCGACTTCAATCTCTGGCTGGAAGGGCGCCTGAAGCGCCGCGACATTGCCACCATCCACTATGTCAGCCCATCCGTGTGGGCCTGGCGCCGGGGCCGCATCAAGAAGATGGCCAAGGCTGTGGATCACCTGCTGACGCTATTTCCCTTCGAACCGGAAATCTACCGTCTGACCGGCATGGCGGTGACGTATGTCGGCCATCCACTGGCGGATCAGATTCCGCTCGCCGTTGACCGCGACGCAGTCCGCGAGCGGCTGGGCATCAGCGCCAGTCGCGTGTTCGCACTGCTGCCCGGCAGCAGGCAAGCAGAACTCAGGCACATGGCCGATACTTTGGTCGCCACCGGCTTGCTCCTCGAGAAGCGCTATCCGGGCTGCCTGCTGCTGGTGCCGTTGGCATCGCGTGAAACGCGCGAGATCTTCGAGGCGGCAATCTGGCGGGCAGGGGCGCAGGATGCGCCGTTCAAGCTCCTGTTTGGCCACGCTCAGGACGCGCTCGCGGCTTGTGATACGGCAGTGGTCGCCAGCGGAACGGCAACCTTGGAAGCAGCGCTGCTGAAGGTGCCCATGCTCATCCTCTATCGGATTTCGCCGTGGTCCTGGCGCATCATGCGCCATATGGGCTACCAGCCTTGGGTCGGACTGCCAAACATTCTGGCCGGGCGCTTTGTCGTGCCGGAATTTCTTCAGGACGACGCCAATCCGGAAAACCTTGCCCAAGCGCTGGGCAACCTGACCGACGACACCGTGGTGCGCCAGGCAATTGGCAATGTCTTCTCGGACTTGCACCGGCAATTGCGCCAGAACACTGCCGAGA
>PMIF01000049.1:0-10359 GCA_003157035.1 Rhodocyclaceae bacterium
ACGGGAGAATTCGGCGCCGAACACCGCTGAAGGCTGCAACGGCCCGATGGCTGCGATGTTCTTGACCGCTGCCGGTGTGAAAACCATCCAGCGCGGGCTGCGAAGGTTTTACTTGCTTTCCGGCGCAATTCAGTCCATAGTTCGCGGTAGCGATCTTCAAGTAGTGCCGTTGTTGTCCGGTTCATTGCCCGCAGTCCTGCGGTAATACTCCCTCATCATCCTGCCGTCTTGATCTTCGCCCCAGGCAGGGGGCCGTCCCCCTTTATTGTTATTACTAGGACTATCAAGACATGGCAACTGGCACTGTAAAGTGGTTCAACGATTCCAAGGGTTTCGGTTTCATCACCCCCGAAGAAGGTGGCGATGACCTCTTCGCTCACTTCTCCGCCATTCAGGGACAGGGTTTCAAGACCCTGACCGAAGGTCAGCGCGTCAGCTTTGACGTCACGACCGGCCCCAAGGGCAAGCAGGCGTCCAATATCCGTCAGGCAGACTGATTAGTACGCAGAGAGCATGGCGAATCGGCCATGCTCCTCGTACAGCCCGACGAGCCCGGCACTTGCCGGGCTTTTTGTTTCCGAACTGCATTGGAGGTACGGCCGTGGCTAAAGAAGAACTTCTCGAAATGAGCGGTGTGGTGATGGAGGTACTGCCCGATGCGCGTTTCCGCGTTACGCTCGACAATGGCCACGCGCTCGTGGCCTACAGCGCCGGCAAGATGCGCAAGCACCACATCCGCATTCTCGCCGGCGACAAGGTATCGCTGGAGATTTCGCCCTACGATCTGAGCAAGGGACGTATCACCTTCCGCCATATCGAAGGCCGCTCGCCGACGGCGATGCCGCCCCGACGCCGGCACTGACCATCACCCGGCCACGACGTCACGGTTGAGCAGATTGCCGTCGCCGGCGGCGCTTTTGCCATTCGCTCGCCGCTCGACCGTCAGCAATACGCCGCACCGAGACGGCACTCGCGACAGCGGGCGTCTGCTGCAATATTGGCGTTGAGAACCGTTAACAAAACGAATTGTGCCTGGTTGGCCGCGCCCGGCGGCTTCAATACCGATGGCCAGGTCCGCTAGCGCCTAGGTTGCCAGCCAGGGATCCCCGCGCGCCAGAACACGAATGCGGCAATGTCGGCATCCTCCGCATCCCGGGTCGACTTGGTTGTCCCCATGCCATGACCGGCCGATTCCTCGACGCGCAGTAGCACCGGCGCGTGGTCGGCGCGCTCGAGGAGCCGGGCAGCCATTTTTGCCGGTTCCCACGGCTCGACGCGAGGATCGTTGAGTCCCGTCGTCAGCAGAAATGCCGGATATCGGACATCGTCACGCACGTGTTGATAGGCATCCATGGCCAGGAGATCCCTGAAGCCCTGCTCATCCTCGAAAGTGCCAAATTCGGGAATGTTGGCTGGGCCGGAAGCCATGGTCTCCGATCGGAGAGCGTTAAGGTCACCGACGCGCCCGATCGCGCCGGCAAAGAGGTCAGGGCGCTCCGTCGCCGCGCGTCCGACGGCGATGCCGCCGGCGGACGTGCCCTGGATCGTTAGTAGTTCGCGTGTTGTATATCCCTTCGCGATCAGCATTTCTGCGCAGGCGATAAAGTCGCGCCAAGTGTTCGGTTTTTTGGTACCTTTACCGCCTAGGCGCCACGCCTCTCCCAGTTCGCCGCCACCACGTACGTGACATTCGGCGTATATGCCGCCAGCGTTCACGAGTGCCGCGATCCGCGGCACAAAGGTCGGCAGGGCTGAGAGTCCGTACGCCCCGTAGGCGTCGAGCAAGGCCGGCCGGGGCGCTATTGGCTCGGCAGGTGAAATCACGGACAGCGGGACCTGGATGCCGTCGTTCGCCGCGGCAGAAATCTCCGCCACGGAGTAGCTCTCGGGCTTGAACGACGGGTGGGTGGCCAGACCAAGCTTGGTAAACTTCTCGCTCTTCGCCTCATAACGGAAGTGCGTGGGCGGGTTCACCCAGCCTTCCAGTTCGACAACGACTCCGGGAAGGGTCGGGTCGGTTGCAATGTCAGAAATGGTACCGCGGAACGGAAGTTTGATTTCGCTGACGCTGCCGTCCAGGTGCACGTGGCGCAGTTCGCCAGCCAGCCCTTGCCGCCCCGCCACGTAGAGACCGTCCGCCGCTGCGCGAATGGATTCGATGATGCGATCAGGGCTTGCCGCAATCAAGGTCTTGGCGTCTGCCAGCGCCCCGTCGAGCGGCAAAGCCAGCACCTTGAACGTCGGCGCATTTTCATGCGTCAACAGGTAGATGGTCTTCCCGTTTGACTCCACGGCAGTAACGCCATCATCGCGTTTCACGATCTGCCGCCACCGCGCCTGTTGCGATCGCACCTCGCTAAGCGGCGCTATCCAGACTTCCTTCTCTCTCTGAACGCCGTTAATTCCGAGGAGAATCGCCTGCGAAGATCCTGGCACGACGATCGCAGAGGGGAAGACGGTCGGGGTCTTGATGGGCCCCAGTCCGGTTGCGGCGCCAGCTACCGGTACCAGAGGGCCTTTCAGATCCCAATAGGAGGCAGAGTAATTCAGGTACTTGTCGGTTGGCGCCGCACCGGCAGGCAACTTCTGCAGCTGGCCGACGAACAGCGCAGTACCGTCATCCGTCCAAGATGGATAAGCCCACTGCGCCCGTTCAATGGGACCAGCAACGCTTGCGCCGGTGTCGGTGTCCATTACCGCCAGTACAGAGGCTTCCGAGCCACCCGAGGAGATTCCGACAGCAACGCGCTTGCCGTCCGGCGAGGCGGTGAAATAGTCGATGGCCTGCGGCGTACCGCCGGCGGCCTTGATCAAGGCGTTCTTGTCGATCAGGGTGCGTGCCTTGCCACTGGGGTCACGAACGACCAGGTCATAAACATCCGAGCCGGGTTTGCGCTCCAGATAGAACAAATACCCTTGCGCGACCTGTACAGACCTCACGAAGCCGAAGCTGGCACCGAAGGTGCTGAGCTTGCGCAAGTATTCGGCGCGCGGGCCGATGGAATCGAACACGGACCGGGTATACGCGCCCTGAGTCTTCATCCATGCGACGGTTGAAGGCGACATCGCTTCCATGAAACGAAAGCGATCGGTCACCTTCGTGCCGAAGTACGCTTCCTCCACCGGCTGGGCCGCCGGACCTGGGGGCGCAACGGCCGGCACGACAGTATCGTGCGGATCGACGGCTTGTGCGGACATGCTCGCAACGCCAATTGCCAGCAGGGTGATGCCCACGATGGGTCTTAGTGAGTGCATGCTTGCTCTCCTATGTTCCGCGCCAGGCGGGTTCGTCGCGCACCGACGGCGGTCGAGCCGCGCGACTCATTCGCGCTATGCATGAACGCCGTTGTCATGGCAGACATTGTAATGCGCAACAGAGGTGATCGCACGAGCCGCGCCACGTTTCGGTTCGCCTTGCCGCTTGGCGCACCGGCCTGTTACCCTTAGCGCTTGGCGACCCTCCTGAGCAGCAATGCAGCCCGACTACCTGGAAAGAATTCTCACCGCGCGCGTCTATGACGTCGCCATCGAAAGCCCTCTTGATCCGGCGCCCAATCTCTCGGCGCGCACGGGCAACCGGATTCTTTTGAAGCGCGAGGACATGCAGCCAGTGTTCTCATTCAAGCTGCGCGGCGCTTACAACAAGATGGCGCGCTTGACGCCGGCGCAGCGAAAGCGCGGCGTCATCACCGCATCGGCGGGCAATCATGCCCAGGGCGTCGCCCTGGCGGCGCAGCGGCTCGGCTGTCGCGCGGTGATCGTCATGCCGACGACGACGCCGCAGATCAAGATCGACGCCGTCAAGAAGCGCGGTGGTGAGGTTGTGCTGGCGGGCGAGTCCTACGACGAGGCCTATGCGGCGGCACTGGAACGCGAGAAGAAGCAGAAACTCACCTTTGTGCACCCCTACGACGATCCGGACGTCATTGCTGGACAGGGCACCATCGGCATGGAGATTCTGCGCCAGCACGCCGAGCCGATCGACGCCATCTTCTGCAGCATTGGTGGCGGCGGGCTGATCGCCGGGGTTGCCGCCTATGTCAAGCGCCTGCGCCCCGACATCAAGGTCATCGGTGTCGAAGCCGCGGATGCCGATGCCATGGCGCGTTCCCTGGCCGCCGGCAGACGCGTTCGTCTCGACCGCGTTGGCTTGTTCGCCGATGGTGCGGCGGTGAAATACGTTGGTGCCGAAACCTTTCGCCTCTGTCGCCAGTATGTCGACGAGGTCGTGGTGGTCGACACCGACGCTATTTGTGCGGCGATCAAGGATGTCTTCGAGGACACGCGTTCGATCCTGGAGCCGGCGGGAGCGCTCGCCATTGCCGGGGCGAAGGCCTGGGCCGAGGCGACCGGGGCGCGCGNNTGCGCGAAGCGGTGTTGGCGGTGACCATCCCGGAGCAGCCGGGCAGCTTTCGCAAGTTTTGCCAATTGATTGGCACGCGCGCGATCACCGAATTCAACTATCGCTATGCCGATGCCCGTGAGGCGCATGTCTTCGTCGGCGTCCAGGTGGTGGATCGCGCTGAGTCAACGCGGCTGATCAACTCGCTGCGGCGCCAGAAGCTGCCGACCCTGGACCTGACCGATGACGAGATGGCCAAGCTGCACGTCCGCCACATGGTCGGCGGCCGGGCGCCTGGCGTCGATCACGAGATCATCTATCGCTTCGAATTTCCGGATCGCCCGGGAGCGTTGATGAATTTTCTCGAGCGCATGAGCAAGGGCTGGAACATTTCGCTCTTCCACTATCGCAACCACGGCGCCGACACCGGGCGAGTTCTGGTCGGCATGCAAGTGCCGCCGGGTGAGATGCGGCAGTTCCGCGAGTTTCTGCGCCAGCTTGGCTATCGGCACTGGGAAGAGACCAGCAACCCTGTCTACAAGCTCTTTCTCAGCTGACATGGCGCCACTGCGACACTTGACCGGCAAGGCCTGGATGCTGGCGCTGATTTCGCTGCTGGCGGCGACATTGCTTGCCGAGGGCCTCTACCGTGGCGGTTGGGCGCGCGATGCCGAGCATGTCTATTCCGACTTCTGGCATCGGCTGGCGGGCGTCCGCCATAACCCCGAACATGTGGCGCTGGTGATGGTCGACGATCCCAGCCTGGCTGCCCACCCCGACGACCCATTGGTCTTCTGGGGGCCCTATTTTGCCCGCGCCATTTCCACCTTGAACGCAGTCGGCGTCAAGGTCATCGCCCTGGACTATTCATTCGGCGTCAGCCCGGAGCGCTGGATCTCGCAGCTGAATCTGCCGCGCGACCGTAATCCACTGCAGGATTACGACCGCAGTTTTCGCAGCGCCATCCACCAGGGCAATGTGATTCTGGCGGGTTTTAGAACGCGTGAGGGCAGCACCGTCGATGACTTCATCCTGCCCAGCCCCGACTACCTGTTGGCGATCCCTGGCTACGATCTGCCAGCAACCATCGGGCTTGCCAACTTACGCACGGATCCCGACGGTACGGTGCGGCATTTCGGCGCCGTTGAGGCGGATGCCACCCTGGCCAAGACAGAACATTTGCCGGCCCTGGCTTTCGGCCTGCTTGCCGCCATACGCTACTCCGGTCAGGACCCGGCCGCCGGCCGCTGGCGCTTTGGTGATTTGGCCATCGGTGTCGACGACGAACTGGTCATCGCCTACGCCGGCAAGCCGGGAACCGTGCCCAAATTGTCATTTCAGCGCCTGCTGGAGCCGGGCGCTGTCGATGCAGTCGATGTTCGGGCGTTGGCCGGCAAAGTGGTGATCATCGGTGCCGGCTTCGCCGGTATCAACGATGTCCATTCGACACCCTATTCGACCAACCTCGCCGGCGCCCAGGAGTTGATGCCAGGGCCGGAGATTCAAGCCAATGTCGTCGAGACCCTGCTTTCTGCCCGCCGGGTCGCCGACGTTGCTCCGTATTGGCGCCTGGCGGCCTTCGTCGCCAGTTTCGCCATCCTGGCATTCGTCGGCGTGCGCTTGGCTGCCTGGCAGGCAATCGCTTTGATGGCGGCCATTGCGGCGGTCGCGTCCTATCTCGCCTACCGCCTGTTCACTGCCGACTTGCTGTTTCCGGTTGCGCACTTGCAGTTGGGATTGGTGGTTGTCCTCATCGGCTTGTCACTGTTGCGCCTGAGCAGGGAAGAGCGGGAAAGGGCGCGCATCGGCGCCTTCTTTGGCCGCTACGTCTCGGACCAGGTAATGACGGCGCTGTTGGCATCGTCGGAGATGCCCGAACTGGGTGGCCAGGCTACCCCGGTTACCGTCCTGTTCTCGGACATTCGCAATTTCACCACCATGTCCGAGCGCCTGTCGGCGCGCGAAGTGGTCGAGATGCTCAACAGCTATTTCGAACGCGCCTGCACGGCGCTGCTGCGCGAAGGCGCGACCATCGACAAGTTCATTGGCGACGCCATCATGGCCGAATTCGGCGCGCCACTGCCGCAGGCCGACCATGCCCGGCGGGCGCTGCGGGCGGCTGTGGCGCTGCGGCAAGTCGCAGTCGAATTCCGCCGCTGGATGACCGAACGCTTCGCCGGCCGCGATCTGCCAGAGTTCGCTATTGGCATCGGCGTCCATAGCGGCGAGGCGGTGGTCGGCAACATTGGCTCCAGTGCGCGCATGGAATACACGGCCATCGGCGACACAGTGAATATCGCCTCGCGGCTGGAAGGCAAGACCAAGGAAACCGGCTGCACGATTTTGGCCAGCGTACAGACCGTGCTTGCCGCCGGGCCGGGTGTGGCGGTTGGTGGCCAGCATCTGCTCGCGATCAAGGGGCGCAGTCAACAGGTCGAAGCGGTCGAGATCGTTGGCGTGTGACGGATTGCCGGGGCCTGCGGGCAATAATGGCGTTGTCAGCCGCCGCGGCGCTGTGCTAGCTTAAGGGCTGACCTGAAATCGGAGAGTTGACTATGCGTTGGTTGTCGTTGGTCAGGGTTGTTGCAGCAGTTGTCGTGGCCGCATTCGCCTCAGCTGCACTAGCCGATGTCGAGGTGGCGATGGTGACCTCCCTGCAAGGCAAGGTCAGCCGCGTTGCCCCTCTTGGGCCGCAGCCGATCGAGCCATTCACCAAGCTCAAGCATGGTGATCTTCTCTCCCTCGCCAAGGGCGCGGTGCTGCAAATCGTCTACTTCGAGAATGGCCGCGAAGAGACCTGGCGGGGCGCCGGCAGGCTCGAGATCACAGGTAACGACAGTACGCCGAAAGGTCTGGCGCCGCCGCAGTTGCGGACGTTGCCCGCCGTGCTGGTCAAGCAGGTCGCCAAGACGCCGGTGTTGGAAAGCCAGGGGCGTGCCGGAATGATGCGCGTACGCGGGGTCGCCAGCGCCGAAGACATCGCCTCGGTCGAAGGCACCTACCAGAAATTGCGCCTCGGGCGGGTGGGCAAGGACATCATGCCGGAGCTCTACCTCTTGTCGGCAATGTTCGAATTACGTGAGTTCGATCGCGTCGACACGGCGCTAGCCGACCTGCAGCGCGATCAGCCGGCCAACCTGGACGTGCCGGTGGTCGTCAGCATCTACAATAAGGCAGTGACGAACGCCCGCGCCGCGAAATAGCCGAAGTCAGGCTTCGGCGCTGACCTGAATGGCCCAGTGATAGCCGCGGACGACCGCGGCAGTCCACGCGTCGGCATCGGTATTCAAGTCGGCGAGCCGCCCCGTGAGCGCACTACAGTCCCCGGCATCGGCAGCCTCTACGGCGCCCAGGCAGGCGCCCAGCAGGCCACTGCGCGAGATCAGCGCCGCCTTGACCTCAGCCGGCAAGTGAAGCGGCGCCAGGATGTCGGCCATGGCGCCGCCGAGCAGGCGGTCAAGCAGGGAGAACATGCCGACCATGAAGGCATGCTCGGCCGAGGCGTTGCCGCGGTCCTCGACCAGGGCCTCCATCAATGCTGCCCGCAATGCCGCCCGCGGCAACAGCGGACTTCTGGCGTCGTCGCGCTCGCTACGGGCGTAGAGCAGCAGTTGCAGCCAGCGCTGCAACTGCCGCCGACCAAGCAGGGTGATGGCCTGGCTGAAGCTGGAAATCTCCCGCGTCAGGGAGAAAGCCACCGAGTTCACCAGCTTCAGTAGTTGATAGGAGAGATTGGCGTCCTGCTTGACCAGTTGTTCGATTTCCAGCGAGTCGGCATCGTGGGCGATTAGCCCGAGCAACTGCATCAGCAACGCCTGCCGGGTGCCGCCGCGCGGCAGTTTGGTCCGATCGCTGTGCAAGGCATAATCGCCGGCCAGGCACTGGCAGCCGCTTTGCCGGCAATGTTCGAAGCTCTCGATGGTACGGACATTCTCCGCGATCCGCCGCCCCGGCCAGTCCTTGAACGCGGCCAGCAGGGCCGGCTTGCCGGCGTCCACGGCGATGCTGTCGATGTCCGGAGGAATCGGCGCCTCCGGCGAGAATGCGTCGGCCAATAGATGGAAGCCCAGGCTGCGCAGGTGGTGCAACTGGGGCCAATTTTCCGGGCGGCAGCTGTCGGCAGACAGCCGGAGGATGATTCGTTCCGCCGGCAGCAGACCGTCAATGTCGTCGCTGATGCTCAGGTCGGGTACCGAGACGATGCAAGACAAATCGCCGAGGGCCTCAAACAGGCCCAACTCACCGAACAGTCGCGTCAGCTGCGCCGGCGGCAACGGTTGGGCGGTCCGCAACGACAGTGCCGTCCAGCCGTGCTGCACGTCGACGATTGGCTGTAGGCAGATGGGCAAGGTCTTCTTTCGCTTGGGCTGTTGTCAGAGTGCGCCATCATCAGCCGGAATGGCCGCGAAATCAAGTCCGGTTGGTGATGTTGCGCGTGCCGGTCTCGGTGACGATTGCGTCGAGCGGTAGATCATGATGACCGGGTAGGGTCGAGCTGACATGACAAAGCTCGAAACCGACGCCGATCGCCATGAGCGCGGGTAACGTCGCCAAAGTGCGATCGAAATAGCCGCCGCCGTAGCCGAGCCGGAAGCCTGCGGCATCGAAAGCCACCAAAGGTAGCAGCACGATCTCCGGGTGAACGTGACCACCAGTGGCCGGGATCGGGATACCGTAGCGATCGCGCGCCATGATCGTCGCCGGCGTCCAGGGACGGAACGACATCGGCGCCCCGGTCTCGACCACAACCGGTTGGCAGGCAGACCAGCCGGCATCAAGCAGATGGTGGATCAGCGGCCGACAATCGACCTCGCCGCGCACCGGCATGCAAAAGGCCAGCGTCCGTGGTTTCTGCCGCGCCAATAGAATGTTCAGGTGGCCGATGATCGCCTGCTCGGCAGACAATCGCGCGGCGATCGGCAGAGCTTCCCGCTCGGCGATCTTGGCGCGACGAAGACGGCTGCGAAACAACGCACGATCTTCGTCCTGATTGCCGGAATTGCTCGCCATGCGCTGTGCTAAGCTGAATTGATCCGGTTCGGAATATAGACGATGAGACGATTGTTGACGATGGCGCTGTTGATGCCGCTCCTGGTAGCCGCTGCCGTGCGCCCGGCGGCTAGCGCCGATGAGGCTCAATTTGCCGCTGCCCGCGACGCCGTTCGCGCTGGCGATCGCATCCGCCTGGCGAAGATCACCGAGGCGATGCGCGACAGTCCGCTTGGCGGCTGGGTCGAGTACTGGCAATTGAAGCAACGCCTGGATGACAACTCGAGCGCTGGTGTCGGCGAATTTTTGCAAAGGGAGAACGGTTCCTATCTCGGCGAGCGGATGCGCGCCGATTACCTGAAATACCTGGGCAGGCATCAGGACTGGCAAGGATTTCAGAAGGAATACCCGCCGCTCGTCCAAGCGGACCAGGAGATCGTTTGTTACGGGCTGCAGGCGCGGCTGCTCAGCCAGCGCGACGACAGCGCGCTCGACGAAGCCCGACCGATGTGGTTCTCGGCTGTCGACTTGGCGGACGCGTGCACACCGTTGATGGAGCGCCTGATCAGCGACAAGCGGATTGATGCCGACGATCTCTGGCAACGCATACGGCGCCTGACGGAAAACAAGAAGATCGCAGCGGCTCGGCAATTGGTGCGCTACCTGCCGCAAGCATCGGCGCGCGAGGCGCGTTCGCTGGACGCCGCGTTCGAGCACCCGGTACATTACCTGACGCGCTTGCCGGCCCATTTTGCCGACCGGCAGGTGAATCGCGAACTGGCATTGATTGCCGTCCAGCGTATGGCCAGAAGTGATCCGGCGCCGGCAGCGACCTTGTGGCGGGGCATCGAGAAGCAGTTCAGCGAAACCGATCGCGCCTATGCCTGGGGCCAGATTGCCTGGCAGGCAGCGCTGCACCACCTGCCGGAGGCACAGCGGTGGTTCGATCTTGCCGGCGGCAGGCTTTCGCTCGAACAGCGAGCCTGGCAGGCCAGAGCGGTACTACGCGACCAGGACTGGAACAAACT
>PMIF01000049.1:10385-12586 GCA_003157035.1 Rhodocyclaceae bacterium
CGCCGACTGCGGACGAAATCGCCCAGGTTGCGGCGCTGCCCGGCCTGCAGCGGGCAATGGCGGTGTTACGCACCGACAACCGGATCGAAGGCGTTCGCGAATGGGTGTGGAATCTGCGCGGCATGAACGATCGCCAGCTGCTTGCCGCCGCTGAGCTCGCCAGGCGTAGCGATTTCTTCGACCGAGCGATCAACACTGCCGACAGAACGCTCGTCGAGCACGACTATGCCCTGCGCTACCTGGCACCATTTCGTAGCGAAGTCGAAGCCAAGACCAGCGATCTTGGTCTCGACAGTGCCTGGGTGTACGGCTTGATGCGTCAGGAGAGCCGCTTCGTCATGGATGCCCGTTCTGCCGTGGGCGCCAAGGGCTTGATGCAGCTGATGCCGGCCACGGCGCGCTGGGTGGCACGCAAGATCGGCCTCGAGGGCTATCACCCGCAACGAGTCAGCGAGATGGACACCAATGTGACGCTCGGCACCAGCTACCTGAAAATGGTTCTCGATAGCCTGGACAAGCAGCCGCTGCTCGCCTCAGCCGCCTACAACGCAGGCCCCGGACGGGCGCGGCAGTGGCGCGCAGACCATGCGCTGGAAGGTGCGATCTACGCCGAGACGATTCCGTTCGCCGAAACCCGCGATTACGTCAAGCGGGTGATGAGCAACGCCGTCTATTACGCGGCACTTTTTGAAGGCAAGCCGCAATCGCTGAAGAGCCGCCTCGGCACCGTACGGCCGCGCGGCTTTGGCGACGCTGTGAGCGAAGACTTGCCGTGATCCGGCGCGTCTTGCGGCAGCGCCGGCCAAACGACTAGAGCGAGCGGCCGAGCCGATAGACGGCGGTGCTGCCAAGGAAGTTGTGCTCGGCGGTGATTTCTTTGCCCTCGTCGAAAACCTTGCGCTCGCGAACCCGGATCTTGCGCTGGGCGCAGAAGTCGTCGAAGTCGGCGATGGTGAAGAAGCGCAGATTCGGCGAGTCGTACCACTGGTGCGGCAGGCTGTCGGAAACCGGCATGTGGCCGTTGAGGATCGCCTGGCGGTGCTTCCAGTAGCCGAAGTTGGGAAAGCTGACCACGGCTTCGCGGCCGACGCGCAGCATCTCGTTGACGATTCTTTCGGTATGGCGCATCGCCTGTAGCGTCTGCGACAGGATGACGTGATGGAAAGCGCCGTCGTCGAACCCGGCCAGGCCGACCTCGAGGTCGCTCTGGATGACGTTGATGCCATTGCCGATGGCAGCCAGCACCCGCGGCGGATCGATCTCGATGCCCCAGCCGAGCACGCCGCGGGTTTCGATCAGGCCCAACAGTAGCGAGCCATCGCCGCAGCCGAGGTCGAGAACGCGCTCGCCCGGCTGCACCCAACCAGCGATGACGTCGAAGTCCGGTCGTCCCAGGGCAATTGCGGTTTCCGTCATGGCTATGCCCGGGCTAGGTAAGCGCGGATCACCGCGTGGTATTGCGGATCCTGCATCAGGAAGGAGTCGTGGCCGTGGCCACAGTCGATCTCGGCGTAGCAGACCTGCTGGCCGTTGTGCACCAGGGCATTGACGATCTCGCGCGAGCGCGCCGGCGAGAAGCGCCAGTCGGTGCTGAAAGAGACGATCAGGAACTTCGACTTTGCCGATGTCAGGGCCAACTGCAGGTTGCCGCCCGCTGCCGCCGCCGGGTCGAAGTAGTCGAGTGCCTTGGTCATGCGCAAGTAGGTATCGGCGTCGAACCATTCGGCAAACTTGTCGCCCTGATGGTTGAGATAGGACTCGACCTCGAACTCGACACCGAAGCCGAAGCTACCGCTGCCGGCGCGGCGCTTGCGGCCGAATTTCTCTGCCATCTGGTCGTCCGACAAGTACGTGATGTGACCAAGCATGCGGGCGAGCCGCAGGCCGGTTACCGGGCGCCGGCCAGCTTGATATTCGCTATCGGTGAGTATGGCTTGGCGCGCGACTTCGTTGAAGGCGATATTTTCCGCGGTCAGGTTGGGCGCGGCGGCGATGACCAAGCTATGGCGGATGCGCGTCGGATACTGGATCGCCCATTGCAATGCCTGCATGCCACCCAGGCTGCCGCCGACGACCGCGGCCCAGGCCGAGATGCCCAGACGATCGGCCAGCAGGGACTGGGCATGGACCCAGTCCTGGACGGTTACCACGGGAAAGTTGGCGCCCCACGGCTTGCCGGTGGTGGGGTTGAGGGTGGCGGG
>PMIF01000058.1 GCA_003157035.1 Rhodocyclaceae bacterium
CAATTGCCGCCGCCAGGCGACGGCTTGGCGATCGAGCCAGCGCTCGGCATCGGCGAGGCGCTGGCAGTCCTCTGCTGCTAGTCCGCCGACGGCGGCGTTGCCGTAGGCATCGGCCAGGATGGTATCGAAGCGGGCGCCGCCCTTGGCCAAGGCCACGGCGCGTCGCCACGACAAGGTGTTGGCGGCGGCGCGATCGCGGTGATAGCGCACCGGCACGCGCAGGGTCAGATCTTCGGTAAAGCGCGCCACGGCCAGTGCGGCCTCGGTCGGCGGATTGGCGCTGACGCGCTGGGTACGGCTGTCGTCGTCGATACTCATGCAGCCGGCGAGCGGCCGGCCGCGTTGCAAGACGTAAGTGCGCGCCGCCACGGCCAGCGCGCGCGCGGCTGCGGTCTGGCGGGCGTCGCCTTCGCGGTCGATGACGCGGGCGACATAATCTTCGAGCGCAAAGCGGCCGCGGATGACCGGTTGGCCGTCTTCTTCGGCGAGTTCGAGGCGGTGGGCCGGCCGTATGCGCAGGCGATTGCCGTTGGCGAATTCGACGACGGCATTGTCGTCGGAAGCTTGGCGAATGCGCTTGATCGGGTAGCGGGCGAAGAAGCGCACGTCGATGCAACTAGCCGCCTCGTCGTCGACCGCCTTGAGCGGCGGCAGCGCCGCGGCCAGGCGGGCGGCATACCGATCGAGGACATTGCGGCTGGCACCGGGGCCGGTGAACCAGAACGGTGTGCCGTCGGCCAGCCAGCCGGCGCCGCCGCCGATCGCTGCACCGCTATCGTTGTGCCACGAGTAGGTCTTGAAGCGCGGGCCCGTGCCGAGATCCGGCCAGGCATTGCGGCCATAACCTTCGAGCAGCACGGCCAGCAGTGCCCGACGCGCGGCGCGGCGCGCTGTCGGCGATACAGCATCGAGTGCAGCGAGAAGCTCGGCCGGCGCAATTTGGGTCTGTGGCGCCATTTGTCCGAGCTCACTCAGCCAGGCGGCTTGGTTGTCCTCGCTGTGCCAGTACTTGCGCCACTCGCCAGCGGCGATACCCAGCCGCTGCGGATCGAAGTAGGGGCCGCAGGATTTGGCCAGGGCCTCGTCGCGCTCGATGCTACCGCCAGGCGGGCAGCAGTAATCTTCTTCGCTGGTCGCCTGGCGCTGCTTCGGCGCGCAACGGTAGGCGGATTCGCGGGCGCCGGTGTCGTTGAGGTAGGCATAGACGAACAGCTTCCACAGGCTACCCAGCGGTACCTGTGTCGGCAAGGATGTCGCCTTGCCTTCCAGCGTCCGCCATTCGATAGCGGCGTCGCGCCGCCAGGCGACCATGGCGTCGGCGGCGCTGGCAGAGGTGGCCAGGCAGGCGAGCACGGCGGCTATTCCACGCGCAGCGCGGTCCATGCCTGATCCTTGCGCTCGTAGGCCTTTTGCTCGGGCTGATACATGCGCTGGAAACGTGCCGGAGGCAGTTCGAACTGGCCGCGCTGGGCGAAGCGCACCAGGTGGCGCACGGTGACTTCGCCGGCCAGCGGCTCGATCGGTACGGCGTAACCGAAGCGCGTGTTCTCGTTGCGCGCCTTTTCCATGGCTTCAGCCTGGGCGTCGCGCCGGCGCAGTGACAGGCCCCAGGTGCTGCGCTCGACCGTGGCGCCGGGCGGCAGGGCGGCCTCGATCAAGCCGTAGTGCATGACCTGGCCGTTGGTCGGTCTGACGGTGATTTCGTCGAGATAGACCTCATCGGTCTTCAGCACGGAATCCTTGGCGATCGGCTCGAGGTCGAACTCGCTGATTTGCGATACCGTGCCCTCGCCGGTCGGCCGGCCGCGCACTGTTTCGCTGCTACCCTCCTCGCGCTTGGCGGCGCCGTTGGTCAGGCGATAGAGCCGGCGCTCGATGCTGACCGGCAGCGCCTTGCCGTCGACTGCCCGGCTGTCGTAGTCAACGAAAGCTGTGATCGATCCGTTCGGCATCGCCGTTAGGGCCAGCGTTTGCGGCGCGGTGGCGTTTGCCGGCAGCACCCAGGCAGCGCGGCCGGTGGCGGTGAGTACTTTGCGCCAGGGCGCGGCCAGCGTTGCAGTCGCGGTGTCCTGGCCGAGCTTGCCGCCGAGCGAGCGATAGACCCAGACCAGTGCTGTCGAACGCTCGAAGGTCGGCATGGTCGGGCCGATAGCAGCCAGCACCTGTTCGGCACGCAGGCCACCGCCCTTGCCGGTGAGCAGCAACAGGGCATTGGCGAACGGCTGGTCGGCGGCCTTGAGGATATCGATGTCGGCGCTGTCGACACTCTTGTTGTGGGCGCCGGCCTTCTGTCCGGCATAGCTGGCCAGGACGCGGGCGGCGGCCACAGCCAGGCGGCCGTCGGGGTCGGCGAGCGTGATGCTGTCGCCGATGCCATAGCGCTTGATCGCCGGTGGCGCGGCGCGCGCCAGGTCTTCGTTGAGGACATCGATCATCGAGGCCACCGGCAAGCCCATTTCCTGCATCCAGGACAGCGCCAGCGCCCGCTGCAGCGACGGCAACTGGTAGCCCTTCTTGGCATAGACGTCGAGCAGGCGATCCCAGTGGTTCTGCGGTAGCGTCAGGCCGAGCGTCTTGGCTGCCAGCCAGTCGGCGTAATAGGCGTAGGCGGTGAGGAAGGGATCCTCGCCGGTCAGGTCGCCCCACCAGCCGAAGACGGCGTTCGGGCCGGCCATCTGGGCCAGGCGGAAGCGCTCGCCGTAGAGCTTCTGACGCAGGTTGGCGCCGCCGGGCGTGTCGCCGCCCAGGGCCTGGGCGGCCAGCGTCAGCGGAATGACGCGGCTGGCGGTCTGCTCGACGCAGCCGTAGGGATACTCGATCAGGTCGTCGGCGCTGCGCGCCAGCAGTGCATCGGCGCTGGAGGCGAAGCGGACGCGGACGTGGCTGGCATCGGCCGGCAAGGTGAGCGGCGTTTCGCTACCCTTGAGCTCGACTGCCAGCGTGCGCTGGCTCAGCCAGGCCAACGGTTCGCGCTCGAGCGGCACTTCCTGGCTGTCGATGGTCTTGCCTTTCTGGCGCAGCGTCACGATCAGCGCGGCGCCGGTCGGCCTGGTGAGCGGCAGCGAAGTGAAGTTGATGCCCGGCTTGAGCGTCAGCGTCTGGCGCACGTCGCCGGCGCTGAACTCGACGGCTTGATCGGTTTGCGTCTGATTGAACAGCGCCACCGAAGCGATCGGCTTGTCGTTGTCGCGCAGCCAGTCCGGACTGGTCCACTTGACGTAGACCGGCTTCTCGGAACGGACGTAGGCCCGGCGCTGGCCGACTTCGCCGGCCGCATCGATGGCACGGCCGGTGATGCGCCAGCGGGTCAGCGAATCCGGCATGCGGAAGCTGAAATGGGCGCGGCCGGAAGCGTCGGTGACGAGTTGTGGATTCCAGTAGGCGGTGTCCACATCCTCGCGCCTTGGCCGCTCGAGCACCTTGACGGCGCGTTCATTGACTTGGCGCCGGCTCGGCCCCCTGGCACCGCGCGGCGTGGACAAGTCGTAGCCGATGAAGGACAGACTGCCCGTGGTGCGCACATTGTTGCGTCGCGGGTGGTAGAAGAAGTCGAAAATATCGGGAGCGATCTCCGGTTGCAGGACATAGATCATCTCGTCGACGACGCCGACGCTGAGATTGGCTGCCACCGGCTTACCGCCGGCCGTCGCCAGCACGTCGACCTCGACGGTCTCGCCCGGCTGATAGATCTCCCTGGCCGGCTTGAACTCGAGCGCGATCTGCGGCTGCTCGACCTTCAGCCCCTGGTTCTGAAACACATAGTCGCCGTCCTTGACGTACACCACGGAGAGCGTGATGTTCGGCGCGTAGTCGGCACGCACCGGCAGGCGGGCACGCCACTGCGTCGGCGACAGGCGCTCGACCTTCAGCCAGTCGGCGCCAGCGGCTAGTGCCGTCTGCTCCACCTTGTCGCGCTCGAGCGTCACCAGCGCGTTGGCCACATCCACGGGGAACGTAATCAGCGCTTGTGCGGTGTCGCCGGGCTGGTACTGCCGCCGATCGAAGACGATGCTGATGCTGCCGGCGGGTGCGCGGCTGCCGGCGCCGCCGACGAAGTGCGAGGCGGCGGCGACGACGTTGCCGTGCTGGTCGCGCAGATTCACCGTGTAGCTGCCAGGCTCGGGGAAGGCGATGGTGGTCGGCGTACCGGCCGTCACAGCGCCTTCGCCGTGCTTGCGGTCTTCGAGGCGGATCCATTCCCAGCGGCTGGGCGGGTTGCCGGTGTCGCTGACCGCTGTGGCGATGAAGGTGACGCTCTCGCCGGCTGCCGAGAACTGGCGGTCCGACTTCAGCGACCACGCCGAGGCGCCGCGCTCGATGAGAATCTCCTTGCTGATCTTGACGCGGTAGGCGGCGCCATCGGTGGCGAAGGCGGTGATGACGTAGCGGCTCGGCTCCTTGGCCGCCGGTAGCGCGAAGGCGGCGTTGCCCTGGCCGTCGGTCTTCAGCGAGGCGGTGACCAGCTTGACCGGAAACTGCCCGGAGTAGCCCAGGTCGCCGTCGACCATGGTCATCTGCTGCGCCCGCACCGACAACTCGATGCTGGCGTTCTTGACTGGCTTGCCGTCCGGATAGGCGAGCTGGAAGCGGCCGGTCACCGCCTCGTTGGTCCGGAAGTCCGGCTTGGCCGGCAGCACGGCGATCTCGAAATGCGGCTTCTGGTATTCGGCGACGCGAAAGGCAGCGCCATAGCGGTCGCCCTTGTATTCGAAGCGGACGTCGTAGCCGCCGGCTGGCGCGTTGTCGGGCAGGCGGAAGCTGCTGTCGGCACCCGTATCTGCGGCCAGGTTGATCTTCTGCCGTGTCACCGGCAGGCCGTTGGGATCGAAGACCTGGAGCAGAAGTTCACCGGCGGCGACGGGTTTCGAGTCGCGTGCCGACGTGAATTCACGACCGATGACCTTGATGAACACCTGGTCGCCCGGACGGTACAGCGGCCGGTCGGTGATGGCGTAGAGCTTGGCGTTGTAGATCTCGCTGTCGTAGTAGTAATTCTCGGAAATGAAGACGCCACCGGTGGCATCCTCGCCCATCACATAGGTCTGTTCCGGTGCGCTGCGCTCGAAGGCGACCAGACCGCGCTCGTCGGTGCTGCCGCTCTTCAGCACACCGGTGCCGTCAGTCCACAACACCTGAGTTTTGGCCACCGGCTGACCGTTGTTGCGGTTCGCCGTCCAGGCGAGCAGTTGGCCGGAGGAAATCTTGGTGATGGCGACCGTGTCGGAAATGAACAGCAGCGTCGTTGCCCGATGCTTGCCGACCACGGCTTCGACCAGATAGAGACCGGGGGCGAGCTTGCCGATCGGCACCATGACGTTGCCGCTGCTTTGGCCGATGAATTCGCTGCTGCTACCTTCGAGCGTGACGCCCTTGGGCGGCTCGATGGGCTTGGCGGCGCCGATCGGGTAACGGAAACTTGCCTTCAGGTCGAGGCCGGGGATGGGCTTGTATTGCGGGTTCTGGGCGTAGCGGGTCTCGGCTAGATAATCCGCACGAACCTTGAGGTCCGGCGCCTGTCTGGTCGCTTCGCTGCGGGCTGTCGAGGTGAACAGGCCGCGCCAGGCTTCGCGCGAACGCACGTACCAGGCATCCCAGGCATGGCGCAGGGCATTGGCCAGGCCTTCGCCGGCATAGTTGCCCGGCACCTGGACGCGATGGAGGTTCTTCTGCTTCTGCAGAAAATCGAGCGGCTGCGGAATGCGATAGACGAAGACATCGGCGCCACCGTATTCGGCAATGGCGTACATGTCGGTGGCCTCGACGCGCACCTTGGCGTCTTCGTTGCTGCCGAAGGTCTGGTCCGAGAGCAGGAAGAATGGCCCGCCCTGGGCCGGCTCAAAGGCTTGCGCCAGTGCAGCGAGACTCAGGTATCCGACAAGAACGAGAAACGATAGATACCGGCGAAGTTGGGGTTGTATTGAACCGGTTGCCATCTGGTGTCCTTCCAAGCGAGTAGATCTTTGATATCGACGGCGCGCAGCCCGTTGTCGCCGGGTTGCACGCTGCCGGTGTGGTAGGCCAGGTAACGCCCCATCCAGACCATCAGATGTTGGTCGTCGCCCTGGTCGAAAAAGAACAAATCTCCGGGCACGGCTTGCTGCCATTGTCGCGACAGCAGCCGCGCGTTTTCCTGTATGAGTTCGAGGGCGCCGACGTAGGCGGCGCGCGACCCGTCGGCCAGCCGCCACTGATTGCGCAGGGCGCCGCGCTGGGCCGGCGACAATTCCAGTTCCGGAGGCAGCACGGTGCCGGCCAGGCCCATGGCCTGCTGCCACTTCACATCGTGGTTGCGCAGGGATTCGCCGACGGCGAAGCGCACCAGGCCGGCGCAGTCGCGATGCTGCCAACGCGGCGTCGGGCCCTGATCGAGCTGGGCGCGAACGATGCGCGTGAGCCAGGCGCGGAATGTCCGTGATTGGCTGCGGTCCAGCGTCTCGGCGATGCTGGCGTGGCTCACACCGGTGAGCAGGCCCAAGGCCGATGCCAGGGCGCCATGCAGCAGAAGACGACGTCTACGGTCGATCATTGCCGTCTCAAGGCTGGCTGGGCAGGGCCTGCCAGTCGACCGATTGCCAGCCGGTAGCGTCGGCCCCCCTGGGCAACTGCAGGCGGAAGGCCGGATACTTCTCCAGGGCCTTGAGGCGCGGCAGCAAGTGCGTCTGTGCCGCGTCATGGAGCGTTGGCTCCTCGGCGCGCGGCAACGTCGCGAAGACCGCCTTGCGGGTCAGGCTGGCCAGGGCGGTCGGCGTGAATACCGCCAGGGTCGTGCCGCGCTCACCGGCCGGCAGGCTGTCGACCACGCTCGGATAGCGGCGCTCAAGGGTATCGAGCGCCTGATTGACCAGGCGATCGTCGGGCGAGAAGACGACTATGCGCTTGCTGCGCGCCAGGGTCGGCAGGTAGTAGTGCTGGTCGTCTTCGCTGCGCGGACCGTAGGGGGCGTCGGTATAGCGCTGCCACATGGCGACGTCCTTGCGTTTGCTCTCGGGCTCGACATCGTTGCCCTTGACCATCCAGGCGAACAGGTCGGCGAGCGCCTTGTCGCTGGCAGCGTCGGCATCGGTCGCTAGTTCGGCGACGAACAACGGCATGTGCAATTCCGACTGGCCATACCAGCAGGCAGCGACGGTGCCGGCCAGGCGCGGCAAGGCCGGTCTGGCCGCGGCAGCAGCTGCCTGCGCGTCCGGCCAGGCCATCGGCAGCCAGGCGCAAGCGGCAGGACGGGCCGGCAGGGCACGGGCGGTGGCCTCGGAGGCGATGCCGGCTTTGCCGGCGAAACGCACGGCACTGGTCCACTGCCCGTCGCTGAAGTCGAAGCGCACGGCGTCGAGTGCCGGGAAGAAATGCTGATAGCCGAACGACAGGTAGCGCGCCGAGAGGGCGATGCGATGCGTCGGCGCAGTCGTCGGCAAGTCGAAGGTCTGGTCGAGGAAATGCTGGTCGGTTGCGCTGGCCGAGAGCAGCTTGACCAGGATCGCCTCCGCTGCCGGATCGGCCTTATTGGCTGCCGAGAGCAGCATGCCGGGATCCGAGAGGATAACGATGCGGTCGCCGCGGCTGGCCAGGAGCAGCGTTCGGTCGCGACCGTAACGCAGCGCCAGTACCGGCACGTCGTCGCCGCCGACGCGGATATCCAGCGCCTTGGTCAGTTGGCTGTCCTTGAGCGCGATGGTGGCGGCACCTTGCAGCGCCTTGGCCAGCTCGTTGCGGCTCAAGGCAATCATATAGTGCGCCAGGGCGCCCTTGCCATCGCGCCAGACGGCGATTTCGGCCGGCTCGTCGAGTACCCAGGCGAGCAGCTTGTCCTGCCATTGCAAATCGTGTTCGTAGGCGATGCGGCGCAGGCTGCCGGACAGGCTCAAGCGATCTTCATTCTGCTCGTAATAGAAGACGAAATCCTCGCTCAGCACATCCTTGAGCATCGGCACCGCGAGCATGTCCCGGGGTAGTCGCGACAGCGCCTGGGTCTGGATCAGGCCGTCGGGTTTGCCGAGATCGAGGGCGAGACGGTTTACCTGCTCCTCGAAACGCGCCCAGCCCTTGAGCTGGTAGAAGCCGAGCGTGGCGACCAAAGCGACAGCGAGGCCGGCGATAATGAGGTTGCGGGATCTGCGGGTCATGGCGTTGGTTCTCGACTTGGTTGCATCATTGGGTGCGGCGAATCTTAACAATCAAACGTATTTGACGGCCTGAATGGGTCAGCGGAATTATTCACGGCGGGCAAGTTGGCGACCAATTCTGGCGAGAAAATGATTTCGGCTTCGCGACCAGCCGCCTTGGCGGGCATCCGGTATAGTCCGCCGCCATGGCCAAGTGCATCGCCATCGTCGAAGACGACCCGACCATCCGCGCCAACTATGCCGACGCATTGCGGCGGCAAGGCTACGAGGTGACGACTTTTGCCAGCCGTCCGGAGGCCCTCGCCGCTTTTCGTTTGCGCCTGCCGAGCCTGGCCTTGATCGACGTCGGCCTCGGTGACGAGCCCGAGGGTGGTTTCGAACTTTGCCGCGCCTTGCGCGGCCTGTCGGCGCGCTTGCCGATTCTGTTCCTGTCGGCACGTGACAGCGATTTCGATATCGTTTCCGGGCTGCGTCTGGGCGCCGACGACTATCTGACCAAGGACATCAGCCTGCAACATCTGTTGGCGCGTATCGCGGCGCTGTTTCGCCGGGTCGAGGCGCTGACCGAAGGGCCGCCTGAGGAAGAAATCATTACCCGTGGTCCGATGTCCCTGGACGCCAAGCGTTTTGCCGTGACCTGGCAGGGCAGGCCGGTTGACCTGACGCTGACCGAATTCTGGATGGTGCATACGCTGGTGAAGTTCCCCGGTCACGTCAAGGATCGCGAGCAGTTGATGCGCGACGCCCAACTGGTGGTCGATGACGGCACGATCACCTCGCACATCAAGCGCATCCGCAAGAAGTTCGCCGCGCTCGATCCGTCCTTCGATGCCATAGATACGGTCTACGGCATGGGCTATCGCTGGAAGGCCGAGGGCAGTGAGACTTAGCCTGCGCGTCAAACTGGCGCTGGTGTCGCTGGTGCTGCTGGTCTTGCCGTGGGCGGGCTATCGCTATGTTGTCGAGGTGGAGCGCTTCCTTCTCGATAGTCAGGAGCAAGCGCTGCTGTCGACAGCCAAGGCAGTGGCGACGGCTTTGCACGAACGGCCCCGCTTGATGCAGCTGTCGGCGCCACTGCAGAGGCCGCAGCCACTGGAGGCAGACGCGCCTCTGGAAGGCGCGGCGCCGGTGGAAGCTGCCGCGCCGGTGGACGTCGTGGTGCCCGTGGCGGTCGGCAGCGAATCCGAGCAGGCAGGGCGTTCGCCGGACAAGGAACTTGCCGACGTGCTGCAGGGGGCGCAGCGTAGCGACGCGCGCCTTTGGGTGGTCAATCGCGAACTCAAAGTGCTGGCGGTCGCCGGCAGCCTGAAAGCTGCGACCAGCCAGACACCACCGGTATGGCGGCGCTGGCTGTCCTGGTTGATCCAGCCGCCGGTCGAGGATTTCGACGATGTCTTCGACGCGGACGCTCTGATCAACGGCCGCGAGGTCACCGAGGCGTTGCTCGGCGCTGGCGCGACGCGGGTGCGCAAGACGCGGGATAACCGTGCGGTGGTGATTTCCGCCGCCTATCCGGTGTGGGCCGGCGACAATGTCGTCGGGGCGCTGGTGGCCGAAGAAACCACCAACCCGGTGCTGTCGATGCGCAGCGAGGCGCTGGTGCGGCTGGCGGTCCTGACCCTGACTGTGGTGGCAGCCGTTGCCATCGTTCTGCTCGGCTTTGCCAGCCGGCTGTCGGCGCGCATCCGCCGCCTTGCCGACGAGGCCGAGGGCGCCATCGATGCCCACGGCCGCATCAGCGGACTGGTTTCGGCCTCCAGGGCGGGCGACGAGATCGGCGACTTGTCGCGCAGCTTCTCCACCGTCCTCGGGCGCCTGAGTCAGCACCATGCTTATCTCGACAGCCTGGCCAGCCGCCTGTCGCACGAATTGCGCACGCCGGTGGCGGTGGTCCGTTCGTCGCTGGAGAATCTGCGTCTGGAAGGTGTCGGCGCAGCGGCGACGGTCTACGTCGATCGGGCGGAAGAAGGCCTGGGCCGCTTGTCGCGGATTCTCTCGCGCATGGCCGAGGCCACCCGGCTGGAGGCCAGCCTGGCGACGCAGGAACGCGAGCGCTACGACTTGTCTGCCGTCATTCGCGAATGCGTTGAAGGCTATCGGCTCGCCTACCCGCAGAGCCGATTCATTCTAGTCGGGACCGAAGCGCCGACCCTGGTCCGCGGCTCGCCGGACCTGTTGGCCCAGTTACTCGACAAGCTGGTCGGCAATGCCGTCGATTTCTCGATTCCAGGTGAGCCGATCCGCGTCGAACTGGCGCCGGCGGCCGACGGTGTCGAACTACGAGTCAGCAACAAGGGGCCGTTGCTGCCGGCCGCGATGGCCGGCAAACTGTTCCAATCGATGGTGTCGCTGCGGCCGCAGGCGTCGTCGGGCGAACCGCATCTGGGCCTGGGGCTCTATGTTGCCCGCCTGATTGCCGAGTTCCACGGCGGCACTATCCGGGCCGAGAATCTTGCCGGCGGCGACGGCGTTGCCATGGTCGTCCGCCTGCCCGGTCACTCGCCGTAGTGTGCTTCGACCGTGATGCCCATTTTCTTCAGGAAGGGGCTGGGCAATTCGCCGCCGGCGCAGACGATCACGGCGTCGTTCCTTAGCTCCTCGACCTGATCGCCGCAGGCGGTGATCACCTTGTCCGGCAGGATGGACTTGATGTTGGTCTCCAGCATCAGGCGGATCAATTGGCGGGACTGGGCCTCTTCGATGCGCTGGCGATTTTTCGCCTTGACTCGGCTGAAGGCGTTGCCGCGGTAGGACAAGGTCACCCAGGTGCCCGGCTGGGCGGCGATGTCGAGGGCCGCTTCCAGCGCGCTGTCGCCGCCGCCGACGACCATGACGTGGCGATCGCGATACTGCTCGGCCTCGATCAGGCGATAGACAACCTTGGCCTGGTCCTCGCCGTCGACACCGAGTTTGCGCGGCGTGCCGCGCCGGCCCATGGCCAGCAAGACATTGGTGGTGCGATAGCTGTCCTTGCTGGTCTTGACGATAAAGCTGGCACCGTCGCGCTGAATGTCCTCCATGCGCTCAAAAAAGTGGACGGCTAGTTGCTGCTCGTCGAGGATGCCTTGCCAGAGTTCCATCAAGTTCTCTTTGGTCGTCTCGCGAATCTTCACCTTGCCGACCAGCGGCAGGTCCATCGGCGCCGTCATGACAATCTTGTTGCGCGGATAGTGGTAGGTAGTGCCACCCAGCGAGTCCTCCTGTTCAACCGTGACGTAACGCAGGCCTTGTTCCTTGGCGGCGAGCGAAGCCGAGATGCCGGCCGGACCGGCGCCGACGATTACCACGTCGTAGTCGGCATCGCCGCGCGGTTTCTTGGCGACGGAGGCCAAGGCCTGCTTGCCCTGTTCGACGGCTTTGCGAATCAGCCCCATGCCGCCAAGCTCGCCGGCAATGAAGATGCCCGGCACGTCGGATTCGAAGGTGGGCGCCACCTTCGGGATCTCGATACCGCGCTTGGCGGTGCCGAATACCAGTTTGATGGCACCGACCGGGCAAGCCGGCAGACAGGCAGCGTGGCCGATGCAATGGGCAGCGTTGATCAGCACCGCCTTGCCCTTGATGACGCCAAGTGCCTTTTCCGGGCAGGCCCGGGCACAGGCGCCCGAACCCATGCAGATCGACAGATCGACGACGGGATGCAGGGTCGGCGGCTCTGTCAAACCGGCTTCGATGGCCTCCTTGAGCTCGGCCTGATGGACAACCGTCTGGCGTCGTTTGCCACGGCTGTGGTAGATCACAGCCCCAGCGGCCAGCGCCGCAGGCAGCGTGTAATAGATGATTTCGTGCACGGATAAAGTTCGCCTGAGTTGTGCGAGCCCTGGATTATCACTCGTTTCCGATTTGCCACATCACGTCTTGCTGACGAGACGGCCGGCAATACTCAGGTGCCCCCGCCCCCTGGATGCCCGATTGACCGAAAGTGCTAGTCGTTGCATATAATAGACGAGCAACACATACGATAAATCCGTCCGCCCACGGAGAAAAAAATGTTCGGTGCCGCCGATGTCGGTCCTTTGACCGAGATCCGTACTGACGGCCCCGCCAAGTCCACAACGGAAGATATTCTCCGTTGGGCCTGGCGCGCCGGTCTTTTCCTGTTGTGCCTTCTCGTGCTCGGCCTCGCGTGGCTGGTGGCCGATGGCCAGCTCTATCGCGCCGGTGACGACATCGGCTACAACCTTGGCTTGTGGGGTGGCATCATGATGCTCACCCTCCTGCTCTACCCGCTGCGCAAGCGCGTTCGCTTCATGGATCGCTGGGGAGAGATGCGCTACTGGTTTCGCTACCATATGGTGGCGGGTATCGTTGGGCCGTCGCTGGTGGTCTTCCATTCAACGTTCCACATTGGCGCCATGAACAGCCGGGTGGCGCTCTATGCCATGTTGCTGGTGGCGATCAGCGGCATTGTCGGTCGATTCCTCTATCGGCACATCCACCGCGGCATGTACGGCCAGCACCTGAGCATGACTGACGTTCAGGCTGACTTGCAGGGCTGTACCGAAAATATGGGTACGATATTTTCGGAATACCCGCAGATCCAGGAACGCTTGCTGATGTTTCGCAAGTACGCCTTTCTCGAGCTGCGCGGCATTTGGCCCCGGCTGAAGCGCTTCGCGATGTTGAGGATCATTGCCCGCCGACTGGCGATGCGCGTCCATGAGCAGATGAAGAAGGCAATGAAACGTGCCAAGCGCGAAGAACGTCTGACCAAGGCGCAGCGCGTCCTCAACTACCGGTTGGCCAAGCAGAAGACCGATGCTTTCCTGGATGCCGTATGCGAGGCATCCCAGTTAACCAGCTGGGAAAAGCTGTTCTCGTTCTGGCACGTCATTCATATCCCCTTCCTTTACCTGCTGATCGTCAGCGGAATCGTGCATGTCGTTGCTGTCCACATGTATTGAGCGCTGGTGGCAGAGGCTCGCCCTCTCGCTGCTGCTATTGCCGCTGGCCGCGCTTGCCCAGGTCTCGGAAATTGAACGGGCGCTGATGCCTGGGGCGGTGGTCCAGGGACATGCCAAGTACGAACAAGAGTGCGAGAAATGCCACAAGCGTTTCGACAAGGAGGCGCAGACCCAGCTTTGCCTCGACTGCCACAAGGATGTCGCCGCCGACATTCGCAACAAGGTCCGCCTGCACGGCCATCAGCAGGATGTGACCTGCCACGGCTGCCATCCGGATCACAAGGGTCGGGATGCCAGGATCGCGACCGTCGACAAGGAAAAGTTCGACCACGACCGGACTAATTTCCGCCTCCGCGGTGCCCATCGGCAGACCAAGAACAAGTGTGACGACTGCCATCAGGCGAAGAAGAAGTTTCGCGATGCGCCTGCCGACTGCCTCTCGTGCCACCGCAAGGACGACGTGCACAAGGGTGGCCTGGGCAAGAAGTGCGAGGAATGCCACGGCGACGTCAAATGGACGCGCACCGAGTTCGATCACAACAAGAAGACCAAGTTCAAGCTGTTGGACGAGCATGCGGCGGCCGAGTGCAAGGAATGCCATATCG
>PMIF01000179.1:0-2396 GCA_003157035.1 Rhodocyclaceae bacterium
AACGGCCGCGGAAGCGGTCTTGAGCGGGAGCAAGAGCATGGCAAGAAGGAAACGGCGGAACCACTCGCCGACGTTTAAGGCGCAGGTGGCGCTGGCGGCGATGAAGGGGGACAAGACCCTGGCCGAACTGGCGCAGCAGTACGACATCCATCCGAACCAGATCACAGACTGGAACATGCAACTGCTGGAACGAGCGGCCCAGGTGTTCGACGGACCGAAGCCCGAAGCGATGCCTGACCTGAAGTCGTTGCACGCCAAGATCGGACAGCTCACCTTGGAGAATGATTTTTTAGAGGGCGCGCTCACCAAGGCGGGAATGCTGAGCGCAAGACGATGATCGACTTTCGCTTCTCACCATCTTCATAGAACCCACTCTATCAACGCACACGAAAGAGGAGTAATTCATGGGTCTCACGATGCTACGGCGTGAACGGACGAAGACGTGTCCTCATGCGATGGAGGGGGGAGCGCCGATTGTTCTTCTCATTGGCCTCAATTTCCGCGCCCTTGTCTTCCTGCTTGCGCTGAGTTGCTTGGCTATTACCGCCTGCGATTCTTCCGTGTCGAAAGCGCCGACCCAGACAGGCGCCGATGCCGAGGATAGTTTGAAGACCATCAAGAATCCCGGAGGGGGCCAGGTTATTTACGGGCCCGTTGCTGGGCAGTCGACATTGCAAGGCGCAATGGCAACAATGCTGCGCCAGGTTCACGGCCATTTTGGAGATCGCCCGCAGATCGGCAAATTCTTCCAAAGCCGCAGCGGCGAGTCAGTCGCGACCTTCTTCAGTCTCACGGCAAAGAACCAGGGCGGTACGCGCATCGCCGGACTGGTTATCGTATCCATGCCCGGCGGCGCCAAGCCTGCCGCCGCTGTGCTCTACGATGACGCGGATCGTTTTGGGAAGACCGAGAACGTGCTGATGAACAAGCTAAACGAAGCATGGCACAAGGAAAAGGATCTATACGCTTCGCAACCGCAACCTGTGCAATCCCCTGCGCAGGGAGGCGCGCCTCTGCCGTTGCACCGGACCAGGTTCGCCGATAACAGCGGTACCATTGACCTGCCTGCTGGATGGAAGATCACCAACGCCGGCGGGGGAACCGTGCATGCCGCCGGCCCCAGAGGCGAGTCGATTCATATGGGCGTAATTATTGGGAACATTTACGACCCCAAGATTTCGCAATCGCGGCAGATGATCCAGTACATGAAGCAGACGCACAAGCCCTATTTCAGCTGTTCCTTCAACGGCGATCTGGTTGGCCTGTACCGGTGCGTCACGCAGCAGGATCATCAAAGAAGGCGCGCCCCTGTGCCAACACTGACCGTGACCAGCGAGGATAAAGAAAGGCCAGACCAGTACCACGTGGCGTCTTCCCTCGTGAAGGGGGATCTGGACTCGCACGACGGAACCGGCTTGCTGAGGTTCAGCATGCGCCTTGGGGCCATGCGCGGCGGAGGGGCAGGAGCGTGGTCGTTGACCGTTAGCGGAGTGAGCGTTCCCAAACAACTCTGGGACGAGGAGTTGGCTACCGTGAAGGCAATTGCGGCCAGCTACAACCAGAACGCGCAGGTCATCAACCAGCAGACAGCCGTGGTCATCGACAATATCCACGCAGTCGGCGAAGCCTCCAAGCGAGCGTCTGTGGCGGCGAACGCGGCCAGTGACGCCCGCATTGCCGCTTTCAACACCCACATGGATGATCTCTCAAGAAGCAGCAAGGTCTTTGAGAATTATCAGTTGGATCGGACCGTAATTCAGGACAACGACAATTCCACCCGCGGCACCACAGGATATGCGCTGGGCGAGACTTTGGTGAAAGGCAATCCCAACCGTTTTGAGTACGTTCCCAATCAGAACTTACTAAAGGGGGTCGACTATTGAGTTGGCGGGTGAATGCCGGGTACGCGTGCCCCGGCTCTGGATTTTCAGATGGGATGAGACGGCTGACGTCAAGAAGGTATCTCACGGGAAGTCAACAAGGAGTTCACGGACCATTTCGCTGGTAGCGCCATCTTTTGACAGATTTCAGAGTTGGCTCCAGTCGGCCGGACAGTCGAGGTTGCCTTCCAATTCACATAGTGGCAGGATGCGGAGTCTCATTTCCAGAATCCTTCGGCCACAATCATGCTCGACTGGTTTCTCGGGCGCCGCGCAAGAGCGAGACTGGCCGAGACTGTTTCGACCTATGTCAGTCGAATTGACCGCACCTGTGAGTCCGGAGATACTCTGAAGGGTCGCTGAATCTTCCACCCTTACCTCGGAGAACGAAGACATGATGTCGTGCCGTCTGATTATTGCGCTTGTCGGTATCGCCCTGCTTTCGGCGATGCCTCTCGCTAATGCCCAGAACGACAACAAAGGGAGCCGGGACCACCCGCTGCTCACACGCATGCC
>PMIF01000179.1:2423-14160 GCA_003157035.1 Rhodocyclaceae bacterium
CGCCTCGGTGGGGACGAACGGCGTGTGGCGGCGGAGATCCGGAAGGCTGGCGCGATGACAGGTGTTTACCTCGAAGCCTTCAACGAAGGTCGCGTCTACCAGTTGGTGATCGTCGAAACGCAGGCCATGCGCCAGGATGTAACGGCGGACGCGGCCGTCATGGGGCGCGAGTTGCAATCGGCAGGGAAGACGATCATTTACGGGATCTACTTCGATACCGGATCCGCAGTCATCAAGCCCCAATCGGAGCCGGCTCTGGCCGAGATGGTGAAATTGCTCAAGGGTAGTTCCACTGTGAAGGCGTTCATCGTAGGCCACACTGATACTGCGGGAACGCTTGAGACGAATCTCAAGCTTTCGGCGGACCGCGCGGAAGCCCTGGTCAAGGCGCTCGTCGGACGCGGCATCGCATCAACGCGACTGAAGGCGGCCGGTGTAGGGCCCTACAGCCCGATTGCGTCAAACAAGGACGAACAGGGCCGAGCACAGAATCGACGCGTGGAGCTGGTGGAACAATAGGGACAGTGGGCTGCCGCCTGCCGGTCACTCAAGATTCGAATATGGAGGTGACGCGCATAGCGGGTTCCGGCCTGCAACGGCCCGTCGACGTGGCCATCCAATTTCGCTAGACGGGACTCGTCGCGATCAACTTGAGTGCCCGGTTTTCGGCGACAGCATTCAGATCAACACTGCCTCAAGTTGGGCATCGCTGCACATTACCGAGTCGCGCGGGGCGACTGTTGCTGGGCGGTTTGGCAGCAGGTAACGCCAGCATCTTGCTATGCCAACGTTGCCTGCAGGATCTTTACTGCGCTCAGCGGCCAAACTCGCGGCGCTCTCTATCGCGAAACTCGCGGTACCGAAGCGCCATGCGCAGCGATTCAATGGCACGTCGTGTATCAGCGATCGCGGCACTCTTGTAGCCGCCAAAATCGTGCGGCGCGCCCTCCAAGTATCGAATCGCATCCTCCATCTCACGGATCGCAGTAACGATCCGCGGGTGCTCGCGCGTTTCATCACCCATGGTCTGTGCGAGCGACGGCCGGGCGACGGCTGCTGCAGATAGGGCCAGCGCAGCGGACAGCATGACGTTTCTACGTGTTAGATCAGTACTCACAAATGCTCTCCCCAGTTGATCGCGCATATGCGCGTGTCAAGCATAACGGCGAGGAGATCGAGAAGGAATACCTGGACTTGTAAGCGAACGTTTCGCGAACGCAAGCTTGCTAGCTCAGTACGCACGGCCTGGTACCGCACCGTTCTTGCAACCAAACCATTTGCCAGAAGCGCGCCAGCCGGTAAGCTCCTCATCGCCGGGGCGAGGGATTCGTAGTGCCGGCTTCTTATCCAGCGCGAAGCTCGACGAACCGGCCACCAAGAGTGATCGTGCACCCTACGGTGCGAGGTAACGCCGAGAATTGGCCCTCATTCCAATTGTCATGAGATAGATCAGGGCGCACTGCACTCGTAGCCGAACGGCGGCTTTCGGGTGGCTGAATTCTGATGGCCGCTTTCCGGCGCTGATTCCTGATTGGCGACAGTCGCATCGGTGCGCTCTACGGTCACATGACAAACGCAACTGTGGTGGCCGCTTAAGTGTGTATCAGAGTCGTCCAGACAGAGAACGCTCATCCGGGTGGTCGCTGGTTTTCGCCTTGAGCGCTGCTACCGAAGAGAATCTCCCACGCCTGACGCGGCGACACCAGTCTCATGGCACCTGCCGACGCCCAACCGAGTACCCGCTGGTCGCCGGTGACGAACAGTTCCGCCCCGGCCGTCGCAGCGGCCGCCACGAGACGAGCATCCGCATCGTCGGCGGGTTCGGCCACATCGGCGATGCATCGAACCTCGCTCCACGAGGCATCGAACAAGGCCGTCGCATCGGGAACATGGGGAAACTTGCGCGTCAGCACCTCGTGCGCCTCCTGTCGGATCAGATCGCTGGTTAGCAACCAGTCCCGGTCGGCGCATTCCGTCACCAGCGCTTCGCACAGTCCCGAGAAGATCGTCGCGGAAAGCCAGACGTTGGTATCGAGAAAGACCTTCACGAAACGTCTTGCAGAATGTCATCCTCGGTCAACCAGCCGCCGGTCCGCGCCGCCGGGCCAAGGCGGGCCTGGCTCTGGCGCAGGGACTCGCGCAGCCGATAGCTGCGCAAGGACTCCCGCACCACTTCGCTCCGCGACTTGCCCGTCATCTCGCACAAGGCGTCCAGCGCCTGGGCTTCCTTCTCGACCAAGCGCACCGTCAGGGTGGTTTGCATGGCTACCTGCCTCGCTGTGTCACAATGTAATACACAGCCTAGCATGGATGAGCGGGCAGTTCCATGCGAACTGCCCGTTCATCGCGCTCAACCATCGTCGCGGATCGACAGCACGAAGCTCTTGGCGATCGATAGCCTGGAACCGGTGGGGTGGGCGGCAACGGTCACGTTGAAGACCTGATTGCCAAACGCGTCGTACATCCCACTGATCACCCCGGTCGCGGGGTCAATCGTCAACGCTCCATTGGCGTTGTTCGGCAACCCCATCGCCGAATACACAATCCCCCGCCACCCGAATCAAATTGGACCCATTGGAATGGCGACTGGACTCAGTGAGCTGTCGTTCAGAGCCTCATCATTTCAGGCCCGCCAGTGGCGGCTCCCGCTGCATCGGCGTCATTGGCTTTTCGTTGTGCAACCCAATATCGCATGCAACGGGCCGTTGGACTTGCTTGTCAGGCAAACCGATTTGCACAATACGGCCCACTTTCAAGGTGCTGTTGAAAGCGGGATTCCAACCTCAGGGCTGATGTTGTGCCTGGCGGCACAACCTGCTCGCTGTACAACGCCTACGCCCGCAAATTCGATTGATGGCTTCTGCCTGGCTGTGGTCGCCGCACGGTAACCCCTTACCACCCGGCTCCTGAGTGAGCCTGCCAGAATGGTTTCGGCGCGCACACGATTGCGCCCGCGACCAACCAACGAGGAGACCATCATGGCAGGCAAGAAGATTCTGATGATCGTCGGCGACTTCGGCGAGGACTACGAGATCATGGTGCCCTTCCAGGCGCTGCAGGCGGTAGGCCATACCGTGCAGGCCGTCTGCCCGGACAAGAAGGCGGGAGAGGCGATTGCCACCGCGATCCACGACTTCGAAGGTCAGCAGACTTATTCCGAGAAGCGCGGCCATAACTTCACGCTCAATGCGGCCTTTGCCGACGTTAAGCCGGAGCAATACGACGCGCTGGTAATTCCCGGCGGTCGGGCGCCCGAGTATCTGCGACTCGACCCACGGGTGATCGAATTCGTGCGGCACTTCTTCGCCGCCGACAAACCCGTGGCGGCCATTTGTCATGGCGCGCAGATCCTTGCTGCGGCAGGGGTATTGAACGGACGGCGCTGTTCGGCTTATCCGGCCTGCCGGCCGGAAGTGGAACTGGCCAAGGGCAGCTATGCCGAGATCGCGATCAACGCGGCCGTGACCGACGGTAATCTGGTGACCGCGCCGGCGTGGCCTGCCCATCCGGATTGGCTCGCCCAGTTCCTGCACTTGCTGGGTACCCGTATCACGCCTTGAGGCCGTGCTAGAGTGGATTGTCGACCGCCTGCGCGGCGGCAGTCCATCGGAAAGGAGGCTCGGCCATGTGCCAGATCTTCATCGGCGCCGACCCCGAGCTGTATCGCTCGCGATCGCGCTCCTTGCGGCTGCACGGCGTGGCGACCAGCATTCGCCTGGAGAACCTGTTCTGGAACATCCTGGACGAGATTGCCGAACGGGACGGCATGACCATCGGTCGCCTGATCGCCCAGTTGTACGGCGAACTGGCGGCGGCCGGCGGCGACTGCGGCAACTTCACTTCATTTCTGCGCGTCAGTTGCGGGCGCTACCTGGCCTTGCAAGTGTCCGGCGGCATTCCGACCGATCGGAGTATCCCGATCCGCACGCTTGATGCAGACTTGATCCTGGCCTGCGAGGCGTCGCCGGATCGCGATCGGTCGGCGGTCTCAAGCCTTTTTCACGAACTCTGACTTCAGTTGCATGGCGCCGATGCCGTCGATCTTGCAGTCGATGTCGTGGTCGCCGTCGACCAGGCGGATGTTCTTCACCTTGGTGCCGACCTTGACCACGAGCGACGAGCCCTTGACCTTCAGATCCTTGATCACGGTTACTGCGTCGCCGTCACTGAGTACGTTGCCGACTGCGTCGCGGACCACGCGAGCACCGGGCGCCGCCTCGGTCGTGGCCGACTGCTGTGGCCATTCGTGGGCGCACTCGGGGCAGACGTACTGGTTGCCGTCCTCATAGGTGTATGCCGATCCGCATTGGGAACAAGGGGGAAGTGTGCTCATGGACAGGAAGCTCTCGTTGGCAGGGGGCGCCACTATAACGGATGCTTGACGGTACTCGCCGCTGCCCGTATGAGATCGAGAAACTGGCTCTGCGTCGCTGTCGGCCGCCAGTTCTTGCGGGTCGTGAGGCCGATGGGACGGCGGGTGCTGCGGGTGTCGTAGGCCAGCGTGGTGAGCAGGCCCTGCTCCTCTTCGCGCCGGATCTGATGGCGGGAAATCAGCGTCAGGCGATCGCTCTCCAGCAGCAGACCGCAGACCAGGACGATCGAGCTCGACTCGACCAGACCGCCCGCAGTCGCATGGCCGTTCAGCAGAATCTCGAAATGATCGCGTGTCGGCGTGCCCCGCTGCGGCAGTACCCACGGATAGGCGCTGAGGTCGGCAGCGGAAACGCGCCTCTTCGTCGCCAGGGGATGCCCACTGCGGGCGACGATGGCCAGCGGATCGTCGAACAGGGATTCCTGGACGACATCCTCGACTGGTATCGGGTCACGCAAGGCGCCGATCAGGACATCGAGTTCGCCATGGCGCAGGCCGTGCAGGAGTTCGTTGTAGGGCGCATCGACGACGCTGACCCGGACCTCGGGCAACTCGCGAGCCAGGGCGTTGATCGCCGCGGGCAGGATGCCGTGGCGTGCCAGCGGCATGCTGCCGACGACAATGAGACCGGTGTCGCTGCCCGAGAGCGCGGCGATTTCGGCGTAGCCCTGCGCCAGTTCGGCGAAAGCGAGTTTGACATGCTGCGCCAGGGTCTGCGCGGCGCGCGTCAGCTCGATGCCCTGGGCGGTCTTGTCGAACAGGCGAATGTCCATCAGCGCTTCAAGGTCACGCGCGGCGCGGTGCAGCGCCGGCTGCGAGGTGCCGATGCTGCGTGCGGCGAGACTGAAGTTGCGGGCATTGGCGACGGCGACCAGCGAGCGCAACTGCGTCGTCGTGACCAGTTGATCGATACCGGCTTGCCGGCGGTTGCCGCGCTCGCCGCCGAGCTTGATAGCTTCCTGGCCGCCGGTCCTGATCAGTTCAAGTGTGTGAGCGGCCCGCTGCGCGAACAGGGCGCCGGCTTCAGTCGGCCGCATGCCGTCGGAGAGGCGTTCGAACAGCGGCGTGCCGATCTGATGCTCGAGCTTGGCGATGGCCTGAGTGATGGCCGGCTGCGACAGGAAGACGTGCGCTGCGGCCTGACTGATGCTGCGGCGCTCGGCGACCTCGCGAAAGGCACGCAGATGACGGAGGTTGGGGAGTTCGATATCCATGGCTATATCAAAATCTTATACGAAACCGGGCAAATTGGAATGCCAGGCCCGGTTGTCAGGCGGATACTGGCGCCGGTAAAGAATCGTCAACCGAAAGGACGGGCAGTGATCATCGATATCCACGGCCACTACACTACTGCGCCGAAAGCGCTGGAGGAGTGGCGCAAGCGCCAGATCGAGGCTATCCGCCAGCCGGCGTTGATGCCGAAGGCCTCGGAACTCAAGATCAGCGACGACGAACTGCGCGAGAGCATAGAGACCAATCAATTGAAGAAGATGAAGGAGCGCGGCTCCGATCTCACCATCTTCTCGCCGCGCGCCAGCTTCATGGCCCACCATATCGGCGACTTCAATGTCAGCTCGACGTGGGCGGCGATCTGCAACGAACTTTGCTATCGAGTGTCGCAATTGTTCCCGGACAACTTCATTGGCGCCGCCATGCTGCCACAGTCGCCGGGCGTCGATCCGGCCACCTGCGTCCCCGAGCTGGAAAAGGTCGTCAAGCAATACGGCTTTGTCGGCATCAACATCAACCCGGATCCATCGGGCGGTCACTGGACTTCGCCACCGCTGACCAACCGTGCCTGGTATCCGATCTACGAGAAAATGGTTGAGCTGGAAATCCCGGCCATGATCCACGTCAGCACCAGTTGCAACGAGTGCTTCCACACCACCGGCGCGCACTACATCAACGCCGACACCACGGCCTTCATGCAGTTGATCCAGGGCGACCTGTTCAAGGACTTCCCGGACCTCAAGTTTGTCATTCCGCATGGCGGCGGTGCCGCACCCTACCATTGGGGCCGTTATCGCGGCCTGGCGCAGGAACTGAAGAAGCCGTTGCTGGATGACCACCTGCTCAATAACGTCTTCTTCGATACCTGCGTCTATCATCAGCCGGGCATCGATTTGTTGACGCGCGTGATTCCGCTGAAGAACGTGCTGTTCGCCTCGGAGATGATCGGTGCCGTCAAGGGTATCGATCCGCAGACCGGCCACAACTTCGACGACACCAAGCGCTACATCGAAGGCGCCGACCTGACGGCTGAGGAGCGCCACATGATCTATGAGGGCAATGCGCGCCGCGTCTATCCGCGACTCGATACGGCACTGAAGGCCAAGGGGCTTTGACATGAGAGGAATGAGCGAACAGGGCGTCGTGGTGCAGAACATCGCGCGCGCCGATCCGGCAGTGATCAAGGGACTTGCCGAGTGCGGCGTCGCCACGGTGCACGAAGCCCAGGGGCGCATCGGACTCCTCGCTTCCTACATGCGACCGATCTATCCGGGCGCCAGCATCGCCGCTTCGGCGCTGACCATTTCGGCGCCACCGGGCGACAACTGGATGATCCACGTCGCTGTCGAGCAGGTGCACGCGGGCGACATCCTCGTCCTGGCACCGTTCTCGCCCTCGGACGCCGGCTACTTCGGCGATCTGTTGGCGACCTCCATGCAGTCGCGCGGCGGTGTCGGGCTGATCATCGACGCCGGCGTGCGCGACATCCGCACGCTGAAGGAAATGAATTTTCCCGTCTGGTCAAAGGCTGTCTGCGCGCAAGGCACGGTCAAGGAGACGCTCGGCTCGGTGAACGTGCCCATCGTCTGCGCCGGCGAGCTGGTCAATCCGGGCGATGTCATCGTCGCCGACGACGACGGTGTCTGCGTCGTGCGCCGCGAGNNTGGCGGCCGGCGAGCTGGGCCTCGACATCTACGACATGCGCGGCAAACTCGCGGCCAAGGGATTGAAGTATGTCTGACGCCGCGGTCGAGGGCGTGCGCTGCATGTGGATGCGCGGCGGCACTTCCAAGGGCGGCTATTTTCTTTCCAGCGATTTGCCGAGCGACGTGGCGGCGCGCGACAAGTTTCTGCTCGGCGTCATGGGCTCGCCCGACCGCCGCCAGATCGACGGCATGGGCGGCGCCGATCCACTGACCTCGAAGGTTGCGGTGGTCAAGCGCTCGGCGCGTCCAGGCGTCGACGTCGATTACTTGTTCCTGCAAGTCTTCGTCGATCAGGCCATCGTTACCGATGCGCAGAACTGCGGCAACATCCTGGCCGGCGTTGGCCCCTTCGCCATCGAGCGCGACCTGGTCAAGGCTCAAGACATCGAGACGACGGTGACCATCTTCATGGAGAACACCGACCAGATCGCCGTGGCGCGCGTCAGGACGCCCGGCGGCCGCGTCACCTACACGGGTGACGCTCATCTTGACGGTGTACCCGGGACGGCAAGTCCGATCCCTGTGGTGTTCAAGGATACGGCCGGTTCCAGTTGCGGTGCGCTGCTGCCGACCGGCAACGCGGTCGACGTCATCGACGGCGTCGAACTCACCTGCATCGACAACGGCATGCCGGTGGTGATCATGCGCGCAGCCGATCTTGGCATCAGCGGCGAGGAGACGCGCGAGGCGCTCGACGGCAACGCCGAACTGAAGGCGAAGCTGGAATCCATCCGCTTGCAGGCCGGACCGAGGATGAATCTCGGTGACGTGCGCGACAAGACGGTGCCGAAGATGACCCTGGTCAGCGCGCCGAAGCAGGGCGGCGTCATCTCGACGCGCACCTTCATTCCCCATCGCTGCCATGCCTCGATCGGCGTCCTCGGCGCCGTCAGTGTGGCCACGGCGTGCGCGCTGCCGGGCAGCCCGGTCGCTACGCTAGCGAAGCTGCCGGCAGGACGCAGCAAGACCATGGCCATCGAGCATCCGATCGGCGAGTCGACCATCGTCGTCGAACTCAACGCCGCCGGCGACGTGGACACCGCCGCCGTGCTGCTCACCGCCCGCAAGCTCTTTGACGGCGTCGTGTTTTCATAATAGGGACAATCATGGACCCCGACTACCTGCCGTTCCATCCCAATCCTGCGCAACCGCGCTTTGTGCCGCCGGCCGGCGCCGTCGATGCGCACTGCCACGTCTTTGGTCCTGGCGACACTTTCCCCTACGCGCCGGAGCGCAAGTACACGCCCTGCGATGCGCCGAAGGAAAAGCTCTTCGCCCTGCGTGATTACCTTGGCTTTGCGCGCAACGTCATCGTTCAGGCCACCTGTCATGGCAACGACAACCGGGCGCTGGCCGATGCGCTCAGGCACTCGAACGGCATGGCCCGCGGCGTCGCTTCGGTGGCCCGCGATATCTCCGACGCCGAACTGCGTGAGTTGCACGCCGCGGGGGTGCGCGGCACGCGCTTCAACTTCGTCAAGCGTCTGGTCGACTTCACGCCGCGCGAAGTGCTGGCCGATATCGCCCAGCGTATTGCGCCGCTGGGTTGGCACGTGGTGGTCTATTTTGAGGCGCAGGATCTACCCGAACTGTGGGATTTCTTCACCTCGCTGCCGACGATGGTGGTGGTGGATCACATGGGCCGACCGGATGTCGGCAAACCCGTCGACGGCCCCGAGTTCGAGCTGTTTGTGCGCCTGCTGCGTGAGCATCCGAACATCTGGTCGAAAGTGAGCTGCCCCGAGCGGCTGTCGAAATCCGGTCCGCCGAATTATGACGACGTGGTGCCGTTCGCCCGCCGCCTGGTCGAGACCTTTCCGGATCGCGTGCTCTGGGGCACCGATTGGCCACATCCGAACATGAAATCGCACATGCCCGACGACGGCAAGCTGGTCGACTATCTGCCCCGCATCGCACCGACTGCCGCACTACAGCAGGCTTTGCTCGTTGACAACCCGATGCGTTTGTACTGGGCGTGATCCATCGAAATCGTTCATGACAGCGATGAGCCGCGCAGCGTTTATCTACTGGCTCAAACCCTGAATAATTGTTCCCATGCGGGGGCGGTACCGGAGGGGGTCGTCCTGGACGCAGACAACAACGGAAGGAGACATGCCAGTGAAATCGCCGCATATCAATATTCCGGGTACCACGATCTTCGACGGCAGTGAGGCCCGCAGGGGTTACGCGCTGAACAAGATGTGCTACTCGTTCAACGAGAAGGCCAGCCGTGACGAGTTTCTCAAGGACGAGGATGCCTACTGCGCCAAGTACGGCCTCAACGCGCAGCAGCGGGCCGCCGTCGCCGCCAAGAACGTGCTGCAACTGCTGGCCGCCGGCGGCAATGCCTACTACCTGGCCAAGTTCGGCGGTATCTTCGGCCTGGATATGCAGGACATCGGTGCCCAACAGACGGGCGTGAGCAAGGACGAATTCAAGGCGAAGCTCGTCGCCGCGGGGAAATAGTCATGGCCAAGATCGTAGGTGTCGTCACCACTTCTCACGTGCCTGCCATCGGCGGCGCGATCCACAAGGGCCTGCAAACGGATGCATACTGGAAGCCCTTCTTCGACGGTTTTCCGCCCGTTCGCGAATGGCTGGCCAAGGTCAGGCCGGACGTTGCCATCGTCGTCAACAACGACCACGGTCTCAATTTCTTCCTCGACAAGATGCCGACCTTCGCCATCGGTACCGCGCCCGAGTACAAGAACGCTGACGAAGGCTGGGGCATCCCCGTGCTGCCGTCGTTCAAGGGCAATGAAGACTTGTCCTGGCACCTCGCCGAGTCGCTGATCGGCGATGAATTCGACATGGTCACCTGTCAGGAGATGGTGGTCGACCACGCCTTTACGCTGCCCCTGGCGCTGCTCTATCCGGACATGAATTGGCCCGTGAGCGTGATACCAATCAACATCAACACCGTGCTCTTCCCGACGCCGTCGGCCAAGCGTTGTTACAAGCTCGGCCAGGCCATCGGCCGTGCTGTCGAGGCCTTTGATCAGGATCTGAAAGTCCTGGTGATCGGCACCGGCGGCCTGTCGCACCAGTTGGAAGGCGAGCGTGCCGGCTTCATCAACAAGGAGTTCNNGGCAAGGTGACTGAACTGCATCGTAATTTCCATATTCCGATCTCCAATACCGCGGCGGCAACCATGCTGCTGGAACATGCTGTCTAAACGGAGGCGCATATAGCCCGCGCGCCAGCGGATCCTCTCGCCGGCGCCAACCACCTCGATCTCGACGGCCGGCTGCTCATGCTGCTGGTCGTCCTGGTCGAGGAGGGTTCCATTACGCGCGCCGCGGATCGGCTCGATACCAGCCAGTCCGCGGTCAGTCACCAACTGGCCAATCTGCGCCGCATCGTTGGCGATCCCCTGTTTGTCAAGGCCGGGCGCGGCGTCGTTGCGACTGCCCGGGCGGTGGAGTTGGCCGAGCGCGCGCGCGGTCTCCTCGCCGGCATGCGCGCGTTCGCCGACAGCGAGTCTTTCGATCCCGCCGGGCTTGATGGCGAATTCATCATCGCCGCCAACGATTTCCAGCGCGACCTGCTGCTGCCCGCGATGTTCATCCGGCTGCGCGCGGTGGCGCCGCGCGTGCGTCTGCGGGTAATCCCATCGAATGTGCCCACTGCCGATCTGCTGCGCGAAGACCGCTGCCACCTGATCGTCACACCGCGACCACCGCCGGCCGGCGATCTTTTCCAGCGGCGCCTGTTCGCCGATCGCTACATCTGTTTTCGTGACGCCTCGGTGCGCCAGGCGCCGGTCTCGCTGGCCGACTACCTCGACGGCGAGCACCTGACGGTGATCCACGAATCGCGCGGACCGCTCGACATCGACCGTGAATTGGTCGAGCGCGGCATCGTCCGCCGTTTTGCCGTCGTGGTCGCCAACTTCGCCGGCGTGCCGCCGTTTCTGCGTGGCAGCCGCTACTTCGTCACCTTGCCGTCGCTGTTGGGCCAGGAACTGCTGCGCGACTTCGCCCAGTCGGCGTTGCCCTTCGAGTGCGCGCCGATGCCGATGTACATGGTCTGGCACCAGCGCGACCACCGCAACCCGGCGCATCGCTGGCTGCGCGAGGAACTTGCGGCCGTCGCCGCGTCCTTCACGGCGGCGCTCGACTGACGATGGAGACGCTCTACCTGTTGTGCGGTGTGCTCTGCGACGAAGAAGTGTGGCAAGGGCAATTGCCGGCACTGCGCGCCCAATACGATGTGCGAGTCGTCAGTTTTCAGGCCTTCGACACGCTGGCGGCGATGGCCGAGCACGTGCTTGCCGGCGCACCGGAGCAGATCTCGCTCGCTGGTCATTCGATGGGCGGCCGCGTGGCGCTGGAAGTGTATCGACGGGCGCCCAGCCGCGTCGCCCGCCTGGCGCTTCTGGATACCGGTTTCGAGCCGCCGAGCCAGGATGAAGTGCCGAAGCGCGGTG
>PMIF01000179.1:14197-23573 GCA_003157035.1 Rhodocyclaceae bacterium
CCTGGAGCCCGCCGGAGCGGCACCAGCAGATGGCCGAAATGATTTCCGGCGCGCAACTACGTTTGATTGACCACTGCGGCCACATGTCGATGATGGAGCGGCCCGCAGCGGTTCAGGCTGCCCTCACCGAATGGATGGCGGCGGCGGCGGGTTGTCAGATGCCGCCGAAGGCGAGGTACTTGATTTCGAGATACTCATCGATGCCGTAGCGTGAGCCCTCACGGCCGAACCCCGACTGCTTGACGCCGCCGAAGGGCGCCACTTCGTTCGAGATGAGCCCGGAATTGATGCCCACCATACCGTAGTCGAGCGCTTCGGCGACGCGCCAGCAGCGGCCGACGTCGCGGCTGAAGAAGTAAGCGGCAAGACCGTACTCGGTATCGTTGGCCATGCGGATGGCCTCGGCTTCGCTGGCAAACTTGAACAGCGGCGCCACCGGGCCGAAAATCTCTTCCTTCGCCAGGCGCATGTCGGAGCGCACGTCGCAAACGATGGTCGGCTCGAAGAAGGTGCGGCCGAGGCTGTGCGGTCGGCCGCCGCAGATGATGCGGGCGCCTTTGTCGGTTGCGTCGGCGAGCAAGTCCTGCACCTTGGCCAGCGCCGCGGCGTCGATCAGCGGTCCCTGGTTGACGCCGTCGTCACTGCCGTTGCCGACTTTGAGCGAGCGTACCGCTTCGGCTAGCTTGGCGGCGAAGGCCTCGTAAATGCCTTCCTGAACCAGCAGCCGGTTGGCGCAGACGCAGGTCTGACCGGTGTTGCGGTATTTCGAAATCATGGCGCCGGCCACTGCGGCGTCCAGGTCGGCGTCGTCGAAGACGATGAACGGCGCATTGCCGCCAAGCTCCAGCGACATCTTCTTCAGCGTCGGCGCGCACTGGCTCATCAACAGTCGACCGACTTCGGTGGAGCCGGTGAAGGAGAGCTTCATCACCATCGGGCTGGAGGTCAGTTCGCCACCAATGGCGATCGGGTCGCCGGTGACGACGTTGAGCACGCCGGGGGGCACGCCCGCTTCGCGCGCCAGGTAGGCCAGTGCCAGCGCCGACAGCGGCGTCTGCTCGGCGGGCTTGACGATCATCGTGCAGCCGGCCGCCAGCGCCGGCGCTGCCTTGCGCGTGATCATGGCGGCCGGGAAGTTCCAGGGCGTGATGGCGGCGCAAACGCCGATCGGCTGCTTGATCACGACCAGCCGCCGGTCGGGCCAGGGCGAAGGAATGGTGTCGCCGTATGCGCGCTTGCCTTCCTCGGCGAACCAGTCGATAAAACTGGCGGCATAGGTGATCTCGCCGCGCGCCTCGGCCAGGGGCTTGCCCTGTTCGGCCGTCATGAGCTGGGCGAGGTCTTCCTGGTTCGCCAGCATCAACTCGAACCAACGGCGCAGGATGCGGCCACGTTCCGCGGCCGTCCTGGCGCACCAGGCGGGTAGGGCAGCGGCGGCGGCGTCGATCGCTCGCCGCGTTTCGGTGCCGCCAAAGTTGGGTACCTTGGCCAGTACTTCGCCGCTGGCCGGATTGACAACGCTGAGGGTGGTGCCGGCGGCGGGCAGCCAGTCAGCGCCGATCAGGCAAGTGTTGCGCAACAGCTTGGGATTCTTGAGTTGCATGTTGGCTCTCGGCTGGGCGAAGGCGGCAATTGCCGCAATCGGGATTCTAGCTTTTCCAGGCCGGCGTCCTGTTCTCCGGCGGTAAGACCAGTACGTAACAATTGTTTACGGACAATTCCTTGTCCGGTGCGTAGCATGCGCAATTCTGTTCGTGATCGAGACAGGGTCGCCGTGCCAGCCAGTTTTACCTTTACTCGCATTGCTCCGCTGTTGTGCGCCTTGTCGGCGGCAACCCTTGCCCATGCCGATGGTGAGCCCCAAGCACCCCCGGCACCGACCGACGCGCGTACGCCGCCGAACAATCCGGCCAAGGTCGTGGTGGAAGGGAAGCGCCTTTCGGACACCGATGAACGTCGCTACTCGACGGCGGCGAAAATGGTCTTCGGCCGCGAGGAGCTCGATCGCCACGGGGATACCTCGCTCGCCGACGTCCTCAAGCGCTTGCCGGGAATCACGATATCCGGCACCCCAGGACGGGGTGGCGATATTCGCATGCGCGGCCTGGGCAAGGGCTACACGCAGATCCTGCTCAACGGCGAACCGATGCCGCGTGGCTTCTCGCTTGATTCGCTCTCGCCCGAACAGGTGGAGCGCATCGAGATCATGCGGGCGCCCGTGGCGGAACACAGCACGCGGGCAATCGCCGGCACCATCAACATCGTGCTGCGCGAGGACTTCGTCAGGAAGTCCAGCGAAATGCGCGTCAATCTCGGTTGGGAGGCGGGCCATCTTCAACCCGGAGTTTCGTTGCAGCGCACCGACAGCATCGGGGCGCTCAACTACGATCTGACGGCCAATACTTTCCGCAAGAATCTGCCGAGTGAGTCGGTACTACATACGACTGCCGTCGACGTTGCGAGTAACACGCCGACCCTGGTTCAGACGCAGCACGACGACAGTCGAGCCACCTCGGACGGGATCCATCTGACCGGACGATTCAACTGGCGCCTCGACGGCGGCGACAGCCTGGCGTTGCAGCCATTCCTCATGCAATCCAGCGGCAGCAGCGATGGCACGACGACGCTCGACCAGAGTGTGGGCTCCGCCCCTGCGCCCTACGCATATGCCCACTGGCATAGCGACTCGGACAGCCAGATGGCGCGCGCAATGGTCAACCTGAAGTGGCGCCTGGAAGACGGGGCGCGCCTTGAAATGCGCGCCAACGGCGGGCAATGGACCAGCAAGACCTCGACGACCACCAATCAGTATGACATCCTGGACCAGTTGGTCCATGCCAACTGGGACCAAACGGACATTCGAGACTCGACGTTCAGCACTAGCGGCAAGTATTCGCGCACCTGGCAACACGATCATCGCTTGGCGGCTGGCTGGGAACTCGAAGCCGGCCGTCGGCGCGAAACGACGCAAACCCTGCAGGACGGCATCAATCCACTCGCCGCCTACGGCAATGTCGTCAGCGCCAACACCAGTCGCTATGCCGTGTATGCTCAGGACGAGTGGGACATCACGCCGCTCTGGGCCGTCTATGGTGGTTTGCGCGGCGAAACCATACGTACTACCAGCAATGCGGCCAATATGTCGGCCGCCAACACCAGCACAGTAATCAGTCCCCTGTTTCACGGTGTTTGGCGTTTCACGCCGGAGAGCAAGGACCAGGTCCGCCTGGCCGTTACGCGTAGCTATCGCGCGCCGACGCTGGGCAATCTGATTGCCGTACCGACGCTGTCCGCCAACTATCCGGCCGCGGTGAGCAATACACCGACCAACGCCGACAGTGTCGGCAATCCCAACCTCAAGCCCGAACTGGCCTGGGGCCTGGATCTGGCCTACGAACATTATCTCGGCTCGGGCGGGCTGATGAGTGCCAGCGTCTTTCGTCGCAATATCGATCAATTGATGCGCAGCGTCACGAGCCTGCAGACTGTCAGCTGGTCTCCGGTGCCGCGCTGGGTTTCGATGCCGACGAATCTTGGAAGTGCCACCAGCCAAGGCTTCGAACTGGAGGCCAAGTTTCGGCTTGAGGAGTGGCTTGAGGGGGCACTGCCGATCGATATTCGGGCCAATTTCAGTCGCTTTTGGTCAAAGGTCGATGGAGTGCCGGGCCCCAACAATCGGCTCGACCAGCAACCAACGTATAGCGGCAACCTCGGTGCCGACTACCGCATGCGAGGCTTGCCAGTCACCTTCGGCGGCAGTCTGAACTGGACGCCCGCTTTTGCGGTGAGGCAGACCGAAGCGCAGGCCTATTTTCAAGGGATGAAACGCGTTTTGGATATCTACGCGCTCTGGAAGGTGACGGCGGCAGCGCAACTGCGCCTATCGGCAGCCAACTGCTTGCACGGCGACTACCAAACGGCCACGCAGGAACAATTCGGCAATACGAATCAGACCGCCACGACGATCAGAACTACTCATCCGGTTTTCGCCGCCCGGCTGGAACTGAAGTTCTGATCGCCATTCCCGATGGGATTGCCTTGCATCGTTCTGAGCGAGTCAGCGCAATTGCACTAAGTGCTGGCCTGGCCGCCTGCGCTCTGACTACCGGCGGTCGAACTTGCAGTGTCAGTTGCCGCACTTGCCTGCGCGACGGCGCTGTCATGGTGATGATGGCGGTGGACTGCCTGACTCGCCGAGGACAGGAGGTCCTGCTCCAATTGAGCCAGCAGCTTTTGCGCGGACGTGGTATCGCCCGACTGCAGCGCGGCATCCAGCGCTTTCAGGTCGTTCTGCACGCTGCCGGTGCCCGATGTTCCCGTGGTCGAACCGGCTTGATTGCCTTGCAGCAGGGCATAGACCGACGTCGCGTCTTGCAGCTTCTGCGCCATCTGCGACTGCCATTGGCTTTGGGCGTCCTGTTGCAGCTTGGTGAGCGCATCCTGTGCCGACGAGAGCGTTCCGGACTGCAGGGCTTGCCCGAGCGCAGTCCAGTCGGAAACCACCGGACTGGCTGAGGTGCTGGCGGTCGCCGTGGCCGCGCTGGTCAGCCCCGACTGCAGCTGCTGAAAGTCGGTATAGGCTTGCTGCGCCGAGCCGAGATTGCCTGCCTGCAATGCCTGGACGATTTGAGCAAAATCTTGCCGCCCCTGACGAACCGTGGAACGCCAATCGGTCGTGCCGACCGATTGAGCAAGACCGACGCTGTTTACATTCATGATGGCTCCTTTCGTTACTGCCCGTGAATCAACGATATCCAATAGCCGACCGGTTGCTTACCGGCAAGAATTGCCGCCCGCCTGGTGGCTTGGCGGCAAGCTTTATCGGTATTGCCCATCCCGGACGCCGATAAGTCGAGGAATCGGGGCTGGCTGCCAGGTATGAGCATGGGCCATGCCGAGCACTGTCGAAAGTCGCCTCCTGCAACATTCCGTTACAAGATTGCTTCAGCGTGGCGGCGGTGCCGGGACCCATGGCGGAGCGGACGATGTAGGGGTTTGTATCGTGAATTGGCGCAATCATCGCGTGTGCGGAGACGTACAGACGATGGCTGTCACCCGAGTAGCATCATTCACTGACAAGCTGCGGGGGGGTCTCGCGGGTGCTACGTCGCTACGACGCGTTGCTAGGAGAGATGAAATGACACTAGGCACAATTCTGCTGATCATCGTCGTTCTGCTGTTGGTTGGCGCGATACCAAGCTGGCCGCACAGCCGGAGCTGGGGTTATGGTCCCAGCGGTGGCCTTGGACTGGTGTTGGTGGTCCTGCTCATTCTGTGGCTACTCGGCAAGATCTAGCCCATTGCTCCGGCCATGCGGAGCCAGCGATGAATGCCGGGCGTCGCGTGGCGACGTCCTGCGCGCTGACCGTCCGGTTCTGAGGGTACGATCGCGGTATGAAATGGTTCAGACGGCTGTTGATTGCGCTCACGCTTCTGCTGGCAGCAGCGCTGGCGCTGCCCTTGTTCGTCTCGTTCGACGATTACATTCCGCAGATCGAGAAGGAAGCTTCGGTAAGGCTGAAGGCGCCAGTATCGGTAAAGAGCATCAGGTTCGGGGCACTGCCGTTGCCGCATGTCACGATCGACGGCATCAAGGTCGGCACGACCGATGACGTCGTGCTCGGCAAGGTGCGTGTCACCCCGGATATCCTCTCGCTACTGCGAACGGCCAAGGTGATCAAGAGCGTCGAGATCGAGTCTCTGACGCTGACAGCGGCGGCGTTAGCGTCGGTTCCGGCGTGGAGCAAGGCCGAATCAACCAGCTCGCCCGCTGAGCCGCCGCCGCTCCGGGTCGAGAGCATTCTGCTCAGCGGCGCCGTGATTGTCTTCGGCAATGGCCGCTTCGGACCGTTCGACGCCCGTGTCGGTCTCGACGCCAACGGCGAAGCTGCGGAATCCTCGCTGACCATGCAGGACGGCACGTTCAAGGCGTTCATCAAGCCCGATCAATCGAACTATCTGATCGATGCGAGTGCCAAAGCGTGGACCTTGCCGTTTGGACTGCCGATAAGCTTCGACGAACTGACCATCAAGGGCACGGCAACGCGCGACGATGTCGCCCTCAGCCAGGTGGGCGCCAAGCTCTACGGCGGCACGGCCGACGGCAAGGCGGCGCTCAACTGGCACGACGGCATGCAGGCACAGGCCAATCTCGACATCAACCACGTGGAGACACAGAAAGTCGCTTCCCTACTGTCGCCGACAACCCAGGTCAGCGGCATGCTCAGTGGTAGGGCGGTGCTGTCCGCGTCGGCGCCAGCCGCGGCGCAGCTGGTCAGTGCGTTGCGTCTGGAAATGCCTTTTCAGGTTCAGGACGGCATCATCCATGGCGTCGACATCCAGAAGGCGGCGACCAGTCTGATCAAGCAGGGGGCGACGGGCGGAACAACCCGTTTCGACCAGTTATCCGGGCAGTTGATCATGGAGCACGGAGCTTACCGTTTCACGCAACTCAAGATCGCCTCGGGCGCCCTGGCCGCCGACGGCAATGTCGACGTCTCGCCGACGAAGGAACTGTCCGGACGGGTCAACGTTCAGATCAAAGCCTTGGGCAGCAGCGCCGGCATACCGCTCAATGTTTCTGGAACGCTCGACGCGCCACTGCTCTATCCAACGGGCGGAACCATGGCCGGCGCCGCGGTCGGCACGGCCATTCTTGGCCCGGGCTTCGGCACTTCCGTCGGTGCGAAAGTCGGCGGCTGGGCCGAACGTCTGCTTGGCAAGAAGAGGGAGAAGTAGGCAGAGCAATTGACCGATTCAATCGGTGGTGGTCTGCGCAGGTGACATGCCAAGTGCCGGAGGAGAAATGACAGTGTTGATATGGATTGGCTTCGCGCTGGGCGCAATCGCCGCTGTCGCTATCGGCTTGTGTGCATACGGTGCCGCGCGCTGGGCGGAGTCGACGCGCAGGGTCCTGATCAATCTGGAAGACGCTCGAATACAAGCGACCAGCACACGCTACGACACGCGTGAACTCGAAGGCCTGCCAGCGCCAGTCCAGCGTTACTTTCGCACCGTGCTGAAAGACGGCCAGCCAGTCATTGCCGCCGCCACTCTCGAACTGGCTGGGACTTTCAACATGTCCGCGACGGGCGACCAATGGAAGCCGTTCACGTCGCGGCAACGGGTCGTCACCCACCGCCCGGGCTTTCTATGGGACGCCAAAGTGTCGATGCTGCCGGGCTTGAGCGTGCGCGTGGTCGACAGCTACATCGCGGGCAGGGGCCTGCTGCATGCCGCGCTCCTGGGCTTGTTCACCGTGGCCGAGGTCAGTGGTGGCGGTGAGATTGCCCGCGGCGAATTCATGCGCTTCTTCGCTGAGGCGGCCTGGTACCCGACCGCGTTGCTGCCCAGCCAGGGGGTCCGCTGGGAGGCGATTGACGACCGGTCGGCAAACGCCACCATCGTTGACGGCCCGCTGACGCTGACCCTGTTGTTCAGATTCAACGATGCCGGCCTGATCGACTCGTTCCGCGCCGAGGCAAGGGGCGGCATCGTTGGCGAGAAAATGGTCATGGCCCCGTGGGAAGGCAACTTCACCAACTACCAGACACGCGATGGAGTGACCGTGCCATTCACTGGCGAGGTGGCATGGCTGCGGCCCGAAGGGCGCAAGCCGTACTTCCGCGGTACCGTCACCGCGCTGACCTACGAGTTCTCGCCGTGAGACCGTATTCATAACCTGAGGTACTCAATCTTGCAACGCCGACAATTCATATTGGCCGCCAGCACGTTGGCGGTCGCGACACCGACGCTGGTGGCGTGCTCGTCCGGTGCAAGCACCGGTGAAGTCGCTCGCGACCTCCGTCGTCCTGACGCGCCGAACACCGGCGACCGGGCGATGCTGATGCGCGAACTGGTGCGCCATGCAACGCTGGCGCCGTCAAGCCACAACACGCAGTGCTGGACGTTTCGCATGCAGGGGCAATTGATCACGATCAAACCCGACCTCTCGCGACGGTGTCCGGTGGTCGATCCTGACGACCATCACATGTTTGTTTCGCTGGGGTGCGCAACCGAAAACCTCGCGCACGCCGCTTTGGCCAACGGACTACAGGCCAGCGCGAACTTCGATGCCGCCGGTTCGGGCTCGGTGGCGGTGACGCTGGAAGCGACCAGGGCGGTCGCTTCGCCTTTGTTCCAGGCAATTGTCGAGCGGCAGTGCACCCGTGGCGACTACGATGGCAAGCCGTTGTCCACCGAGGAACTACGCTTGCTCGAACAAGCCGGCAGCGGCAATGGCGTGCGCCTCCTGCTGCTGACGGAGCGATCGGCGATGGAGACGGTGCTGGAGTACGTGGTGTCCGGCAACACGGCGCAAATGAACGATCCGGCATTCATCGAGGAGCTGAAGATGTGGATTCGCTTCAGCAGTGACGAAGCCATCCGAACCGGCGATGGCCTGTTCACCGGTGCGTCAGGCAATCCCGTGATGCCGCGCTGGTTCGGCAGCCGGATGATGGGACTGTTCTTCACGCCCAAGTCGGAGAACGAACGCTATGCGCGGCAAATCCGCAACTCCGCCGGAATTGCCGTATTCGTGTCCGAAGTGAGCGACAAGGCACATTGGCTGGAAACCGGACGCTGCTATGAACGGTTCGCGTTGCAGGCGACTGTGCTGGGCATCCGCAATGCGCTTCTGAATCAACCGGTCGAGGTTGCCTCTGTCCGACCGCAGTTCGCCGCAGCAATAGGCCTGGGCGAGCTGCGACCGGATCTGGTGGTGCGATTCGGCCGTGGGCCGACACTGCCCTTCTCCATGCGCCGACCGGTGCAGTCCGTGCTGGTCTGACCACGGAGCACCTTGATCAGGCTGCTCCCGGAAAACGGCACACTCACTTCCTGAATTGCTCGGTCATGTGTTCGGCGGCCGCCTTCAGGTCTGCGCCGGCCTTGTCCATATTGGTCTGGAACTGCTGCCAATTGCTCTCACTGGCGGCCTTCATCTTCTCGAAGTGCTGCCACGCTTCTTCCTGCTTGGCATGCAGCAACGCCAGCGCCTTGCCGTACTGGGCCTTGGCCTCCGCCTCCATTTGCCCCGCGCCGACCTTGAATTGTTCGGTCTTGGCCTTCCAGTCGTTCAAGCGCTTTTCCATGAGTTCTTGATAGTCTTGGCGTGCGGTCATGATCTTGCTCCTTCAATGGGTTTGTCGCTGGCGCCGAGCCAGGCCGAGTACCACAGGCATGTCGGCGCCTGGTTGATTCAGTTCTTCTTGGACAGCGCGGCAAAGGCGAGTACGGCGACGCCGCCGCCGATCAGAACCCAGCCGAGGATCGGCGGCAAGGCGACATCGTGCGAACGTTCGGCCGTCGCCTTGACTGGCCCGACCTGGAGAACCGTTTCCGTCGTCGTGTAGCTGAAGTGGTCATATGCGAG
>PMIF01000036.1 GCA_003157035.1 Rhodocyclaceae bacterium
GACCATCGCGACGCTGGCCGGCTCTGAACCGGCAGGAGGTGGTTTGCCAAACTCCTCAATCGAAATATTGCGTGCATCAATATGGAGATCTCGCAGAACACGCACAAGAATCTCAGTGGCAAAGTCGTCGTCGAGCGATCCGAGTCCAACGCCGAGTACCACTGAACCGGCGGGCACCGAGAGTGGACCTTGCCAGCGGCCACTGATGGCCTCGCGCCGTTGGCGCAGATGCAGGCCCAAGTTGGAGTCCTCGAGTACCGAGCTTCGCCGGGGTTTGTGCGGTCGCTTGGCCGTTTCGCGATCGAGCGTTTCGATGACTGTCAGGATCGCATCCCGCACTTTGAGTTGCTCTTCCTGGCTGACTATGCCGGCCTCGACATCGTGGCCGGCGAGCTGCAAGGCCCGCATCAGAACCTTGTCGCAGTACGTGGCAAAGGTCTTCCGTTTCAGGAAGGAGCGGGCCGCCGCGATGATCTCGTCGGCATCGCCCGAGAGAGCGCGCTGATAGAACCTCTCCGGCATCGTCAATGCGTGAGCATCGCCCAGCAGGATGTCCAGAAAGGCGAGCGCCTTGACGTGGCGGCCAGCGACCAACAGACACAGCGTCAGCGGCGTCGAGACGACCAAGCCCACCGGACCCCACAGCCAGGTCCAGAGGATTGCGCCGACCACCACGGCCAGCGGCGATAAGCCGGTGGTGTGGCCGTAGAACATCGGCTCGACGACTTGACCGGCGATCGTCTCGACGATGAGGTACAAGGCCACGGTCATGATCATCAGGTCCCAGCCGGGGACGACCGCGGCGGCAAACACCGCAGCCGATGCCGCCGCCAGGGTGGTGCCCACGTAAGGCACGAAGCGCAGGACGGCCGTCAAGGTCGCCCACAGCGTCGCCTGAGGAAAGCCGAGAACGATCAGGCCGAGCCAGATCACCGCGCCGACGCCGAAATTGACGGCAAACTGAGCTGCGAAATAGCGGGACAGGCGCTCGCCGGCGTCGTTGATCGCCGTCGTCGTCGCGCGCAAGTCCGAGCTGCCCGCCAGGCGGATGAACCGATCCCTTAGAGGCTCATGTTCCAGCAGGACGAACACCAGCACGACCAACACGATGCCGGTCGTTTCCAGCGGCCCCCACACGGATGATAAAAACTGGGTGATCACCTTTTGCGGGCTCTCCCGGGGTTCCTGGATCTCCACGCGCAGCGGGGTCGCTGATGCCCCGGAGCCCGGCGCTGCGCTGCCGCGCGCAACCGGCACGTCGCGAGGATGTCCATCCAGCCCGCCGAACATCCGCCCCGCCTCGCTCTGCACGACCGCCATACGATCGATGCTCAGTTCGCGCAGCGCCTTGACCTTGGCCTGAATCGTCTCTTCGTATTGCGGCAGGCTGGCGGCGACATGGACGACCTGTACCCCGATGACCGTCGCCAGTCCCGCTATGAAGACGGCAAGCGCCGATACGGAGGCCAGCACCGCCGACGTCTGGCCAAGGCCAAAGCGCTTCAATCTGCGTACCAGCGGCAGGAGCACCAGACTGAGGATGACCGCCAGAGTGATTGGTACCAGCACTTCGCGTCCCACGTAGAGCAAGCCCAATACGCCGGCGCCGGCGATGATGTCCTCAGCGATTTCGCGCCCCCTCGGGGCAGGTGGCTTCGGCGGCAATGTGTGCGGGGAGTCCATGGTCAGAAGGGTGTGTTGGTTCGTGGTCCGTATGAGGTCATACCTAGTGCAGGCGCCATAACGTGTCTGTCTATGCGCATCACTTCTTGGCCGAGGCCAGCTCGTTTGACTTGTTCTTCGCCTGAAGCGATTGGATCAAACCGTCGATACCGCCCCTGCTGATTTCGGCGGCGAACGAGGCACGATAATTGGCGATCAGACTGATTCCCTCGACCTCGATATCGTACACCTTCCATCCCTTGTCCTGCCTTTCGAGGTAGTAGTCGAGTTGGATCGGTTTGCGGCCAGGCTGCTTGATCTCGGCGCTTACCTTAACGTCGGCAGCGCCGTCCTGCATCTTCAACGGCTTGTAGTCGATGCTCTGGTTCCTGTATTCGGTCAGCGCCTTCGAGTACGTCCGTACCAGCAGTGACTGGAACCCTTCGGTCAGCGCCTGCCGCTGCGCTGAACTGGCTTGGCGCCACTCGCGGCCCAGCGCCAGTCGGGTCATGCGTGTGAAGTCGAAGTAGGGCAGCACCTTCGTTTCCACGACTTCAATCGCCCTTTTCGAGCTGCCGGCCTGAATGTCCTTGTCATTGCGCGCGACGTCGAGCACCTGCTCCGTCACGCTCTTGATGAGTACGTCGGGGGCGAGCTCCTGGGCGTGGGCACCGAGGGCGATGACGAGTCCGGCGATTAGGGCAAGAATGGGTTTCATCACTTTGACTCCTATAGTTTGTTTCGTGATCGTTGTGCCGCGCACATCATTTCGTGGGAACGCAGACGCCACCGCGGGCTAGAACGTCGAATGCCTCTTTCAGGAATCGCTCAGGCGACGGGAGACCGCACCACACCTTGTCGAAGGCGCACTGCCACATCAGCGAGAAGAACATGCCAGCCACTATCTCCGTGTTAATGGGGCGGAAATCGCCGCAAGCGATGCCAGCCGCGACTATGTTTGTCATCACCGTCTTGGCGGGGCGTTCAACGGAGTCGGCGAACCAATGCACGACTTCCGGGAAGTTGCCGGATTCGGCGACCAGAAGCTTCAAAAGGCTCGCCATCGGCGTTTCGCGCATGATGTGCTGCCAGGCCTCACAATAGCTGCGCAATAGTTCAATCGCGGGTCGATCGATTTTCGCGGCCAGTGCGGCCAGCGCTTCGATTGTCTCTATGGCCGGCGCCAGCCCTGCTTCGATGACCGCCTTGAACAAGACCTCCTTGCTCTCGAAGTACAGATAGATGGTTCCCTTCGAGACGCCGGCCCTCGCAGCAATGTCATCAAG
>PMIF01000023.1 GCA_003157035.1 Rhodocyclaceae bacterium
GAGTGCTGACGCCGCGCGGCGAAGATTACGATCCCGGCAGCATCGCCGCTGCGCTGACGATGCGCAACTTCATGGACACGCTACGCTCTTCGGGCGTCGAAACCGGTGGACCATCGTCATTCTCGGCCGGCGACCAGCACGCCTTCGCGCGACAACTGGACCGCGAACTGGCCGGCCGTAGCGCCTGATTCAACCGCGGCAANNCGCCCACAAGACAAACCCCGCGGGGCTGCCGCGGGGTTCGCGTCAATCAGTCGCGTCGCGACTTACTTCGCAGGAGTGGCTGGCGCAGGCGTCAGGGCCGGATTTGCGGCTGACGTGACTGCTCCCTTGTGCTTCTTGTGGTGCTTGCCTGTCTTCTTCACTTCGGCAGGAACCGCCTTCGTTTCGGTCTTCGCCTCGGCCTTGGTCTCGGTCTTGGCAGGAGTTGCCGCTACGGCAGCCGGCTTGGTTTCCGGCGTCGCAGTCTTGGGCGCATCGGCGGCAAAAGCAGACACGGCAAACAGGCTGGCAACCATCACAGACAACAGCTTGGACATTTCACTTTCCTCTCGTATCAGCGCACATGCGCATGTCTCGAATAACGCCCGGCAACGGCGCCCGATGACGATGTCGGTGTAACAACTTGTAAGGGCAGCAGTTAAACTGCCTGCTCGCGCTTCACGACATTGGAAGGAATAGCCATGCGNNACGCTCGCCTTCATCGGCTACGGCAGCGAGGCCGAACACGCAGTGATCGAGTTGACTTACAACTGGGGAGTCAGCGAGTACCAGTTGGGTAACGCCTATGGCCACATCGCAATCGAAGTAGATGACGTCTACGCCGCGTGCACTGCGATCAAGGCCAAGGGTGGTCGCATCGTCCGCGATGCCGGCCCGATGAATGCCGGCACGACAATCATCGCCTTTATCGCCGACCCGGACGGTTACATGATCGAGCTGATCGGCCACAAAGGCTGAGCTACCGTCGCGGGCTCCGAGCTAGCCTGTGTCCCGATACGGCAAGTGCGCCGCCATCTCGGCCTGGTAGTCGATCATGGCGCCATCCTCGCGGTCGATGTAGCGCGCCACGGCGGCGCGCAAATGCGGGTCGGCGATCCAGTAGGCCGACCAGGTCGACACCGGTTCGAAGCCGCGCGCCACCTTGTGTTCGCCCTGTGCGCCGGGCTCGAAGCGCTGCAAGCGATGCTCGATCGCGTATTCGATGCCAGCGTGGTAGCACAGCTCGAAATGCAGTCCCGGGCAATCGATATCCGTGCCCCAGTGGCGGCCGTAGAGTGCGCTGCCGTCCCGATAGCAGATCGCCGAGGCCACCGGTCGCACGTCATCGAAGGCGCTGAAGACCACCATTCGCCGGCCCAACGCGCGGCCAACACTGCGAAAAAAGTCGAGGGAAAACGAAGCAATGCCGCCCAGTCGCTCGAAGGTGCTGCAGTAGTGACGATGAATCGCCAACCAGTGGGCGTCGTCGATCTCGTCGCCGTGACGCGCCTCGATACGTAGCCCGACATCGAGGACAGCGCGCCGTTCGCGCTTCATCTTCTTGCGCTTCTCGGCCGTAAAGCCGGCCAGGAAGTCGGCGAAATCGCCATAGTCCCGGTTGAGCCAATGAAACTGCACGCCGCGCCGCATCAGCAAGCCGGCCGCCGCGAGTGCGGCACGATCGTGCTCGCGAACGAACAGGCATTGCCAGTTCGAGGCTCCCGTCTGGGCGGTGACGTCGATCGCGGCGGCGATCAGCGCTGCCTGAACCTCTTCGCCGGCGTCGCGAGCGATGAGCAGGCGCGGTCCGGGTGACGGCGTAAACGGCACGCCGCTTACCAGCTTCGGAAAATAGCCTTGGCCGCTCTGCCGCCATGCCGAGTCCCAGCCGTAATCCATCGCAAAGTCGCCGTACCAGTGGTGGCGCACGTACAGCGGCAGCAGACCGGCGATTCGACCGCTTTCGCCGCGCAGCGCGATATGCATTGGCCGCCAGCCGATCGGACCATGATCGGTGCAGCACTGCTCGGCGGCGCCAAGAAACGCGCGGCTGACGAAGGGATCGTCGCCCGTATCCAGGGCTCGCCAGTCCTCGTCACTGAGCGCAAACACGTCAGGCAAGATCGTGATTTCCGGCATGATTAAGCAGGGACCTCCTAGTCGACACCATCGTCACATTTTCCCCGCCCGCTGTCACGTCTGACGACCGTATGGACGAATCGCGGCGCGGCTGATATGTTTATCGGCTGGTCGTGCAGGCCGGCGATCCCAACAGAAAAGGAAATTCGCATGCCCAGTTTGTTCGATCCCATCCGTATTGGCGACATCGCCCTTGCCAACCGCNNCAGCGCGCCAGCGCCGGCCTCATCGTCAGTGAAGCCAGTCAGATCAGCCCGATGGCGCAGGGGTATCTCGACACACCGGGTATCTACAGTAACGAGCAGGTCACAGCCTGGCGCCAGGTCACCGATGCCGTGCATGCCGAGGGCGGCCGCATGGTCATCCAGCTCTGGCACGTCGGCCGCATTTCGCAC
>PMIF01000150.1 GCA_003157035.1 Rhodocyclaceae bacterium
CACCAAGCCGCCGAGCAGCCCCGCCTTGACGCCGACTGGCGCCACCACCTGGTCAGCGTCGGCCTTCAGCACCGCGCCGATGTTGAGCACGCCGAGCAACAGCAGCACGGCGATCGAAATCCAGGCGCCCAGCTGGTTCAGCCATTCCGGCGTCTGCCAGTGGCGGAACAGCGTGCTCACCGCCAAGGCGATCGCCACGACGACGGCACCATGGCCGAGCGAGAACAGTACACCGCAGAAGCGCGCCAGGCGCGGCTGCGTCCGGGCGTTGAAACGCGTCAGACCGTCGATGGTCGCCAGGTGGTCAGCATCGAAACCATGCTTGATGCCAAGGACGAAGACGAGCAGGCTGAGCGCGGCGAAGTCTTGCGGCAGGGTATCCATGCGACGACGGCGGCTTGCGGACCAGGAGTGTGCACTATTGATGAATTCATCTTACCCAGGGCCGAGGGCGAAAGCAAGTGTCTCGCCGTTCAGCGCCTAGCCGTTCAGCCGAGCAGCTCCTCGAAAATCGGCGCCGGCACCGGCTTGCTGAACAAATAACCCTGGAAGGTCGGACAACCGTGCAGGTTGAGGAAGCGCCGCTGGGCCTCGTTCTCGACGCCTTCGGCAATCACTTTGAGGCCGAGGCTGCCGGCCATGCCGATGATGGTCTGGACGATCACCGCATCGCCGGCATTGGTCTCGACGTCGCGGATGAAGGAGCGGTCGATCTTCAGCTGATCGAGCGGCAACCGGCGCAGATAGGAAAGCGACGAATAGCCGGTGCCGAAATCGTCCATCGAAAAACCGACACCGAGCAGTTTCAGCGCCTTCATCTTTTCGATGGTGTCGGCGACGTCGTCCAGCACCACACTCTCGGTCAGCTCCAGTTTCAGACGCAGTGGATTGGCTCCGCTCGCGTCGATGATCGAGCGCACCTGATCGACGAAATCCGCCTGGCGAAACTGGCGGGCGCTGACATTCACGGCCAGCACTAATTCCCTGGTCGCCGGGTTGTGCTGCCAACGGCGCAACTGGTCGCAGGCAGTTTCCAGCACCCAGCGGCCGATCGGTACGATCAGGCCCGTCTCCTCTGCCAGCGGAATGAATTCGTCCGGCGGCACCAGACCGCGCTGCGGATGCTGCCAGCGCAGCAGCGCCTCGGCGCCGAGCACGTGGTCGTACTCGTCGATCTGCGGCTGGTAGTAGAGCACCAACTGCTGCTGTGGCAGCACGCGGCGCAATTCGTCCTCCATCGCCGCCCGCGCCACCAGTGCCTCCTGCATGTGCGGATCGAAGAAGCGCAGCGTGTTGCGGCCGTCGGCCTTGGCCTGGTACATGGCGACGTCGGCGCGCTTGAGCAACTCGTCGATGGTTTCGTGATGATCGCGGAACAGACTGACGCCCAGGCTGAGCGTGCCATGGTAATCGCGCTCGCGCAGTTCGAACGGCTGCGCCACCACCTCGCGAATCTTCTCGCCGACCGTCGCGGCCTGCACGGCCGCCTCGTCGGTGTCTTCATGCAGATCCTCGAGCATGACGACGAACTCATCGCCGCCAAGCCGCGCCACCAGATCGCTCTCGCGTACGGAAGTGCGCAACCGGCGCCCGACTTCCACCAGCAGCAAGTCACCGACATCGTGTCCTTCGGTATCGTTGAGGATCTTGAAGTAGTCGAGGTCGATGAACAGCAGCGCGCCATGGCGACGATTGCGCGTGCTGGCGATCAGCGCCAGCTCAAGCCGTTCGAGCAACAGGCGCCGATTGGGCAACTGGGTCAGCGGATCGTAGTAGGCGAGATTACGGATCTGTTCCTCGGCCTCCTTGCGCGCTGAAATATCAGTGAAGGCGCTGACATAATGGGAGACACTGCCGTCTGGTGCCGTGACGGCAGAAATGCTCTCCCAGACGGGAAAGATCTCACCACTGCGGCGCCGATTCCAGATCTCGCCCTGCCAGAACTTGTCGCGCCCAAGCACATGCCACATTTGTTGATAGAAGGCCGCGTCATGGCGGCCGGATTGCAGAATTCGCGGCGTCTTGCCGATCACCTCGGCGGCCTCGTAGCCGGTCATGATCGTGAACGCGTGGTTCACGCGCAGGATTTTGGCCTCGGCGTCGCAGACCAGCATGCCTTCCTCGGACTCGAAAGCAGTGGCGGCGATGCGCAATTCCTGCTCGTCGTGCTTGCTCCGGGTAATGTCCTGGATGACCAGAATGTCGCTGCCGGCTCCGGCGCCGTCGACAACCATCGGCGACAGCGTTCCCGCCACCCAGATGATGCTGCCGTCCCGCCGCAACAGACGCCGCTCGCTGCTGTATTCGTCGACCTCGCCTGCATCGAGGCGGTGGCATCCTTCCCATACCGCGGCAAGGTCATCGGCATGAATCAAGCGAGCGAGCGACAAGCCATCCAGCTCCGCCACCGGGTAATCGAGAATGGCGGCAAAGCGGCGATTGACGTGGATCAGCCGGCCGCTGCCGCGCTCGACCTGGGCCATGCCGACTGCAGCCTGTTCGAACAGACTGCGAAAGCGCCGTTCGTTGTCGCTCAGCCGCAGACGCAGCGCATATTCCTCGGTGACATTACGGAACACCAGGACGACGCCGACGATGACGCCGTCGCGCCCACATATCGGCGCCGCAGAATCGGCGATTTGATATTCGCTGCCGTCGCGCGACAGCAGCGTCGTGTGATTGGCCAGACCGACAACCAGACCCGTAGCCAGAACACGGGCAACCGGATCCGCCACCGGCCGGCGGCTCTGGGCACTGACGATCGGGAATACCTCGCCCAGGGACTTGCCGTGCGCTTGCGCTTCCGACCAGCCGGTAAGCTGCTCGGCAACGACGTTCAGGCCCGTGACAATGCCCCGCCGATCGGTCGTGATGACAGCATCGCCGATCGAGCGCAAGGTAATGGCCAGGTTCTCTCGGCTCTCGTCAAGCGCGCCCAAACTCTTGGCCAAGTCTTCGGCCATGCGATTGAAGGCGGCGATGGTCTGGCGCATCTCCGGCCCGCCTTGCATCGCGATGCGGGCGTCGACTTCTCCCCGCCCCAGGCGACCGGCGCCGGCAATGAGGGCGTTGAGTGGCCGCAGACCGCGACGAACGACCAGGAGAATGGCGACAAATTCCAGGACCAGCATCAGACCTAGGAGGCTCAGGTTCTTCAAGAAGCCTTGCCAAAGACGCTCGAGACCGGCCGTCGGCGAGCTGACGATGGTCAGACTGCCGTAGTCGCGACCGCCGATTGCCAGCGGCGAGGACACTTCCACGGGGGCCAGTCCTACCCAGTTGACAAACCACTGCGGCACCCGCGAGGCATCCCGTCGTGCCGCCACATCGACGCCCGCGCCCTTCGTTGCGCGCCAGAAGATGCGTTCGATGCTCGAGTGTTCGACTTCACTCTTCAAGAGGCTCTCGACGGTCGCCCAATCACCGACGACGACAAAATCGGCGACAGCGGCCAGCTGGGTGGCCAACTCACCGCGGACCTGGCTTTCGACGTCCGTCCGCAGATATTCCGCCTCGCGCAGCGTCGCCGATACCAACACAGCGGCGCTGACCAGGCCGGCAGCAATGGTCGCGACAGCGATCAGGCGCGTCAGGATTGGCAGCCGCGACCAAGGCCCCTGCGGCGGTACATCCGGCACCGAAGTTCCCCCCATGGACAGACTCGCCTAGACGGCCCCCCCGCCGAACTAGGCCTAAAGTAATAGTATAAGACAGTTGGCTGCCATCGGTAAAGGCGACAGCGGTGGATGTCAGCTGCGGGGCTTGAGATGCAGGTGGGGTGCGGCCTTGCCCTTCGGCGCATAGCCGTGGTTGTGTCGACCCTGATCGACTTCGACGCTGACGACGTTGATCTGGCCGTGGCGGACGCCGCGCTCGGCCATCATGGCGTCGGCGAAGGACCGCACCGCCGCCGTCGATCCCTTCAGGATGACGCTTTCCAGGCAATTCTCGTGATCAAGGTGGGCGTGCATCGTGGCAACCGTCAAGTCGTGATGGCCATGCTGCAGTTCGGTCAGGCGCTCGGCAAGATCGCGCTCGTGATGGTTGTACACATAGGAAAGATTCGCCACGCAATGGCCACCACCGGTTCGGGCAAGATTCTCCCGCTCCAGATGGCTGCGCAGCAGGTCGCGCATCGCCTCCGAACGGTTGCTGTAGCCCTGGCGGGCGATCAGGGCGTCGAAGGCCTTGGCCAGTTCCTCGTCGATCGAAATGGTGAACCGTTCCATGACGACAATCCTTTCCCAGCTAGCAAATGCGCGGCAATTGTTCGCCGGTCAGCCAGTCCACGATCCGCCGGCCACCGAGCCGTGTACGCATCTGGACGAACTGGCGTTCATCGGCAATCACCTCGCCGATGCGAACGGCCTCGATCCCGAGCGGATGTGCCTGCATGACCGCAAGCAGGCGCGGCACCGATTCCGCAGCACAGACCACGACCAGCTTGCCCTCGTTGGCGACATAGAGCGGATCGAGGCCAAGCAGCTCGCAGGCCGCCGCCACTTGCGCATGTACCGGCAATGCGACCTCTTCCAACATGATGCCGACAGCAGACTGCCTGGCGATCTCGTTCAGCGTCGTCGCCAGACCGCCGCGCGTCGGATCGCGCAACACGCGGATCTCCGGTACCGCGTCGAGCATCGTTTCGATCAGCCCGTGCAGTGCAGCGGTATCCGATTCGATGGTCGTGGCAAACTCCAGGCCCTCGCGCAGCGACATGATGGCCATGCCATGGTCACCGATCGGCCCGGAAATCAGCACGGCATCTCCCGGTCGCGCATTGGCGCCGGAAAGATCGATACCCTGGCGCAGCACGCCGACGCCACAGGTAGTGATGAAGACACCGTCGGCCTTACCGCGCTCGACCACCTTGGTATCGCCGGTCACGACCGGCACCCCGGCCTCGCGGGCGGCGCGCGCCATCGACTCGACGATGCGGGCCAGGTCGGCAAGCGGAAAACCCTCTTCCAGAATGAAGCCTGCCGCCAGATAGAGCGGGCGCGCNNATGGTGCCATGCACCGACAGGCAACCGATGTCGCCGCCAGGAAAGAACAGCGGCGATACGACGTGGGCATCGGTGCTCATCACCAAACGGCCATTGACCGCCGGCAGGCGCGCTCCGTCATCGCCCTGAGCCAGATATTCATTACCGAGATAGTGGGCGAACAATTCGGCGATCAACTGCGCCATCGCCCGGCCGCCGGAGCCGTGGGAAAGGTCGACGCGGCCGTGCTTCAGGTCAAGGGGGCGGACATAGGATTGCCGGATCGTGCTCATAGCCTCGAGGTTACCGCAATTCGTCGGCGTTGCGGTCGGGAGCCTGGATGCCAGCGGCCGCATGATTGTGGCGACAGACAAATTCACCCAGCAGCTGATCGATCGTCATGATGTGGTCAACCAGCCAGGATTCGAGGAAGCGCAGCAGGGCGACAGCGGCGCCCGGCTTGCCGGTGCGCGCATCGTCGCGCAGCTTCACCACCCGCTCGGCGAATCCCCGGTGGGCGGCCAGGTGCCGGGCCGCCTCGCCTGGTGCCGCTTCGGCGTAGCCGTACTGTTGCATCAACAGTTCCTCGGTGTCGAAATGGTAGATCGCGTAGGCCAGCAGGTCGCGGGTGACGCGATCGAACATCGGATCGACGCTGCTCTCGGCCATGCGCGTGGACACTTCGTTCAGGGTATCGACCAGAATGTGATGCTGGCTATCCATCTCGGCGACGCCGGTCAGCATGGCATCCGACCATTCGATTCTCTTGCTTGTGGTCAAGGCAACCTCCCATTCTCGTCAATCATCATCAGCATCACTCAACGGCTGCCAGCCAAGATCCGGCTGGAAGCCCTGCAGCCAGGGCAACATGTCCTCGGCCGGCATCGGTCGAGCCACGGCGTACCCCTGCACAACATTGCAACCCAAGGCCAGCAGCGCACTGACGTGGGCCGTGGTCTCAGCGCCTTCGGCCACCAAGGAACGACCGAAGGCTTGACTGAGCCCGATCACTGCCTCGACGATGACGCGGTCTTCGACACTCTCCAGCATCTGGGCGACGAAGGACTGGTCGATCTTGATCTCGTCCGCCGGCAAGTGGCGAAGATGGGCGAGCGTCGAGTAACCGGTGCCGAAGTCGTCGAGCGAGAAGGCGATACCGATCTCCCGGCACTCTTCGACCACGGCACGAACAGTCTTCAACTCCTTCAGGGCCGCCGTCTCGACCAACTCCAACTGCAACAGACTGCGGCCGCCCCACGAATATCCATTCAGCATCGCCGCCAGCTTGCGGCTGAAATCGACCTCGAGCAAGTGACGAATGAAAGTGTTAACGCTGATCTGCAGCTCGACGCCGACGCGACGCCAGGCATCGCTCTGAGCGAGAACCGTGCCGATGACCCATTCGCCGAAGGGGCCGGCCAGATCCGTATCTTCGATCAGCGGAATGAACTCCGCCGGCGCCAGCAGGCCGAGCCGTGGATGCCGCCAGCGGATCAGAGCCTCGAAGCCGACCACCTTGCCCAGGCGGCAGTTGACCTGCGGTTGATAGTGGAGACAGAACTCGCCCCGACCCAGAGCCTCGCTCAAACGCCGCAGCGTCGCCTGCCGCGCCACCTGTCGCTGCTCGTGCCCGGTATCGAACAAGTGGTGGCGGTTCTTGCCCGCCTGCTTGGCGGCGTACATGGCGTGATCGGCGTGCCGAATCAGCGTGTCGGGGTCGCCCTGGTCAGTCGGGAACACCGTGATGCCGATGCTGGCCGAAATGCCGCCACGCGCCTGGCCGTCCAGATCATAGGGTTGCCCGACAGCGACAAGCAAGCGGTCGATCGCGGCGACACATTCGTTGTCGTCGATCAGGTCGCTGAGCAAGACAACAAATTCATCGCCGCCCAGGCGCGCCACGGTGTCGCCGCTGCGCACACAGGCGCGCAGCCGGCGCGCCACTTCGACCAGCACCCGGTCGCCGGCCGCATGGCCCAAGCTGTCGTTGATTTCCTTGAAGCCATCCAGATCCAGGTAGCAGACGGCAACGTGCAAACCACTGCGCCGGCTACGCCCAATCGCCTGCGCCAAACGGTCGGCGATCAACAAGCGGTTGGGCAAACCGGTCAGCGGATCGTGGCTGGCAATACCTTCCAGGTAGGCGGTCCGCCTGGCCTGGACCGAAATGTCGTGGATGTCGGTCACCACATACTGCTCGCCGCCGGCCTCGAAGACCCTGCTCGAGACCAATACGGTCACCTGTGAACCATCGCGTCGGCGCATTTGTGCCTGGAAGCCGACGACTTCGCCCGTCCGTTCGAGCAACTCCCGCCAGCCCTGCCGTTCTTCGGCACTCACCCAGATATCGAGGCCGCCGGGCAACGTCGTCCGACCGACGACTTCAGCCTCGTCGAGGCCGAAGTATTTGGTGAAGCTGCGGCTCGCCTCCATCACTACGCCATCACGCAGGCGGGTCAGGGCGATCGGGTCCGGCGTCATGTTGAAAATGGCCGCGAACTGCGCTTCCGACTTGCGCAAGGCAACGCTGACCCGCTCCTTCTCGGCCAGCGCAGCCTCCAGTTCAACCGTGCGGGCACGCACCCGCTCCTCGAGCATGATCGCCGTCTCGAACAAGGTGAAGTCCGAACCCTGCACTTCCGTGCTGCGTTCGGCGCGGTTCATCAACGCCTGGATGATCTTGTTGAGGCGAACGATCTCCGCCCGCGCTTCGCCTTCGCCGGCGCCGATCGGCAGCTCAGCCACAGGTTGCCTCCGGCGCCCTGCCGATGGCGATGCCGGTGAAGGTCTGATTGACGTGCACGCCGCGATATTGCTCGCCATAGGTGGCAAAGCCGACGCCATGGTTGCGGGTCAACAGGTCCGCAACGCGATCGACGGCTCCCGACTGGATGATTTCCAGGCGGCGCAAGATACAGTCGCAACCGATGATCAGCTGCGGCTCGCCGATTTCGGCATGAACCGCAGCAAGGGCCTGTTCGAGATTCGCTACCAGGTCAGTTGCGTCGGCGATGCGCAGGACCATGCCCTCGTCGATGGCGCAAAAGAATTTCAGCGAACCGTCCGGCAGCGCATTGCTGATCGCGCGGACGTAGTTAATGCCACCAATGACCACGACCATCGGCGACGCAGCAAATCGTTGCGGATCGAGGTCGTCCGTCGGGACACCGACATAGTCGGCATAGGCAACCGCCGCTGGCCGGCCATCGATTTCGCGCACGATCCGCTGGCCGACATCGGCGTCGGTAACCACCACCCGCCGCGCCGTGGCGGCGAAATGCTGGGTCATGAACGGCTTGATCGGTAGTGGCGTCGTCACCACCACGAGCACAGCGCTGTCAGCGTGGAATTGGCCGGAGCAATAGACGCGGGGGCGCTCGAAGCGCAATCCGTCACCCGCCGAACCGCCCACCAGCGGTATGGCGCCAAGAATCTGCTGAAACGCGCGCGTCACCGGCTCCTCGCGCACCGACACGCCGTCGATCAGTTGCAGCGCGAAACTGTTGTCCGCACTGGCCTGCGGCGCGCGGACGGCCAACTCCTTTAGCCGTTGCTCGACAAAGCGCTGACCACGGGAAAACTCGAAATGCTGCAAGTCGTCAAAGCAACCGCTAACGGCGACGAAAGCATCGGCAGACAGGCTGAATCCCGCCAGGCTGTGTTCCAGATAGCCGGCCGGACCAAATTCACCCGCCGTGGTACAGCCGACCACGGGCGTCGTACCGAACGCGGCCACCACCTCGGCCGCCAGGGCATCGAGGTCGTATTCGCCCGAGCAAAAAAAGACTACCAACTCCATATTCGGCTGCACGACGGCCGCATGCAACTCTCGCACCGCGGCGGCTGCAGCCTGCGCACGCGAATGTCCCCGCCTCACCTCACCACTGGCACTCATATCTGCCTTAAGTATAGTGCCTAAGGCAGCCGTCCGCTCAATTTGTCATACCCGCACGGACCGAATCGCAGCCTCCGCCGTCACCCCCGAACTCAACTCGCCCTGACTGGTATACAGATCCATGGATCCCGTTTGTGACAGCGCGCCAGCCATTTCAGCCAGGCTCTTCTCGGCGGCGTCGAGGTCACGCCCGGCTGCCTTGCCGGCCATTGCAACCTTGGCTTTCAACACGCCGATCACCTCCTTCAGAAGTTTCTCCGCGTCCTTGAGCAAGGCCCGCAGCCCTGCGTCGCCATCCCCTTGGGCAGAATGTTCGTCAATGACTTTGCCAACAGCGCCTGTGCCAACCCCCGTGGCTTGCGCGCTCGTTGGCGCGGCATCTGCCCCGCCTGTTGGCGTGTCAGTCGTCGTCGCCCCGGCATCATTCTGGGCGTCGGGAGCTGATTTCGCGCTGTTGGCGGTTGTGTCAATTGCGGCGGCACCGGGAGCCGCCGCGTTGCTGTCCGCTGCCACGCTCTTGGCGATGGAGGCCAACTCTCGGGCGATGGCCCGCACTTCCTGCGCGATCGCTTTGACCTGCTCCGGCGAGGCAAAACGGAGCATGGCTTTCAGCGCCTCCAGGCGCTGTTTAAGCAGGCCGATCCGATTCGCCTTTACTTGTTTTGCGCTTGCCGAAATGCTTGGCAGCGCATTCAGGCGCTTCAAACCATCCTGTAGCTCGCGCAAGCGTTTGGCTTGGGCGCTTTCGGCTTCGCCCCCGGCGACTCCAGCTGTGCCGATCTTGGCGGCATACAGAAGCGAAAAGCTTATGCCAATCCGATTCAATGAATCGACGTTCACTCAATTTCTCCCGCTCGGAACCCATACCGGTAACGGAATACTCACCTAACTCTTGATTGAATTTCGCTTGCCGATTGTCCGCGAAAGCGGCCGTAGGTGTAATAGGCGGCGCAGGCGCCTTCCGAACTGACCATGCAGGAACCGACCGGATTATCCGGGCTGCACACGGTGCCGAAGATGGCGCATTCCTGAGGCCGCTTCTGGCCGCGCAGGATGGCGGCGCATTCGCAGGCCTTGTTGTCGGCCACGGCCACGTAGGGCACGTCGAAGCGCAATTCGGCGTCGAACGCAGCGTAGGCCGGACGCAACTTGAGTGCGCTGCTCGGCACGGTGCCAAGACCACGCCACTCGAAGGATTGACGCAGTTCGAAGACCTCGGTGACCAGGGCCTGCGCCTTGGCGTTGCCTTCGCGTGTTACGGCGCGGGTGAACTCATTCTCGACCTGCGCGCGACCGTCGTTGATCTGCCGGATCAGCATCAGGATCGCCTGCATGACATCGAGCGGCTCGAAGCCGGCGATGACCACCGGCTTCAGGTAATCGGTGGCAAATACCTCGTAAGGAGCGTAGCCGATCACCGTCGACACGTGCGCCGGGCCGACAAAGCCGTCGATATCGACACCCCCGGCGAGAATGGCGTGCATCGCCGCCGGTGTCAGCACGTGGTTGCAGAGGATGCTGAAGTTGCTCAAGCCTTCTGCCGCCGCCTGCCTGACTGCCACCGCAGTCGGCGGCGTCGTGGTTTCGAAGCCGATGGGCAGCACGCAGACCGGGCAACCGGGGCCATGGATCATGCGCACGTTGGCCGGCAACAGATCGGCGATGCCGTAGCGCGAGATGGCGTGCGTGTGACCGCCACAGAACTCCATCAGCCGGTATTCGCGCGCCGATCTCGACTCTTTGGCAATTGCGGCCGCAACACCGCGCGCCAACACACCATCGCGGAATTCGTCAATGTACTTCACGAGCGTCCTCGGCTTCGACCAGCGCCGCCATCTCGCGGAACAGGGCGAGGGTCTTCTCGGCCTCGAGCGGATCGAGCTTTTGCAGCGCGAAGCCGACATGGACGATGACGTAGTCGCCGACTACAACATCGTCGAGCAGGGCGAGCGAGATCTGCTTCTGCACGCCACCGAGATCGACCTTGGCCAGGCCGTTCTCGTCGATTTCAATAACGCGGGTGGGTATGGCGAGACACATGTCAGTTCTCCAAAGAAGAAATAGCGACCCAGGCTTGTCCGAGCGACAGACCACCGTCATTGGGTGGCAGTTGCCGAGCTTCGAGCACCGTCAACCCGACGGTTTCGAGCCGCACGCGCAGGCTCGAAGCGAGTATGGCATTGAGGAAGCAACCGCCGCCGAGCGCGACGTGAGCGATATTGTGGCGGCGGGCAGCGGTGACCACCCAATCGGCCAGCGCAGCGGCGAGTGTGGCATGGAAACGCGCCGCGGCAGTGCCAACATCGGTGGCATCGGCGATGGCCGCCAACAGCGGCATGATGTCGAGCCCACCATCCTTGTCGACACGCCACGCAGCAGCGAGCGGCGCTTCCTCGCCGTGGGCAGCAGCGAGCCCCTCGAGGATCATCGCCGCCTGGCCCTCGAAGGCCATCACCGGCCTGATGCCGAGCAGGCCGGCGGCAGCGTCGAACCAGCGGCCGGCGCTTGAGGTCGGCGGGCAATTGATGCCCTTGTCCAGCACTTTGCCAAGATCGATCGCCAACGGCTGGCCGGCGAAGCGGACAGGGATTTCATCGGCGCGATCGAGGCGATGCAGGACCGCGGCCGCCATGCGCCAGGGCTCNNCCATCGACACGCAGCAGCTCGCCGCCCCAGGCACTGCCGTCGCTGCCCAGGCCAACGCCGTCGAGCGCCAGGCCAAGCACCGGCTGTCTCACTCCGTGCTCGGCGAGCACAGCGGCGATATGGGCGTGGTGATGCTGCACGGCCAGCGTCGGCAATCTGCGCTCTGCGGCAAACTGCGCAGCAAAGCGCGAGGAATGAAAATCGGGGTGCAGATCGTGGGCGACGATCGCCGGCTCGACTGCGAGAATGCCGAGCAAATGCGCGACCGTCTCCTCAAGAAAGCCAGCCGTAGCCGCGTTGTCGAGATCGCCGATGTGCTGTGAGACGAAAGCCTCATCGCCGCGGGTGACGCAAATCGTGTTCTTGTACCAGCCGCCCAGCGACAGCACCGACGGCCCCGAACTGGCGAGCTTGATCGGCCGCGGCGTGTAACTGCGGGCGCGACGGATGAACTGCATGCCGCCGGGCGAACGGCGAATGACGCTATCGTCGCAGCGGGTCAGTATCTCTCGGTCGTGCAGCAAGACCGCGTCAGCGATGCCGGCAAGGCGCACCAATGCTTCTTCGTTACCGATCACCAACGGCTCGCCGCCGGGATTGGCACTGGTCATCACTAGCGCCAGACTCTGCGGAGCCGTCAGCCAGCTGGTCCCCGCCGGCCGCCCCGCCGCCTCGTGGAAAATCAGGGTCTGCAACGGCGTATAGGGCAGAATCGCACCAAGCCAGGCCACATCCGGCGCAACGCCCGCCAGGGCGACATCGCAGCCCTCGCGCTTTTTCACCAGTACGATCGGCCGCTCGGCCGCTTCCAGCAGTGCCTTCTCCTCGGCGTTCACTTGGCCGACCGCCACCAGTGACTGCGTGTTGGCAAACATCACCGCAAAGGGCTTCTCCTCGCGCGCCTTGCGGCTGCGCAAGCGGCTCACGGCGCCCGCATTACGCGCATCGCAGGCCAGATGGAAACCGCCGAGGCCCTTGATGGCAACGATGGCGCCACGCTCCAGGAGCTGCAACGTCGCCACCACCGGATCCCCCTCGATAGCCTTGCCATCGGGGTCGACGAGTGCCAGGCGCGGACCGCACACCGGGCAGCACGTCGTCTCGGCATGAAAACGCCGATCGGCCGGATCGCGGTATTCATGCTCGCAGGCCGGACACAAGGGGAACGGCGCCAGGCTGGTCTGCGGCCGATCATAGGGCAACGCCCGGGTTACGGTATAGCGCGGTCCGCAATGCGTACAGGTGATGAAGGCGTGACGCCAGCGGCGACCAGCGGGATCAAACATTTCGGCCAGGCATGCCGGGCAAATGGCGGTGTCGTGGCCGATGGCAGTCTTGACCGGGCCGCCGCCGCTCTCGGCAATGGTGAAGCCGTGGACGCCCGTTGGCTGGGCACGCTCAGATTCAACTCGATCGACGCGCGCCAACGGTGGCGCCTCTCGCCCCAGACGCGCCAAGAGCATCGCCACCTGCTCCTCAGCGCCCTCGGCAGCAATCTCGACGCCCTCGCCATCGTTCTTCACCCAACCGGAAACACCGGTCTCGCGCGCCAAACGCCAGACATAGGGTCGAAAGCCGACACCCTGGACGAGGCCGGTGATGCGGATGCGGCTGGCGACGGGGACGGTCACATTCAGGCCGGGGCCGCGTCAGCGCCCTTCGCCAGCCAGTTGAGCCAATCCACCATGCCCTCGCCCGAAGTCGCCGATATTCGGATCACCTCGATCTTGGGATTGACGCGGCGCGCGTATTCGATGGCGCGGTCGACGTCGAACGACAGATAGGGCAGCAAGTCGACCTTGTTCAGCAGCATGAGGTCGGCAGCACGGAACATGTCCGGATACTTGATCGGCTTGTCCTCGCCTTCGGTGACCGAAAGAATGGCCACCTTGTGCGCCTCGCCGAGATCGAAGGCCGCCGGGCAGACAAGGTTGCCAACGTTCTCGATCATCAACAACGAGCGTTCGGCGAGATCGAGCTGCCCAAGTGCGTGGCCAACCATGTGGGCATCGAGATGGCAACCCTTGCCGGTGTTGATCNNGGTCTGCTGGTCGCCTTCGATCACTGCAACGTCGCGCTTGCCGCGCAAGGCCTCGATGGTCTTGCACAGCAGCGTCGTCTTGCCCGAGCCGGGACTCGATACCAGGTTGAGGGCAAAAACGCGCCGGCCGGCCAGGAAGGCGCGATTCTCCCGTGCGTAGGCGTCGTTCTTGGCCAGGATGTCCTGTTCGACGCTGACTGTGCGGAACCTCGGGGACGAACCCCTACTTTCTTGGTGCTTTGGCGCATAGGAAAATCGGGGGCCGTCGTTGATCTCTTCGCAGCCGCAAGTGATGCACATCTCAGTCGACCTCCAGTTCCTTGACACGCATTTCCGTTCCGCTGGTGATTCTCAGGCCAAAGGCACCGCAACCTGGGCACGGGTCATACAAATTCTCGATCTCAGCCTCGGTGCCGCATTGCAAACAGGCGCCCCGCCCCGGCACATCCTCGATCTCGAGCCGTGCCCCCTCGGCGATGCTGCCGCGCGTGACAGCGTCGAAGCAAAAGGCCAGCGCCTCCGGCTCCACCATCGATAGTCGACCGATCTCGATAGCAACAAGTTTCACGCTGGAAAACCCTTCCCGCACCGCGGCTTCCTCGATGAGTTGGACGATGCCCTCCGCGAGCGACATTTCATGCATGTCGCTTGCCGCTGTCAAGACGCCCGATCAAGAATCCACGCCGTGTCGGCGATGGCAATGCCGCGGCAGCGGCCGCCTCGGTCAGAAGCATCGGATTGCTTACGCGCATGCTACCTTTTCGGCCAAGCGAACGCCGCGTTTCGCCAGCTCGACGACGGCAATGCGCACCATCTCCGGGATTTGGGCGGCAATCATCGGCGTCAACTCGAGCCCGAGCTCCAGACTATCGGGTTCGCAACCGATCAACACCAGATCCTTGGGCGCTTCACCGGAGAATTCAAGGCCGGCCAGAACATCGCAAATGCTGATCTGGTGCGGCGAGAGTCTGGAGCAAAAGAATACTGGTACTTCGCTTCCCGTCAGCGTCACCACGGTTCCTGGCGCACGCCCGGCCTTGATGGCATCAAGCACAACGAGCAGATCGACGCCGGTCAGCGGCCCCAGCAACTCCATGCCAGTAGTACCGCCATCGATAACCTCGACGTCGGCCGGGATCTCGTAGGCAGCCGACAGGGCCTCGGCCGCACGCACGCCGACCCCTTCGTCGGAAAGGATGATGTTGCCAATGCCGAGAATGACGGTACGCAAGACATGCTCCAGAAATGAATCGGGGCGGGCAAGGGCGCCCGCCCCGGCAGTTTAACGCTCACCCGCCCTTTACTTCACCTTGACGGTCACTGCCGAACCGTTCTCGGTGTCGGTCAGGTGAATCGCGCAGGCAATGCACGGATCGAAGGAGTACACCGGGCAGAGAGTCAGCAGCCTGAAATCTCGGGGAAATTCCCCCCCTAAAGTTCGAAGATACTTTGCCGATATACCCGTACGAGGCTATCGAATTGCGTCTTTCGTAGCGGCCCTGGGGCAAATCCAGGGTGCCGGGGTAGTTTTGCGCTTGAATTGATGGAGAACCAACCATGAGCACAGTTATTGGATTGTCCGCTGATCAAATCTCGGCACTGTCAACCGCCCAGGTTAATAGTTGGACGTCTGCAGACGTCAAAGCGTTGACGACTTCCCAGATTCAGGCGCTATCGGCTGATCAGATAGGCGCCATCACACCAAGCGCAATAGTTTCGCTCAACGGCACCCAGGTTGCCGCGTTCACGCCCTACCAGGTGCAATACGGGTTCGTGGCCGGACAGATAAGCAAGTTCAGCGTCGCGGAGATGACCGCATTCACAACCGGGCAGCTTGCTGTCCTGACAACCGACCAGATTGACGCCATCGGCACTGCCGATATCGCAGCGCTGACAACCACGCAGATTGGCGCGCTATCCGCTTATCAATTGGAGAATCTCACCACGGCTCAGCTTGGCGCACTGACAACCGCCCAAGCCAGGGCTCTCACCGCAGGTCAGATGGACGCGGTGAATGTGCTGACGACGAAGGATATCGCCGCACTGACGACAGCACAAATCAAGACACTGACTGCCGACCAATTGAAGTCGCTGGCAACCGACCAGGTCGCCGCACTCACAACTGCGCAGATCGGGGCACTTACGACGGGTCAAATGGACGCTGTGAGCGTTTTGACCACGCAGGATATCGCCGCACTTACTACAGCACAAGTCAGCGCACTAACCACCGATCAATTGCAAACGCTGCGAACCGACCAGGTCGTCGCATTGACCGGCACGCAAGTGAAAGCGCTGGGGGCTAATGTCAGTGGATTTTCTGACTCTCAGGTTCAGGTACTGACGGCAACCCAGGTACGCGTCTTGACATCCGGCCAGATTCAGGCATTCAGCCCGGATCAAATTGGCATGATGACGACGGCCGATATTGCCGCGCTGCAGCCCAGCCAGATTGCCAACCTGCTCACCGACCAACTGCAAAGCCTGACGTCCGCCCAAGTGCGCGCGCTAACCGCTGCCCAAGCTGCGGCATTAACGACAACTCAGGTTCAAGCCTTGACCGACGATCAGGTCGCTACATTGTCCACCGCTGCCATCGCCGCTCTGACTACCAATCAGGTTAACAAGCTGAGCAGCGATCAACTGCAGAGCCTCACTACGGCACAGGTGAGAGCCCTGACGACGGCCCAAGCGCATGCCCTGACTACAGGGCAAATTCAAGCCCTGACTAACGATGAAGTTGCGTCCTTGTCTACGGCCGCCGTCGCAGCCCTGGGCACTGATCAAATTCAGAAGCTGTCCTCCGATCAGCTGCAAAGCCTGACGACGGGCCAGGTCGCCAAGCTCACCGCGACGGAAGTCAAGGCACTGACAACGAGCCAAGTCGCCGCACTCTCCTATGCGGAAGTTGCCGCGCTGGAAAGCCAATTCCAGGGTTCCCAGATACTGGCCCTGACCAGTGATCAGTTGCAGTCGCTCGCCACTGACCAAGTGCGGGCGCTGACCGAGACTCAAGTGAAGGCCCTCAGCACTGACCAGGTTGCGGCTCTGCTTGGTTCCCAAATTCAGGCGCTGAGCACATCTCAGGTTCACGCGTTGACCACAAGCCAGATTCGGGCATTGACCGATGATCAGGTGGCAGCACTGTCGACCGGCAGCATTGGTGTGCTCAGTTCAAGCCAGGTTCAGGCGCTAACCACCGATCAAGTTCAAAGCCTGACCGACCCCCAGGTCCACGCTCTTACGGCATTGCAGGTCAAGTCGATGACGACCGGCCAGGTCGCCGCACTCACCAGTTCCGAAATTGCAGCGCTGCAGGCCAACCTGCAGACGGGCCAGATCCAGGCGCTGACGACCGACCAATTGCAATTCCTGAGCACTTCTCAAGTCCAGGCGCTAAGCACTGCGCAAGTGAGAGCCCTCGGGTCCAATATTGCTGCCTTGTCGGGGGCTCAGATACAGTCCCTAACTACCAGCCAGGCAAGCGCGTTGAGCACAGCACAAATTGGCGCACTGACTTCGGATCAGATCGGTGCGTTGAGCACGGCTACCCTCGCCGCGCTGAGCAAAGTCCAGCTGCAGACCCTGAGCACCGATCAAATCCGCAATCTCACCAACAGTCAGGTGAGTGCGCTTTCGGCCGCGACAGCCGCTGCCTTGACGACAACGCAGATCCACGCGCTGACCGACGATCAGGTCGCGACGCTATCCACGGCCGCTGTCGCCGGACTCGGCACTGCCCAGGTTCAGGCACTGTCATCCGATCAGTTGCAGAGCCTGACCACCGCGCAAGTTGCCAATTTAAGCACCACCGAGGTCAAGTCGCTGACGACCAGCCAGATCGCCGCCTTGAGCTACGCCGAAGTCGCGGCCCTGGAGGCCAACCTGCAGAGCGACCAGGTACGCGCGCTTACCGCGAATCAGTTGCAGTCCCTGGGCACCGCCCAAATTCAGTCGCTGAGCACGGGGCAGGTGAAGGCTCTGCGAACAAGCCAGATGGCTGTTCTGGCCTATAACCAAGTGGCCGCATTGAGCACGGCGCAGGCGCGCGTGCTGGGTACCGACCAGCTTCAAGCCTTGACCGCCGACCAGATCGGCGCGCTCAATACGAGCGATCTCGCCGCGTTGCAGACGAGTCAGCTCCGGGCCATGACGACGTCCCAATTGCAGTACCTTTCGAGTAGTCAGGTCGCCAATCTGACCTCGCAGCAAGTCCAGTCGCTCACCAGTGATCAACTGGGTGCTTTGGTTGGCTGGATGTCGACTGGCCAGATCGGCAACCTCACGACCAGCCAAGTTGCCAGCCTGAGCACCAATCAGTTGCTCGGCCTGACCAATCAGCAAGTCGGCGCACTGACTTCGAGCCAGGTCCGCTCGCTCACGACAAGCCAGATGGATGCGGTCAGTGTCCTGACCACCAGCGGCATCGCGGCCCTCAGTGCGCAGCAGATCACCGGTCTGACGACGACCCAACTGCAAACGCTCAGCAGCGGGCAGATCGCTTCGCTGACATCGAGTCAGGTGCAAGCCCTCACCACTGCCCAAGTGCCAACCCTGCTCGGTTCTCTCACCACAAGCGAAATGGCGTCACTTTCGAGCGGCCAAATCCGCGCACTCACTACCACTGCTCTGGGCAGCCTGACCACTACCCAGGTGGCAGCACTGACTGCGGCGCAGGTCCAGTCGCTGACGACCAGCCAGTTGCCAACTTTGCTGACCAGTCTGACTACCAGCGAGATCGGCAACCTGTCCGCCGGCCAAGTCGGCGCTCTGGCTACGGCGGACTTGGTCACCTTGTCCACCGGTCAGGTAGCCGCCTTGACGACCGCTCAGTTGCGTTCCTTGCTCACCACTCAGGTCCAGGCGCTCACCACCTCTCAACTGCAAGCGATCACCACCGGTAGCCTTCAAGCGCTGCAGTCAGGCCAGATCGTTGCCCTGACCACCGGTCAGCTGCAAAGCCTGACCACGAGTCAGATCAACAACCTGTCCGCAATCCAGGTGCGTTCGCTGACTACGGACCAGATGCTGGCACTGACCACAACACAGGTGCCGGCACTATCCACCAGCGATATCGCGGAACTGAGGGCCAGTCAGGTCAAGGTACTTACCACCACCCAATTGGGCGCATTCACGGCAGGACAATCGGCAGCCCTTACCGCAGATCAAAAAGCTGCACTCAGCACGGCCCAGCTGGCTGCGCTGCCGTAATCCCGGCGCGGCACAATACTGGCGGCAATCGAAGTTGCCGCCAGTCTCGCAGCGGTCAGTCCAGCGATGGCGTGCGAGTATAGTGGCAGCCCTATGTCAAGTGAAGCCGTGGTCCTTTCTCCCGATTCCGATTTTGCCCACACGACTGTGCTTGCCTGGCAAGGCAAGCTCGATGTCGTGGCATTGTTCGATGCCGCCGGCAAACTGACGGCAAGCCGCCTCAATCCTCTTGCGGTCGTGTTGTACCAAACCTGGCTGCAGCGCAACAAGACGCCGCACAATCACTTCGTCCACTTCAACCTCGGCGTCGCGCTCAGCAACGAAAACGACATTCGCGGCGCCAAGGAGGCCTATAGCCATGCCATCCAATTGGCGCCGACCTTTCCCCAGGCGCACTTCAATCTTGGCCAGATCCACGAACGCGAAGGTCAGTACGACGCGGCGATCGCCGAATGGCTCTGGATCGAGAGCAACGTCGCCTGGTCCGACGCGGATCAGCGGCCAATACTGCTGCTGGCGCTGAACAATCTCGGGCGCCTCTACGAAAACAACAGGCACTATGCCGAGGCCCTGGCCTGTTTGACGAAGAGCCTGCGTCTCGAACCGAATCAACCGGACGTCATTCACCACTGGGTCTATTTGCGCGAGAGACAGTGTCTCTGGCCGGTGTACGCGCCCATTGACGGCATAACCGAGTCGATGTTGCGCCAATCGACATCGGCCCTGGCCATGCTGAGCCTCTCCGACGACCCGGCCGCGCAACTTGTAGCCGCCCGCAATTACGTCAATGAAAAGCTCAATTCGAACGTCCCGGTTCTGACTCCGCCGCAGCCATACCGGCACAAGAAGATACGTNNCGCCATGGACCACTTCGAGCGCATTCACGACCTCAGTGACGAAGCCGCAGCCAGACTCATCCGCAGCCACGAAATCGACGTCCTCGTCGATCTGCATGGGCAGACGCTGGGCGCACGCGCGAACATGCTCGCCTACCATCCGGCACCCGTCCAGATCACCTACCTGGGACTGCCGGCAACGACGGGGCTGCCCTCGATCGACTATGTGATCGCTGATCATTTTCTGATCCCGGAAGAGTCCCTTCCCTTCTACTCGGAAAAGCCGCTCTACATGCCGGATGTCTATCAGGTCAGCGACCGCAAGCGGCGCAGCGCACCAGCGCCCTCACGCGAGAGTTGCGGCCTGCCGATGGACAAATTCATCTTCTGTTCGTTCAACAACAACTACAAGTTCACTCCGGAAGTGTTCGATGCCTGGATGAACATTCTGCGCCGTGTGCCTGACAGCGTGCTTTGGCTGCTCGCCGACAATCCGTGGGCAGAAGCAAGCTTGAGGCGGGAAGCGCTGGCGCGCGGAATCGAAGAGGAACGCCTGGTTTTCGCGCAGCGCGCTGCTCCCGAGAACTACTTGGCGCGCTACCTGATTGCCGACCTGTTTCTGGATACCTTTCCCTTCAATGCCGGCACGACCGCCAATGACGCGCTATGGATGGGCCTGCCGGTCCTGACTCAATCGGGGCGCACCTTCGCCTCGCGTATGGCGGGAGCCCTGCTCACCGCTGCCGGTCTCGACGAGCTGATCACCTACAACCTGCACGATTACGAGGAGAAGGCCGTAGAACTCGCCCTGGCGGCGAATCGGTGCGGCGCCATTCGCGAGCATTTGCGCCAGGTGCGGGAGCACGGAACACTGTTCGACACCCCTCGCTTCGTACGCAATCTCGAACAACAATTCAAGCAACTCGTCGCAGGACTGGGTTGAGCCGGAGTTGGCGGATGCCGGCGGCGGTCTGGCGCCCTAATTGCGCTCATCCCATGCAGATGCTCGGGACCCGGCCGGGCCAACAAGACGAGGCCAGCGAATGACCGTTGATACTTCGAACCCTTCCTCCCCCAAATCATTGGACGAGACTCTCGCCAAGGCAGTCGCACATCAGCGCGCCGGCGAATTTCAGCAGGCCGGGCTGCTCTACCAAACGATACTGCAAGCCGATCCGAGGCACGCGACGGCCAACCACAATTTCGGCGTTTTGGCCGTCCAGATGGGGCAGATTGATGCCGGCCTCCCCTATTTCAATGCCGCGCTCGACGCGGACCCATCGAACCGCCAGTTCTGGCTCAGCTATATCGACGCACTTCACAAGGACGGCCAACTGGAAACGGCTCGGCAAATTCTGGCGCTTGCCCGGGAACACGGCCTAGCTGGGGATGAGGTGGCCGCCCTGGCTGAGCTGCTTGGGGAAACCTCCGTACCGCCGCACTCCAAGCCATCGCCGAGTGGGGAGACGATCGCTCGTCCGACCAAGACTCCGACGCGCCGGGAAGCCGGAACGATGGTGACGCTATTCCAACAGGGAAAGCTCGAGAAGGCATTGAATCGGGCACGCAGGATGACCCGTGAGTTCCCGGACTATTGGCTCGGTTGGAAGGTGCTCGGCTTGATCTGCGACCGTCTCGGTCAAGATGCCGAAGCCTTTGCGGCAATGAAGAAGGCGGCAACGCTGGCCCCCGATGACTTCGAAATTCATCGCAATCTCGGCGTCGCCAATGCGGCCCTGGGAAGAAATGTCGAAGCCGAACTCTGCTACCGCCGCGCACTTGAATTGGCTCCGAACGACATCGAATCGCTCAGAAAATTGGCGCTGAGCCTACATGCGCAATGCCGCGCCTACGAGGCGGTAGCGTGCTTCGAACGGGCCATCGAGATTAGCGAGAACGATCCAACGGCACATGTCACTGAAACAAATGGCCCGACAGCAGCGAAGCAAATTGACAATTCCTCGGCCACCTACCAGCAGGCGGACCGAATCATGCCAAACACGGCTCACTTGCACGCCACCCTTGCAGGCACACTCTTCACCCTGCGGCGTTTTGCCGAAGCGGAGACTCATTACCGGAAGGCGCTCGAAGTCGACCCGAAGAACGCCCACGTACTCAACGACTTGGCGCTAACGCTATCTGGCATGAATAGATTGAAGGAGGCTAACGACGCCCTCCAAGAGGCTATAGCGCATCAACCACGCTATGCAGAAGCCTATTGCCACTTGAGTAGTATCCAGTTCGGACTGGAGCTAATAGACGAAGCCAAGTCGAGCATGAAACAGGCCATGAACCTCAGACCGGATTTGGCTTGGATATTCAGCAACCATCTTTTCTGGCTCACCAGCGGGAGAGTCGAAGCCCCTAATGGGCTTCTCGCCGAACATCGTCGTTACGATGAAATATTCGGACTTCCCTTGCGGTCCAGTTGGCGACCACATATCAATCCCAAGGATCCCGAGCGTCGCTTACGCATCGGTTTTGTTTCCGGCGATTTCTTCAACCATCCAGTACATAGTTACCTCGAGCCGATAGTGGCCCCATTGTCTCGCAGCAGCGACGTTTCGCTGCATGCCTACTACAGTGCCGTTATCAATGACGACGTAACGCGAAGATTGAATGGGTACTTCAGTCAATGGACTATCGTGGCAAATATGCCCGACGACGTATTGGCCGACAGGATCCGTGATGACGGAATCGACATCTTGTTCGACCTCTCGGGCCATACAGCGCGGAATCGCCTCCTGGTCTTCGCCCGCAAACCGGCACCATTGCAGTGCAGCTGGATAGGTTACCCGGGAACAACAGGCCTAGCAGCCATGGACTATGTTGTTTCCGATCGATTCGTTGTACCCTACGGTCATGACGAACAATTTGTCGAGAAGATCGTGCGTCTGCCGGCAGCGTCGCTCTTTCAACCAAGAGACAACTTGCCACCGATCACGCCTCTACCCGCACTTGCCAATGGTTATTTGACGTTCGGCAGTTTCAATCGGCCAAGCAAGATCAACAGACCCACTATTTCACGATGGTCGTCGCTCTTACGTAAATTGCCGGATTCGCGAATGATCGTCGGCACGATGTCCGAAGACGGCATCGATTGCTTGATCGACTACTTCGCAGATGAAGGGATTTCCCGCCAGCGTCTGGATTTCCATCTGCGTGGCGACACAGGAAGTTACTTGCGCCAACTTCAAGACGTTGACATTTGCTTGGACACGTTCCCATATAGCGGCGGCAGCACAACCCTCGATGCGATCTCGATGGGGGTCCCGACACTGACCCTCGCTGGCGATACAATTCCGACCAGGATGAGTGCGAGTGCATGCGGCCACGTCGGGTTGGATGACTTTGTCGCCAACAGCGACTTGGATTTCCGGGACAAGGGCTTGTATTGGGCCAGCAACGTCGCTGCGCTGGCGGAAATTCGCAGCAGCTTGCGGCAGAGGCTTGAGCGATCGGCGTACAGTCAGCCAGCTCTTGTCGGGAAGAGTTTTGAACGCGCCTTGCGCATTATGTGGCGCCGCTGGTGCAACGATCTGCCCGCCGAATCGTTTGAGATTAGAGAAGGGGATATGGATCCGGCCACACTGGCAGTTCAGCCGTGAACCATCCATTGCCAAAAGAGGAAGGCACAACACATGAAAGCGGTGATCCTGGCCGGAGGCATGGGAACTCGCATCAGCGAGGAATCGCACCTAAAGCCGAAACCAATGATCGAGATCGGTGGGCGGCCGATCCTGTGGCACATCATGAAGATCTATTCCCACTACGGAATCAACGACTTCGTGGTCTGCCTTGGCTACAAGGGCTACGTAATCAAAGAGTACTTCGCCAACTACTTTTTGCACATGTCGGACGTAACCTTCGACTTCTCCAAAAATCAGATGGAGGTGCATGAGCGGCACGCCGAACCCTGGCGGGTCACACTTGTGGACACTGGAGATGTTACTCAAACAGGGGGGCGCCTGAAGCGCGTCGCTCCCTACTTGCGCGACCAGGAGGCTTTTTGCTTCACCTATGGCGATGGTGTCAGCAACGTGGATATCGGTCGGACAATCGACTTTCATCGCCACCACGGCCTGCTGGCAACAATCACCGCCACCTATCCGCCGGGACGCTTCGGTACTCTGGAAATCGGGCCTGACCACAAAGTCAGCACCTTCTGCGAAAAGCCCATCGGTGATGGTGGAGTCATCAACGGCGGCTTCTTTGTCCTATCACCCCATGTGCTCGATCTGATCGAGGGCGACCAGACTGTCTGGGAGGGCAAGCCACTCGAACAACTCACGGCCATGGGGCAACTCGCCGCCTACCTGCACGAGGGCTATTGGCAACCAATGGACACGCTGCGCGATCGTCTCAGCCTGGAGTCCCTGTGGGAAAAGGCTCAGGCGCCCTGGAAGGTGTGGTGAGCCCCGGCGCCATCAATCCCGCTTCTTGGCACGGCCGTTCCGTGCTGGTGACCGGGCATACCGGCTTCAAGGGCGGCTGGCTGAGCCATTGGCTGCATCGGATGCAGGCACGGGTACACGGCTTCGCCCTGCCGGCCGAACCGGATACCAGCCTGTTCGAATCATCGCGGGTAACCGATAGCTGCGTCTCCAGCACAATCGGCGATCTGCGCGATCCAGCCACTGTGATGCGCACCGTCGAGCAGGCAAGACCCGAGGTCGTGTTTCATCTTGCCGCCCAGCCTTTGGTGAGGCTCGGCTATCAGGATCCCATCGGCACCTATGCCACAAATGTCATGGGCACAGTCCATCTGCTTGAGGCCTGTCGCCAAAGTCCCACTGTCAGGGCAATCGTGGTCATTACTACCGATAAATGCTACGAGAACCGCGAATGGCGGTGGGCCTACCGCGAAATTGACGCACTTGGCGGCCATGATCCCTACAGTGCTAGCAAGGCCTGCGCCGAACTCGCTGTCGCCTCCTATCGCCGAGCCTTTCTGGTCGACAGGGGTGTCGGCATTGCCACCGGCCGCGCCGGCAATGTCATCGGAGGCGGCGACTGGGCCCAGGATCGTCTAGTACCCGATCTCGTTCGCGCCTTCGCCACCGGTCAGTCGGTATTCCTGCGCATGCCGGATGCGATCCGTCCCTGGCAACACGTGCTCGAGCCGCTTCACGGCTACTTGATTCTGGCTGAACGACTGCTGGCCGGCGAAGCCTTCGCCGCTCGGGCCTGGAATCTTGGGCCGGATGCCGATGATGCTCGAACGGTTCGCCAGATCGCGACGCGTACGGCGGAACTCTGGGGAGGGGGCCATGTCGAAATGGGCTGTGGAGGTCCGCACGAGGCTGGACGCCTGACGTTGGATAGTAGCGATGCCCGGGATCTGTTGCACTGGCAGCCCCGCTGGAAAGTTGACCAGGCCTTGCAGGCGACCGTTGCCTGGTACCGGGCATACTATGCCGGAGCGGACATGCGCGTATTCCTTGATGACCAGATAGCGACCTACCTGGAGGCTGGTTCATGACGCCGGACGAGTTGCGCGCCGAGATACTGGCGCTGAGCCGCGACTATGCCCGTCGTGCCGCGCCCCCATCCGACTTCCAACCGGGCATCTCGCCGGTCCCGCCCTCAGGCAAGGTCATCGGCGAAGATGAGATTGCCTTCATGGTCGATGCCGCGCTCGACGGCTGGCTCACCAGCGGGCGTTTCAACGCTGCCTTCGAAGCAGGATTGGCCGAGTTTCTCGGGGTGCCGTATGTCTTGACCGCCAACTCCGGCTCCTCGGCAAATCTGCTCGCCCTATCCGCCTTGACTTCGCCCTTGTTGGGTGACCGGGCACTCAAGACAGGCGACGAAGTGATCACTGCAGCGGCTGGATTCCCAACCACAGTAAATCCCATCCTGCAAAACGGTTTGACCCCTGTCTTCGTCGACTCTGACCTGCCGACCTACAACCCGACACTTGAGACGGTTGCAGCGGCCATCTCGCCGCGCACACGGGCGATCATGATCGCGCATACGCTGGGCAACCCGTTCGCCGCGGCAGAGATGCGGGCGCTTGCCGACCGCCATGGCTTGTGGCTGGTCGAGGATTGCTGCGATGCCCTTGGATCGACCTACCGCGGTCAGCGAGTCGGCACTTTCGGCCACGTCGCGACCCTGTCCTTCTATCCGGCCCACCACATCACGACCGGTGAGGGCGGCGCCGTTTTCACCGCCGACCCACTCATTCGCCGTGCCGCCGAATCGATACGCGACTGGGGGCGCGACTGCTGGTGCGCCCCCGGGCGTGACGACACCTGTGGCAAGCGCTTCGACTGGCAGCACGGCCAGCTGCCACCCGGATATGACCACAAGTACGTCTACTCCCATCTCGGCTACAACCTCAAGATCTCGGACATGCAGGCGGCGTGCGGGCTAGCGCAACTCGGTCGACTAGACGAATTCATCGCCACCCGCCGACGAAACTTCCGTTGGCTGCACAACCGGCTCGAGCAATGCGGGGAGTTCCTGCTGCTGCCGGAAGCGACCGCCGAGAGCAATCCGAGCTGGTTCGGATTCCCTCTGACCCTACGCGAACAGGCAACGGCCGACCGTCGAAGCCTGCTTCGTTACCTCGACCAGTTCAAGATCGGCACGCGCCTGCTATTCGCCGGCAACCTGACCCGGCAACCCTATTTTTGCGATCGGCAGTACCGGGTAGCCGGATCACTGGCCAATGCCGACCGCATCGCCTGCAACACCTTCTGGATCGGCATCTACCCAGGGCTCAGTGAGCAGCAACTAGAATTCTCTGCCCGGAAGATCGAACAGTTCTTCGGGCTCGGTTTCGAATGACGCCGTCCGTCACACCCGTCGCAGCGAGTGGCTCTGACGCCTTGTTCGAATGCATCGCCACGCGCATCCCGGGCTGCCTCGAACTGCGCCCCCGGCGGCACGAGGATGAACGCGGGCGTTTCGTCAAGGTGTTCCACCACGACACGTTCGCCGCACTCGGCCTGGCAACCGAGTTTGCCGAAGACTACTACACGGTATCCCGACGCGGCGTCATCCGCGGCCTGCACTTTCAACGTCCGCCCATGGATCACGCCAAGCTCGTCTATTGCCTTGCCGGCCAGGTTCAAGACGTGGCTCTGGATCTTCGCATGGGTTCGCCGACCTATGGCGAACACGCGGTCGTCGAGCTTACCGCCCAGATCGGCAACATGCTCTACCTGCCAGCCGGCCTGGCGCACGGCTTCTGCGTCCGCAGCGAATCGGCAACACTGGCGTACAAGGTCACCAGCCACTACTCGGCCGAGCACGATGCCGGCATCTTGTGGAACTCCGCCGGCATCGATTGGGCGACGAGCCTTCCCATCCTCTCCGGGCGAGATCGTCAGCACCCCGGCCTCGCTGATTACGTCAGCCCCTTCCCCTTCCCGTAGGCATTGTGAAAATCCTGGTCACCGGCGCCAGCGGTTTTCTGGGCTCCTGGCTTCTACCTCACCTGGACAATCAAGGGCATGATGTCGGCTGCCTGCAGCGTCGCTCATCGGTAGCCAGACCTGCGTATTCGGGCGCCCAGTTCTGGTACATCGATGATGATGGTAGCGGTATCAGGGAAGCCTTGGCAGAATTCGTGCCGGATGTGGTGGTCCACTTAGCCAGCCGTTTCATCGCCGAACATGCCTACGAGGATATCACTCCGCTGGTGCGCTCGAACATCGAGTTCGGCTGCCAGCTGCTGGAGGCAATGAAACTAGCCAGAGTCAATGCGCTTGTTTGTGCCGGCACGTCGTGGCAACACTACGGCAACCAGCAGTACTGTCCGGCCAATCTCTACGCCGCGACCAAGCAGGCGTTTACCACGCTT
>PMIF01000288.1 GCA_003157035.1 Rhodocyclaceae bacterium
GCGTGACTTTTGGTGGGCTCCGTCTGCCACCCTCCTATACCGCTTCGTCCACCGGCGGTAGCCGCGCCGTTGCTCTGGATGCCATACCGTCTGGCCTGGTGGGGGCCATTACCGTTACCAAAACCAATCTGCCGGAACAGGATGCCGAGGCTCTCGGTGGCACCATAGAAATCACGCCAAAGACCATGCCTCTCGGTGGTAAGCCGTTTCTTGACCTCCACGTCGGCACCGGCAAGGAGCCACTGCGCGCGACCAAGATCACCGACCTGTCGGTGTCCGTGGGCACCCGTTTCGGCGGCGGCGCATTAGCAGAGGGCGAGGTTCCATCCTATTCCACCATGCCATTCTCCGTCGTTCTCACTGCGTCCTACTACGAGGACACTCGCGGCATCGACGACGTCGAGCCGGCGTTCATCGATGATGGCGTCGCCCCCTCGAAGGCCTATGACAGCATTCAGCAGCGCCACTACACCTACAACCGGAAGCGCCACGGCCAGGGCATTGATCTGGGCTACCAGCCGAATCGGGACAACAGTTGGTATCTGCGGGCGTTTGACGCCGGTTACAAGGAACACAAGCTGGCGGACCGGCTGACAATAACGACAAACGACAGCCCGACGTTTGCCAATGGCGTATTCACTGACACGATTGCGAAGTTCGACAAGGTATCGACGGACGAGCACGAAGAGATGAACAACAGAGTGATTGTCGCCGGCGGCAAGAATCTGATCGGCGACAAGGTTCTCGACTACCACGTTGGCATGACTCGTGGCTCCTACGTGCAGGATTACTCTTATGGCTCGGACTTCAAATTCTCCCCGGCTGCTGACGCCACCATCACCTACGATAGTGGCGGCTCTGGCGATACGCCCCGCTTTACCATCAACAATGCGGACTACTTGAACCCGGCAAACTATAAGCTGAGCAAGTTCAGTAACGGCACGCAAAACACCCATGACAAAGAGAAAACGGCGGCCGCCAATCTGAAGATGCCGGTTACCTGGGGAGGTTTCGACGACGAATCGTTGAAAGTTGGTCTTAGCGCCCGCTCGCGCAACCGGGACACCGCAAGTCAGCCCTATAGCTTTGCCAACCTGCCGAAACTGGCGCTGACGGCATACGACACTGGCGGCAACGTCAACTTCTACGATGGCGCCTACAACAATGGCCCCAACATCAATACCGTTGCCCTGGAAAAGGCACTGGCCGATCTTCAGACGATATCCGCCAGCAACGCTACCAGTGCAACACTCGCGTCGTCGACCAGCAAGGAGGACGTGTACGCAACCTATGCCCAGTATCACATGACGCGGGGCAACCTGCAGCTTACTGGCGGTGCGCGCCTGGAGCTGACCCATGGCGGCTACGACGCCTATGGCAGCAGTACCGATGCGAAGGGCAATTTGCTCGTTCTGCCGGTCAGCGGCTCAACCAGCTATAGCAATTTCTTTCCCAGCCTCCAGGCCAGATATGAACTGATGCCGCGGACGCTCTTGCGTGCAGTCTTCTCAAGCACCATTGGTCGTCCCGGATTCAATCAGCTGACGCCGTCAGTGACAGTGAATGCAGAAACAAGTACGGTCAATGTTGGCAATCCTGACCTGAAGCCGACCACGGGCAATTCGTTCGATCTATCGTTCGAACACTACCTGGCCGACTCGGGCATTATCTCCATCGGCTTGTTCGACAAGGAACTCAAGGACTATATCGCCAAGACGATGACCATCGAGAACCTGCCGAGCTCGCCTCTCTATGCCGCCATTGTCGGACCGGCGAAGGTGACGAGCTGGATCAATCTTGGCAGCTCCTATGCTCGCGGTGTGGAGTTGAATTACGAACAACGCTTCAAGGGTCTGCCGCAACCCTTTGGCGGCCTGGGCGTGGGTTTCAACTACACCGCAGTCGACTCGCAATTCAAGATTCGTCCGGGCGAAGATTCGTTACTGCCGACCACAGCCCGGAATATTGGCAACGTTTCAGTGTTCTATGAAAAGAAGGGCCTGAACTTGAAACTTGCCGCCTATTACGTTTCACGCAGCCTGTATGCCATCGGTGACAGCGCTGCCCTTGACACCTTCTCCGAACCACAAACATCTGTCGATTTCGGTGGCTCCTATGCCATCGACAAGCATTACTCGATGTACTTTAATGTCAAGAACCTGACCAACACGCCGCTGACCTTTTCCGAAGGGTCTGCCGATCGCGTGATTCAGCGCGAGTTCTACGGGCGGACGTACCAGATTGGTCTGAACGTCAAACTCTAAGCAACCTCAACGGGCTCAAACACAATATGAAAGCAAGACTGCTCTTCCTCTCGCTGCTGGGCGTGGTGTCCACCACGCTTCTGGCCGCCGATGCAAACTATCACGTGACCCAGCGGCTGCCGCTTGGCGCCGCGACGAAATGGGACTACGCCGCGATCGACGCAGAGCGTCAACGACTCTTCGTCACCCGTGGCGACCATGTCGATGTCGTTGACATCCCATCGGGCAAGATGTCCGGAACCATTCCGAACACCCAGGGTGTCCACGGTGTCGCGTTTGCGGCCGATCTGAAACTGGGTTTCACCAGCAATGGCAAGGCCAATTCCGTCACCGTCTTCGACCTTGACTCGTTGAAGACAACAGCCGAAATCGCGCTGACGGGCAAGAATCCGGACGCGATTCTCTATGAGCCGTCGGTCCACAAGTTGTATATCTTTAACGGCGGCAGCGCGAATGTCGATGTCGTCGACGTTACGACCTTGAAGGTAGTGGCCACGATCAAGGCCACCGGTCGGCCGGAGTTCGCAGTTGCCGACGCTGAAGGCAAGATCTATTTCAACATCGAGGATAACGCCGGCATCAACGTCATCGATTCGAGGTCGGACAAGCTGGTCTCGACCTGGAAGCTCGAGGGCTGCGCTGGGCCGACGGGTCTTGCCATCGACCGGCGGAATTCACGCCTGTTTTCGGCGTGCAATAACGGCATCATGGCCGTCACGGATGCCAAATCCGGCCAGCGGGTGGCACAGTTTGCGATTGGCGAACATCCCGACGCCGCCATCTATGACGCGGACAACAGAATCGTCCTGACCTCCTGCGGCGGTGGCGCCGGGACGCTGGCGATTGCCCGCCAGGACGATGCGGATCACTACTCGGCACTACCGAGCATCGTCACCGAAAAGAGGGCAAAGACCATGGCGATGGATATGAAGTCGAAGACCGTATATCTGCCGACGGTCGTTGACGACAAATTTGTCCTCGTCGTTGCCGAGCGCCAAAAGTAGGGGCAGCACTATCAATCGCCCGCTCACCCGTCACCGAAGGGAACTTGAAATGGTATTGTTTGATCGGACTTCCATCGGCATCGTTGCGGTGCTGGCAACACTCTCGGCCGGCGCTGTGCCTGCCGCCGACAAGGTTCCGCATTACGACCACGTCTTTGTCATCATCATGGAAAACAGAGGGCATGATCAGATCATGTCGCACGCAAACTGGACGCCGCAAATTCACCAGTTGGCGGCGGAGTATGGGCAAGCCTCACAGTTCTATGGCGAGGTTCATTCCAGTGAAGGCAACTACATCGCCATGCTGGGCGGCGACACTTTTGGCATTCATGACGACGACCCATTCTTTTGCAAACCGGGTCCGAGCAGCAAGTTCTGCGGCAAGGCCGATAAGCCGAATTACCCGGATCACAACCTCACGGCCCGGAGTTTGATGGATCAATTGGCGGACAAGGGCCTGACCTGGAAAGCTTACATGGAGGATATTCCCTCCCCTGGTTCGCTAGTGCCGCGCTGGCCGACAAGTGACTATCCTGTCAAAGACACGCCAAATGAACTTTACGCCGCCAAGCACAATGGATTTGTCTCATTCAAAAACGTCAATCAAGAGCCCTATCCAAAGCTCGCGGAACATCTGGTCGGCTTTCGGCAATTGGATGCGGACCTGGCGGCAAATCAGCTGCCGAACTACGCCCATATCGTGCCAAACCAATGCAACGACATGCACGGACGGGGCAAGGGCAATGCCTCCGCAGCCTGGGCCGACTGCTCCGATGATGAGGGTTTGATGCGCCGCGGCGATGCCGAGATCGGCATGCTGGTCGACAAGATCACAAATTCGGAGGTTTGGCGCGAGCCAGGCAATACCGCCATCGTCGTGACCTTCGACGAAAACAATAAGGAAGAGCGCGGAACCGGCCCGCAAGGCTGTTGTGGCTACGATCCCAACAGCCTGGCCAATTTCGGCGGCGGTCATATCGTGACACTGGTCATCACCAACCATGGACCTCGTCACCTCGTGGCCCCGACACCCTACAACCACTACTCGCTATTGCGAACCACTGAAGCTGTGTTTGGCATCGATGAATATCTGGGGCATGCCGCCGATACCAACAAGGGCGTGGTAACCATGACGCCGTTGTTCGCCGTCGGTGGCAAATAGACGCACTGCTGCCATGAACTGTTGAACGGAACGGCGGGCTAAGCCCGCCGGCGACGCTAGCGAATTTGCTGCCAGCGATTGCGTCGCTCTTCCTCGGCTTCCTTGAACAGATGACTTGCCGATTCGGCATGCGCACCGTGCGTCACCGAACGCTGCTCCGCGAGCAACGCTAGTTCATGCATCGCCGGCGGAAAGTGCTGCTCGGCCGACTCCTCGAGTAGCTGATAGTACTTGTCCATGTCTTTGGCGACGCCCTCGCCGCTCGCATAGGCATTGGCCAGCAGGAATTTCGCCTGAGCGTTGCCACGTTCGGCAGCGCGTCGGAACCACATCACGCCCGTCTCAGCATCCGCCGGACCGCCCTCGCCGTTCTTGATCATCCGCCCCAGGGCAAGCGCCGCATAGCCGTGGCCGGCCTGCGCCGCCTGAAGGTAGTACTGTCGCGCCTTCGCCCAGTCGCGCTGCTCCGGATGGATCGGTGCGCGGTAGATTTCTCCGGCTTGATACGCGGCCTCGGCGTCTTGGTTGCTCGCCGCGCGGACATACCACATCAGTGCTTCGCTTCGCGTGTCGTCCGCCGATGCCATCAGGGTTGCCAACTCGCGCTGCGCCACCGCTTGCCCCGCCTCAGCCCACTGGCGCAACTGCCACTGGGCCTGCGGACTCTGTCCCCAGCGGGCCTGTAGGGCCACTGCTTCGATTTCGGCCGATGCCGGTGGAGGTGAAGCAATCGACGACCATTGACTACCAGCGGCGAAGAAACCGAGCGCGCATAACATCACGGCCGTGATGCCGATGAGCGCTCGGCGGGGACTGAGGCAGTTGTTGCGCAACTACTTGCTCAGGTCGATGGCGTACTTGGCATAGCCACTGGCATCCTGTGCGCCTTCCGCGGTCACGCGGGCAAGGCCAAGCGCTTGTGCCACCGCCAGTTTGCCGGACTGCGAACGCAGAATCACCGGTCCGGCCGTCGTCACCTTGGCAAAGCTCCAACTCGGCGTGTCGTTGCCGGCACGGGTCACTACCTTGATACTGCGCAGGTAGTTGCTGACCACCGTCTGGTTGGCGTCCGGCGACTTGATGATCGTCTTGCTGCCGTCGATGCCCGGGAAGTTGCCACCACCACCGGCGCGGTAATCGTTGGTGGCAACGATGAAGTCGGCGTTCGGATCGACCGCTGCGCCCGCGTACATCAAATGGACGATCCGGCTGCCGATCGGCTGCGTGACGTCGATCTGGTAGGTCAGAGCGTTGTTTTCGGCGTAGAAGACGTCGTAGTTGTAGATGGTCGCATACGATGGCACCAGATCCTGCTCAGCGGTACTGGTCGGATCAATCTGGGCGAACTGCTTGGCGGAAGTTTCGAGCCAGTTCTTCAAGTCCGCGCCCTTGATCTGTACCGCCTGAACGTTGTTATTGCTGTACAGGTACAGGTCGCCCGGGTTACGTACTTGCAAGCTGGCTGGGTTCGATGAGGTGGCGCTCGGCGTCACATCGGTGAAATCCGTCGGGCCGTTGCGACCGGCCTTGAAGGGCGCGCTGCAGGAAATCACCGGGATGCCGGCCTTGGCCGGCAGAGCCTTGGCGATGTAGGTCTTGACGTAATCGATCTGCGCCTGGTTGACGATCTGGATGGCGCTGACATCGCCGACGAGAGCGAAAAAGGCCGACATCTCGAAATCGGTGGTGGCGCCGAGCGGCTGCTGCGCGTAGGCGATGGTCGCGTCGTGCTCCTTCGCCACCAGCGGAGCGAAAGTCGGGTCGGCGGCGACGTTCGTCTTGCCGTCGGTATACTTGAAGCCGCGCGCTTCCGTGGTCGTCTTGTCCTTCTGCACCACCCATTTGCCACCCTGGTATTTCAAGGTCATCTTGATGATGCCCAGTCGCCGTCCCCAACTTTGCGCCATCACCGCCGGCACGCCATTGACGAAACCGTTGACGTAGTCCACTTGACTTGCCGGCAGCGCTTTGATCGATGGATCGATCGCCGGACCGCCGGTTTCCTTCGCTTGCGGGAAGATCAAATGCGCGTGGCCGAGCAGCAGGGCATCGATGCCGGTCTGCGACAGATACAGTCCGGCGTTCTCCATGTTCGGGCTGTAGGCCGATGCGTCCAGCCCGCCATGGGACAGCGCAACGACCAGGTCGGCGCCATTGCTGCGAATTTCGGGAACGTACTTCTTCGCCGATTCCACCGGACCATCCACGCTTACCAAGCCAGTCAGGTTCTTGGCGTCCCAGGACATGATCTGCGGCGGCACGAAGCTCATGATGCCGATCTTGATCGGAACTTGTACCGTGCTGCCGCCGGGAGCCACTGCCGAGAACGTCTTGGTGATGATCTTGTAGGGATCGAAAATTGGCTTCTGGCTGGCGACGCCGGAAACGTTGGTCAGCACCAGCGGGAACGTCGGGCTGCCGCAGCCATTGGGCTTGGGCACCGAGGTAATACCGAAGTCGCGGTTCGTCACCTGGCTCAGGAATGTCAGGCCGTAGTTGAACTCGTGGTTGCCCATGCCGCCGCCGTCGAACTTTAGCGCGTTCATCGCCTTGTGCACGGCGAGGGTGTCGCTGCACGGCACTGGCGAGGCGACGGCCTGATAATCGCCGAGCAGCGTGCCCTGAATGACGTCACCATCGTCCAGCAAGACATTATTGGGATTCTCGCTGCGGGCGCTGGTGATCAGCGTTGCGGTCCTGTCCATGCCCACCGTGGTGTCGGCCGACAGGCTGTAGTAGTTGTAGCCGAGAACGTTGGAATGAAGATCCGTAGTCTCCAGCAGCGCCAGCTGCACCGTCGTACCTTCCGCGATGCCGCCTGAGCTACCGCAACCGTTCAGCAGCGGCAGCGCCGCCGCCAAGGTTGTTACCAGCAGAGTTGTTCTTGTCCGTGTCTTGTACCTCAGCATCGCCAAGCCCTCTAGAGAAGTGACAAATGGGGCGATGCTAGAGAGCGTCTGTGATAGCTGCATAACGCTTCCGCGACAAGGAGGTTACGCGCGCTGTTGTCGCCAACGCTCGATTGGTCAGCGCGCCAGATACACGCCTGCCGCCACGGCGCGTTCACGTCCCCGCAACAGTCGCTTAACATTGGCTCGCTAAGCTGGCAGCACGATTACCTCTTCCGGGCGAATCCGCGATGCTCCCTTCCTTGCCTATGTTCAAGCTGCAACAAGCGATCGAGAAACACTTCGACGCCGTGGTGCTGTTATGGTTTGTGGACGGCCTGTGAAATTGGTTGGTCGCATGGGCGAGCGCATCGCCAATGCGCTTCGCCATCCGGTACTCTCTCGCGGCAGCATCTTGCTCTGGGGAATTCTGGAATTCGCCGCCTTGCAACGTTCCTGTCTGGGTGGCCGGCGGCGTCCGACTCGCTGATCTCACCGCCCGGCGCAGAACTACAGACGCTGCAACCAGCTCCGCACCTGCCGCGCAACCCACGGGGCATCGTCCAGGGGAATATCGTGACCGGCGCGCGGATGCTCGGCGAAATCCGTGTGCCAAACCTGCGCCAGCCGGCGGGAGCAGGCGGGCGCCACCAGTCCATCCGCCGCACCGGCGAGCACCAGCAAGGCTACCGCCGGTTTTTGCAGTGGCGCCTGGTAAGCGCTGGCGGCGCGCAGCTGCCGCAATGCGTTGGCCATGGCAACCGGACACTCGATCCGCCATCTACCCCAGGTCTTGGCGATTTGCCCAGGATTCTCGGCCATATTGCTGGTGAGGCGCAGGATCACTGCTTCGCGCGCTTCGGCGCTACCGGCTAGCGCCAGGCCGAGAAGCCGCAAGTAGTTTCGCGGCCGCAAGCGGTGATAGAACGGGCTGAAGGGACGCAGACTGGTATTGATGAGCACGCCGCCGGCTAGTTCTTCCGGATGAAGCTCGGCCCATGCCACGGCAACCATGGCACCAAGGGACATGGCCAACAGATGATAGGGCGGTCGTACCTCGCGTGCCGCCAGTTCGCGCCGGCAGAAGCCGACCATCGCGGTAACCTTCGTTGGACTCTTCAGCCAGTTGAGGCGACCATTGCCGGGTAGGTCGAGAAGAACGATATCGGCGTCGGTAATTTCGCCGCTGAAAGTGGCGGGGAAATCACCCCAGTGCCGCGTCTCACGTGTCAAGCCGCGGAGGAATATCCAGGTAGTCAAGGCTTGGTCGCTCTCTGCGCATCTGCGCCGCGATACCAACGCTCCAACGCCAACTCACGCTGCCGCTGCCGCTCCGCCCCGGCCGGAAGCCAGCGCCGGTAACTGCTGGCGGCGCGGGCGAGAAAATCCAGCCACGACAGGTGCCGGCGCAGGACGCGCTGTTGCCGATGTTCGATGAGCGGATTGAAGATGCCGTGACGGGAAAAGATCTGGCGCGGATTCTTCTTCACCCAGATCCACGATCCCATCTCCAGTGTCAAGGGCAGAAATGTCCGTTGTGGCTGGCCGGCAACCCGCCGGTAAAGATAATCCCACATGTCGCCGTGCGTCAGGTACTGACGACTTTGCGGCTCGAACAGGTAATTGTGGTTGCTGTAGGTATCGTCGAAGATGGTCTTCAATGCGTGAATCTCGGCCAGATGTTCGATCGGCAGCGAACTATGGGCGTAAGGAAACCAGATGCGATCGTGCATGCCGAATCCGGAATGGCAATCGACGGTGAGACTGAATTCGCGCGCCTGCAACTCCTCCTCGACGACGCGGCAGACGGCCTGGCTTTCCGGCTCCATAGGACTGTCGGCGGAGCCGCGGTACCAGGGCAACCCGGCGCTGATGCGCTGGCCGCCGATCATGAACGGCACGCGCTCCGTCGACTCGATGGGCGCATTGCGCATGAGGTCGACGCCGTTCGGATTGGCGCGCGTACCGCGCCAAATACCGCCCGGGTTGACCAGCGGCATGAAGACAAAACGCACCGACTCCAAAGTCTTGTGCAGCACGCTATCCCAGCGCAGGCGGGACACCAGACTGCGCAGATAGACCAGCACAACCGCCGTACCAATCCGCTCCAGGCCATGAAAACCACCAAAGTAGCCGACCGCCGGCACGTCGATGGCAGGATTGCCCAAGGCTACCGCATAGACCGGAAAACGTGAGTTGTCGACGGCAACTTCGCAGACGACTCTGGTCTCGAGATACGGGCTGCCTGCCGCGATGATGCGCTCAAGTTCCAGCAGTTCCGGGAATGCGGACAGAGACATGGCCATAGGCGAACGACGGTGACGGCAAGCATAGCGCAAGCGCTCAGTTGCTTTGTTACAGGTGACGCGGCCAGCGACAGACGCCAAAAAAGATGGGGAGGCAAGGCTCCCCATTTAAACAGCATCGACTGGAGTCGAAACTGACCGCGCGAAGAAAATTGCTCTAACGTTTCCGATCTGTCTGCGAAAGCTCGCCAATGGCGAATTCCTTGTGCCAGCGCTCGCTGCCGTCGCTGGCGAAAGCGCGCAGCGTCAAGCGTCGCTGCTTTTGCGGCCCGGTGAAATCGAGCCGGCAGAAGTTGTGTTCGGTGAGCAAAGTGCCGGCGACGCGCCGCGGGTTGCCGGCTTCCGGTCCGATCGGATGGGTGCCGGAGGTCAGCGGCGAACAGGTCAGGTCGAGCAGCGGGTAAGTGCCGGGACGATCGAGCTTGAGCAATTCGGTATGGTGGCGATCGCCGCTGACGAAGAGTACGCCGTCGAGCTTCTGCACCGCCAGCCAGTCGATAAAGTCCTGCCGCTCCTCGGCAAAATGGTGCCAGCCCTCATACGGGTGATCCTCGCTGAGAAACTGGCTGCCGCCGACGATGATCTTGAACGTTGCCGTCGAGTTGACCAGGGCGTTCTTCAGCCAGCGCATCTGCGCCGGGCCGAACATTGCTTTGGCGGACGCCTGCAGCGAATCGGCGTCGCGGTACCAGCGATTGTCGAGCAGGAAGAAGTCGGCGTCGGCCGTGTGCGTGATGGTGAATGTGCCCGGCAATTCGGGCAAGCCATACGAAGGATTGGCCCAGTAGCGGCGGAAAGCGGTCAGCGAAGCGGCCTTGAGCGGATACGAGGCGTTGGCGTCATTGGGGCCGTAGTCGTGGTCGTCCCAGATGGCGACGTGGTGGCCGCTGCGTAGTAGCGGCTGCAGCGCCGGAAAGCTGCGCACCTGTCGGTAGCGGGCAGAAATCCCCCAGGCGCTGGTGGCATCGGCTTCGCGCAGGTAGAGGTGATCGCCGAGCCAGATCATCCAGTCGGCGTGCTGGGCAGCCATGGCAGCGAAGATCTCCATGCCGCCACCGTAGGGCTTGCCTGGGCGATCGTATTCGGCATCGTTGATGTAGGCGCAGGAGCCGACCAGCACCGAGGTGTCGGGCGGATCCTGGCGCCACTGCCAGAGTTTCTCGGCGGCGAACGTGCCTGCGCCGGACGCAACCGCCTGACCGTCGATGAGGATACGGTAGGCGTAGCTCGCGCCCGGCGCCAACGCGGTGATGTCAACGCGGGCGGCGAAGTCGTCTTCGCTCTTCAGCGGCGAAGGCTCGGTGCGCTGGTGCTGGTCAGGCCGGTCCTGGCGCCAATATTCGACTTGTGCCGTGCCCGGGCCGTCGGTTTGAAACCAGAGCGCGGTGGTGCGCATGTCCCGGTAACCGAGCATCGGTCCGGAAACGATATCGGTCGCCTGCACGGTGGTGGCGCAGGCCAGCGTCAGCAAGAATGGCAGACGCTTCATGATTTGCCTGCTACTGCCAGGTGGGCGACGGTGTCGCGGGGTTCACCGACACCCATGGCAGCGCGCAGCAGCAAGATCTTCAAGTGGTCGCTGATGCGGTCGACGCGGTCGCGGAAGTGATTGAGGAAGACCAGGCCGACCAGGGCGATGGCGATGCCCAGCGCGGTAGCGAACAGGGCCGTGCCGATGCCTGCCGATACCCCTTGCGGGTCGGAAATGCCGGACTGGGCGAGCGTGGTGAACGTGTCGATGATGCCCAGGATGGTGCCGAGCAGGCCCATCAGGGGCGCCGCTGTGACGATGGTGTCGAGCAGCCACAGATGCCGCTGCAGCTTGGCCTTCATGGCGATGTAGATGGCGCCCGAGAGGTCCTCGACGTCGTCGCGGTTGCGCAGGCGGTGGCGCTCGCCGAGCATCTGGCGCAGCGTTTCGGCCGGTACCGAATCGCCGCCGGTCAACGCTTCCGGCAGCGATGAAGAGGCCATGGCGTCCACAGTCATCGAGGTCTCCAGCAGCCGGGCGTGACGCAGCGTGTGCCAATAGAAGATCATGCGTTCGACCGCCACTAGAACAACCAGGGCGACGGTGGCGTACATCAGGTAAAAGATGATTTCGTGCAACAAGGTCATGTTCATGACGGCTCTCCGATTGCCCGCCAGCCGCGCCGGCAGGCGCGAGCTGGCGGGGCCCGATCAGAAGTCGGACTGCAGGGTGATGCTGAAGGTGCGCGGCGCGCCGACGTAAAAGGTCGGCAGCGAAGCCGCTTGGACGGCACCGTTGCTGGCCGTATAGGTCGCGGCGTTGGTGGTGAAGCTGCTACCGGAACCGGCGTTCAGGTTGAGGTAGTTGGCGTTGAACAGGTTATAGACGTTGAGCTTGATTTGCGGCTTCTTGAAGTAGGCCGTGGAGGCAAACTGGTAGCCGGCGCCGGCATTGACCACGGTGTAGGCGCCGATGCTGTCGTCGTTGAGCAGCGTTGTGTAGCGCTTGCCGACATACTTCAATTCGCCGTGGGCAAACCAGCTGCCGGAGTCGAACTGGGCACCGAACGCGGCCATGGTGCGCGGCGAGTCGGGAAAATCCTCGCCCGCGGTTGGCAGTACGCTGGCCAGCTTCTTGGTCTTGTCCCAATAGACGATCTTGCTGTCGTCGATCTTGTTCTCGGCCAGCGTCAGCGAGCTGTACAGGGTCCATTGATTGGCGGGTTTCCAGCCGGCTTCCAGTTCCAGACCCTGGGTGTGCGAATTGCCGACGTTCATATCCACCGACAAGGCGGTGGCCGGATCGTAGGCCGTGGCGATGCGATCGCGGAAATTGACCCGGTAGATCGATCCGGAAAGCGTGAAGCGCTCGTTCTGCAGGCGATAGCCAAGATCGAAGTTGGTTGAAGTCTCCTTGTCCACCAGCGGATTGCGCAGCGTGAAGCCGCTCAGGACGCCGTTGGTCACGGTGCCGCCGGTCACCAGGCCGGAGAGGACGTAGTTGGCCGGGGCGCGGAAGTTCTTGGCGGCGTTGAAGAAGATCGACTGCTCGCGGCTCAGTTGGTACTTCAGGCCGAGATTGGGCAACACCTCGCTGTAAGTGTGCGAGATCTGGTAGTCGGCGCCGCCGCCGGACATCGAACTGGCAGTGTTGGTGAAGTCACGCTTGATCGAGCGGTCCGAGAGTCCCAGGGTCGCCGCCAGACGGTTGTTCATGAGACTGATGGTGTCCTGGACGAAGGCCGATTGGCCGGTGCTGACCGTGTTGTAGTTGCGCGACTCGACCGGCGTGCCGTCGTTGTAGCGCAGCCACTGGCCGGAATTGTCCATGAATATGTCGGTGGCGTTGCCGGCGCTGTCGACCGGCACGTAGGGACCGGTCTGGCGATGACGGGCGCGCTCGTACCAAACGCCCGCCGTCAGGTGGTTGTTGGCGAAGTCGGCATCCACCTTGACCGTAACGCCCGGTCGGTCGGTGTGGGTGACCGAGCCGTTGTACACGAAGATCGTATTGCCGGTGACCGCAGGATTGTAGAAGGGTGCCACGCCGCCATGGACCGCGCCGCTGGTGGTTGCAGCGTCGGTCAGCGTCTTCA
>PMIF01000155.1 GCA_003157035.1 Rhodocyclaceae bacterium
TCACGGCGACAAGGTGACCAAGCTGCCGCCCGGTTTCAGTCTGATGGCGTCGACAGCCAGTTGCCCGATTGCCGGCATGGCCGACGAGTCGCGCAGATATTACGGCGTGCAGTTTCACCCGGAGGTGACGCACACTGTGCAAGGGCGACAACTGATCGAGCGCTTCGTCCTCGATATTGCCGGAGTCGAGCCCGACTGGATCATGCACGATCACGTTGCCGAAGCGATCGCGCAAATCCGCGCCCAAGTGGGCAACGAAGAAGTCGTCCTGGGGCTGTCCGGCGGCGTCGATTCGAGCGTTGCGGCGGCGCTGATTCACCGCGCCATCGGTGACCACCTCACCTGCGTCTTTGTCGATCATGGTCTACTCCGGCTCAATGAGGGCAGGGCGGTACTGGACATGTTCGCCGGCCGGCTGCACGCAAAAGTGGTGCACGTAGACGCCACCGACCAGTTTCTCGGCCATTTGGTCGGAGTCAGCGATCCCGAAGCCAAACGCAAGATCATCGGCCGCGAATTCGTCGAAGTGTTCCAGACCGAGGCGAAAAAACTGGCCAAGGCGCGATGGCTGGCGCAGGGCACGATCTATCCCGACGTTATCGAATCGGGGGCGGCGAAGACCAAGAAAGCAACCACCATCAAGAGCCACCATAACGTCGGCGGTCTGCCCGAAACCCTTGGCCTGAAGTTGCTCGAGCCTCTGCGCGATCTATTCAAGGATGAAGTGCGCGAACTTGGTGTCGCGCTTGGCTTACCGCACGAAATGGTCTATCGGCATCCCTTCCCCGGCCCGGGGCTGGGCGTACGCATTCTTGGCGAGGTCAAGCGCGAATACGCTGACTTACTGCGTCGCGCCGACGCGATATTCATCGACGAGCTGCGTGCCGCAGGTTGGTACGATAAGGTGTCGCAAGCTTTTGCCGTGTTTCTGCCAGTGCGATCGGTTGGCGTCATGGGCGACGGTCGCACCTACGAGTATGTAGTCGCCCTGCGCGCAGTGGAAACCCAGGACTTCATGACCGCGCATTGGGCACACTTGCCCTATGAGCTGCTCGGCAAGGTGTCGAACCGCATCATCAACGAAGTGCGTGGCATCAACCGCGTCGTCTACGACATTTGCGGCAAGCCACCGGCAACGATCGAGTGGGAATGACAGGGTTTATTGGTATTTCTGGGGACCGAGAAAATGGACTATCAATGCATCCTTGTTGAAACGCACGACCGTGTCGCTCTGATCAGGTTGAATCGCCCCGAAGTCATGAACGCCCTCAACGATCGCCTGATGGACGAACTCGGGCAGGCACTGCTGGCATTCGATGCCGACGACACCATCGGCGCCCTGGTCATTACCGGCAATGCCAAGGCATTCGCAGCGGGTGCCGACATCGCCGCGATGAAAGACTACACCTATGCGGACGTGCTGAGGACCGACTTCATCACCCGCAACTGGGAGGCCCTGCGGCGGGTAAGGAAACCCGTTATCGCTGCAGTTTCCGGGTTCGCACTGGGTGGTGGGTGCGAACTGGCGATGATGTGCGACATCATCATCGCCGCCGAGACCGCCAAGTTTGGCCAACCTGAGATTAAGCTGGGTGTTCTACCGGGAGCGGGCGGTACTCAGCGCCTACCCCGCGCCGTTGGCAAGGCAAAGGCAATGGATCTCTGTCTCACGGGCCGTATGATGGACGCCCAAGAAGCCGAACGTTCCGGTCTGGTGTCGCGCGTGGTGCCGGCCGACCACTTGCTGGACGAAGCCATCAAGACCGCCGCGACCATCGCCAGCTTCTCGCTACCGAGCGTCATGATGATCAAGGAGGCTGTCAATCGCGCTTACGAGACATCGCTCAGTGAGGGGCTGCTCTACGAGCGCAGGCAGTTCCACGCCGCTTTTGCCACGGCCGACCAGAAGGAAGGCATGGCAGCATTCCTCGACCGGCGCCCAGCCAAGTTCACCCACCGGTGATGTTCGATTGAGAGCCACCTACTCCGATTAGCTATGGCCCCCAATTCAGCCGGGTTTCTGCTATCTTCCCAGCGCAGATTTTCCACCGTTTAAGGAGTTTGTCATGGTCAAGCAGTACGTGTTTTCCTTCGAGGAAGGCGACGGCAAGAACAAGATGCTCCTTGGCGGCAAAGGTGCCAACCTGTGCGAAATGACGCAAATCGGCCTTGCCGTGCCGCCCGGCTTCACCGTTTCGACGGATGCCTGCCTGGCCTATCTGGAGAAGGGCAACCTTCCCGACGGCCTCTGGGAGACCATCAAGGAATACATGACGGCCCTCGAAAAGAAGACCGGCAAGGGCTTCGGATCGGCCGAAAATCCGCTACTGATCTCGGTACGCTCTGGATCGTCGATGTCCATGCCGGGCATGATGGACACGATCCTGAACCTCGGTTTGAATGAGGAATCTCTGAAGGGTATCGTCAAGCAGACCAAGAACGAGCGCTTTGCCTGGGACGCTTATCGCCGTTTCATCCAGTTGTTCGGCAAGATTGCGCTCAACATCGCCGACGAGCATTTCGACGCCAAGATGGCCGAAGTCAAGACCCGGCATGGCGCCAAGCAGGACGTCGACCTCAAGGCAGAACACCTGAAGGGTCTAACCAACGACTTCCTGGCCATTGTCCAAAGTCATTCCGGCAAGCCTTTCCCGCAAGATCCCTACGAGCAGCTGGAAATTGCCGTCAAGGCGGTGTTCCGCTCGTGGAACGGCAAGCGTGCCATCGACTACCGCAAGCAGTTCAAGATCACGCCGGCGATGGCCAGCGGTACTGCGGTCAACATCTGCACCATGGTCTTCGGCAACATGGGCAACGATTCCGGCACCGGCGTCGGCTTCACCCGCAACCCCGGCACGGGAGAGAACCAGATCTATGGCGAATACCTCGTCAATGCCCAGGGAGAGGACGTCGTGGCCGGCATCCGGACGCCGAAACCGATCGCCGAGATGGCGACCGAAATGCCGGAGATCTATGCCCAGTTGATGGAACTGCACAACCGGCTGGAGTCGCACTACAAGGAAGTTCAGGACTTCGAATTCACCATCGAGAAGCGCAAGCTCTACTGCCTGCAAACGCGCAACGGCAAGATGAACGCCCGCGCCATGGTGCGCACCTCGGTCGAAATGGCCAACGACGGTCTGATTACCCGGGAGAAGGCTTTGCTGCGCGTCGAGCCGGCCATGCTCGAACAGCTGCTGGTGCCGCAACTGGCGCCCAACTTCAAGGGCAAGTCGCTGGCCCAAGGCCTGTCGGCCTCGCCCGGCGCCGCATCCGGTCATATCGTCTTCGACGCCGATACTGCCGAGGCGCGCGGTCGGGCCGGCGAGAAGATCATCCTGGTGCGCGAGGAAACCAAGCCTGAGGACATTCATGGCTTCTTCCAGGCGCAGGGCATCCTGACCAGCCGCGGCGGCAAGACTTCGCACGCAGCAGTGGTCGCGCGCGGCATGGGCAAACCCTGCGTGTCCGGTTGCGAAGCCATCCACATCGACGATATCGCCCGCAAGGCTCACATCGGCGATACCACCTTGCACGAAGGCGACGTCGTCACCATCGACGGCGGCACCGGCCACGTCTATGCCGGCGAAGTACCGACGGTGGAGCCGGAATTCTCGGCCGAACTCAATGTATTGCTGTCCTGGGCGGACGAGGTTGCCCGCATGCAGGTGCGCGCCAACGCCGACACGCCCACCGACGCCGCCAAGGCCCGCGCCTTCGGCGCCAAGGGCATCGGCCTTTGTCGCACCGAGCGGATGTTCAACAGCACCGACCGGCTGCCCATCGTCCAGGAGATGATCCTTGCCGAATCGAGCGAAGAGCGACAGGCCGCGCTCGACCGGCTGCTGCCGATCCAGCGCAACGACTTCAAGGGCATTTTCAAGGCCATGAAGGGTTTGCCAGTCACTGTGCGACTGCTTGATCCGCCGATGCACGAATTCCTGCCGACGGCGGCGCAGTTGGAAATGGAAATCACCCACCTCCGCCATTTGAAGGACACCATCAAGGGCATCGAGGATCTGCCTGACACCCTCAAGCTGCTCAACCCCGGCCTCTACCAGAAATATGCCGATGGCCTGGGACGCCTCAACGAGGCACTCGATGTCTTCAAGGAGTCGCATCTGGAAGAAGACTTCATCGTCAAGAAGGAAAAGACGCTGCGCAAAGTGCGCGCGCTGGCCGAGGTGAACCCGATGCTCGGCCACCGCGGCGTGCGCCTGGGCATTACCTTTCCCGAGATCTACTCGATGCAGATTCAGGCCGTCCTGGAAGCCGCCGCGCTGTGCGCCAAAGAGGGCATTGAGGTCTATCCGGAAATCATGGTGCCGCAGGTGGCGACGGTCGAGGAACTCGCCCGCATCAAGAGCTTCGTCGATCGCATCCACAAGATTGTCACGCTGACGCATGGCATCGACGTGCAGTTCAAGTTCGGCAGCATGCTCGAAGTGGTTCGCGCCTGTATGCGCGCCGGCCGCATGGCCGAGATGGCCGAATTCTTCTCCTTCGGCACCAACGACCTGACCCAGGCGACGTTCTCCTTCAGCCGCGAGGACGCCGAAAACAAGTTCCTGCCGGCGTACAACGAGACAGGAATCCTCGAGGACAATCCGTTCGAAGTGCTCGACATCAAGGGCGTCGGTGAAGTAATGAAGATCGCGGTCGAACGGGGTCGGACGATGCGGCCGGACATCAAGATCGGCATCTGCGGCGAGCACGGCGGCCATCCGGCCTCGATCGAGTTCTGCCATAGCCTCGGCCTCACCTATGTCTCCTGTTCCGGCCCGCGGGTGCCGATTGCTCGTCTCGCTGCAGCTCAGGCGACGCTGAAAGAAGTCGAGGGCGGCAAGGTCACGACGACGAATTAGGTTACCTTTATGGGACTATTCAAGGTATTCCGTTCGATATTCGGCTCGGTAGAACCGGGACCGGAGCCAGTATCCGACGCTCAAGTAACGCCGTCGAGCGAGAGTGAGCGTCGGGCGAAGCCGCGGCGGGACGTTCGCGATGGTACTCGCGCCTTGATCATCGACGATTCCCGTACCGTTATTGCGGCGCTCAACAAGTTTCTGCGCTCCGGCGGCTTCGTGACCCTGGAGGCGCTGGACGCAGAAGTCGGCCTGGACTTGGCTCGCACCGAACGGCCAGGAATTATCTTCCTCGATATAGTCTTGCCCGGAATGAATGGTTTTTCAGCACTGCGCGTCCTGCGCAAGGATCCGCTGACTCGAGATATTCCTGTGATCATGATGAGCGGGAACGAGCAAGCGACGGAGCAGTTCTTCGGTGGTCGCATTGGCGCCGATGACTTCATGAAGAAGCCGTTTTCGCGTGCCGAGATCTTTGCCCGTATAGAAAAGCTGCTCGACGAGAACATGGTACCGTGTCGCCGGTCCGTCACCACGCGACCAGGTGTGGCGGCCACGCAACCGGTAGCCACCGCGCATTGAAGCCGTCGGACGTCAGCTTCATGGGCATTGCTCTCGACTTGGCGCGAGAGGCGGCAGCCGACGGCGAAGTGCCGGTCGGCGCTGTCATCGTCATCGGCGAGCACATCGTCGGCCTCGGACGCAACCGCCCCATCCGAGGCAATGATCCGACCGCCCACGCTGAGATCGTTGCTTTGCGCGATGCCGGAACGCGGCTGGGCAACTACCGTTTCCCCGCAGCCACCTTGTACGTCACGCTGGAGCCATGCGCCATGTGTTCAGGCGCCATCATGCACGCCCGGGTGGAGCGCCTGGTCTTTGGCGCCTCGGATCCCAAGACCGGCACCGTTGGCAGTGTGATCAATTTGTTCGACGAGGGGCGCCTCAACCATCACGCTGAGGTGGAAGGCGGCATTCTCGCCGATGAGTGCAGCAAGCTGCTGTCAGATTTCTTCGCGGCCCGCCGGAACCAGACTCTGTTTGCATAATGAGAATTTGGATTAGCATTAAGTCTCAACTTATTGATTTATACGATAATATAGACATGCTGGTCCGACGCTATCCTGTGTCCACGGCACTGCGCGGCGTCGGTGAGCAAAACGGCAGCTTCCGCACCCCACGTGGCCGCCACATCGTTCGCGCCAAGATTGGCAGCGGGCTCGCCGCAAATAGCGTGTTGGTTCGCCGCCGGCCAACGGGTGAGCTCTGGAGCCCGGAACTGTCGGTTGCTCATCCCGCCCGTGACTGGATACTGACGCGCATCCTCTGGCTGTCGGGCACCGAGCCTGGCTTCAACCGCCTTGGCGAAGTCGACACCATGCGGCGCTACATCTACATCCATGGCAGCCCCGACGGCGTCTCCATGGGCACTCCGGGATCCATCGGCTGCATACGCATGACGAACCGCGACATGGTCGAACTGTTCGACTTGGTCGCTCCCTATACGCCGGTCGATCTCGTCGAGTATGGAATCGAAGAGCATCCGTGGCACCAGGCTGCAACCGAGGCCGGAGCGGTCAGGGAGAGCGTTTTTGTCGTCGAGCAGGGGGTTCCGGCGGATATGGAGTACGACGTGTTCGACCCACAGAGTCTCCATGCGATTGCCCGCGGCCCTGACGGCACAGCCATCGGTACCGGACGGCTGTTGCCGGACGGTCACATCGGTCGTCTTGCCGTTGTGCCGGCCTGGCGGCGGCACGGCGTCGGGCGCGCCCTGATGTGCCATTTGACCGATACAGCCCGTCGCCAAGGCCTTGATCGACTGCAACTGAATGCGCAGATTTCTGCTGCCGGCTTTTACGAACGACTTGGCTATCGGCGGCAAGGCGAGCCATTCGAAGAGGCGGGCATAGCCCATGTTGCCATGACGCGGTACCTACCCGTGGCTGCCGATCAAGCGACCGAATAAGGCAGTGACAGGAAGCGGACGAGGGGGCCGTCCGGACTACCGACGTGCACTTCACCGGCCTCGGCACCCGATGACTGGACGACCAGCAAGGCCTCGAAGCCACCGTCTGGTGATGGCGCGACATTGACGATCGATCCGCAGTGCTGGCCGGCAGACTCGGGGGTGAAGACATCTGTGCCCGGCAGTACCGGTGCCGCAAGGGCCACGCGGTACATGCGGCGCTTGATCTTGCCAAGGTACTGCGTTCGGGCAACGACCTCCTGCCCTGGATAGCAACCCTTGGTGAACACCAGCCCGCCAACATCCGCGATTTCCATGTTGAGCATCTGGGGTACAAAGGCCTCCTGGGTTGCCGCTACGACCCGCGGCTGCCCGGCGGCAATTTCAAGCCAGCGCCAAGCCGCCGACCCAGCCGGACGGGCGATCGCGACCGCTTTGGGCCAGAGGTCGATGGCTGCCTGCGGCTCCAGCGCCAGAACAAAACGATTGCGATCCAGGCGCATGACATGCCCACCCGGCATCGACAAAAGCTGGCGCACGTCAGGCACTTTGCCCGCCAGTTGCCCAACCAACGCGTCTGCTTTTGGCCCGCCGATGCCGAGAAGGGTGATTCCCACACCCAGATCGGTCAGCTTGACCTTGCTGCGAAGGATATACATCGACAGCTTCTTCAGAAGGGCGGCAAGGATATCCGCAGCCACTTGCACGACCAGACCACCGTCGGTCCGCCAGACGTAGAAGCTGGCAAACATGCGCCCCTTGGCCGTACACAAGCCCCCGAAGCGAACGCTGTCGGCGCCAAGCCCCTCGACATCATTGGTAGCCAGGGCATGCAGGAAGGGCGCAGCATCCGGACCATCGATACCGATCAGGCCCTGGTCGACCAGCGGCACGATGACCACGTTGGCGCTTGCGGCGGTCAACTCGTCCATCGGCGAGCCGAAGTCTTCTCCGTCAGCGCGGTTTCCGGCTTGTCGAACGAGGAACTCATGCCATACAGGATTCATCGGGAAATCTCTCCTAGCGGGAACAGGGCTAATCTTCGGGCTATTATATGCCCGCCGTTTCTTCTCACCGAATGCGCTTCCTTTCTCGCCTGCTGTTGCTCGTCGTTCTCTTGGCCATGCTGGCAGCCGGATGGCTGGCGTGGTTCGCGACAACGCCGGTTACCTTGAAATCCGAACCGGTCGAGTTCGATGTTCCCCCCGGTTTTGGCCTGCGCGCCACGGCGCAAACTCTCGCAGAAGCATGCGTCGGACTGCAGGCTTGGCAGTTTTCACTACTGGGACGCCTGGCCGGGAAGGCAGCCGAAATCAAGGCGGGTAGCTACGAACTTGCCGGCCGTTTGTCACCCTGGCAGATCCTGACCAAGCTAACGCGTGGTGACGTCACTCAATCCGAGATCACTTTCGTCGAAGGATGGACATTTCGACAGTTGAGATCCGCACTCGACGATCATCCCGACGTCCGTCACGACACCAAGGGTCTTGCCGACGATAAATTGCTGACTCGTATTGAGGCCGCCGAAAAGCAGCCGGAGGGCCTGTTCTTCCCCGATACCTATTTGTTCGCCAAACGCTCAAGTGACCTCGCCATTCTCAAGCGAGCTTATCGGACGATGGAGAAGCGGCTGGCAGCAGAGTGGCCGACGCGTGATCCGATGCTTCCCTATTCGACACCCTATCAGGCGCTCATCATGGCCTCGATCATTGAAAAGGAGACCGGGCAGCCTGCCGACCGGCCAATGGTCGCTTCAGTGTTTACCAACCGCCTACGACTGGGCATGCTGCTCCAGACCGACCCCACGGTCATTTATGGCCTGGGCGCAAATTTCGCTGGCAACCTGCGCAAGCGTGACCTGCTGGCAGACACACCCTACAACACCTATACCCGGCCCGGCCTGCCGCCGACTCCGATTGCACTGGCGGGCATGGCCTCCCTGAAGGCCGCGTTGCACCCTCCGGTATCGGACAAGCTGTACTTTGTCGCCAGGGGCGACGGCAGCAGCGAGTTCTCGCGCACGCTCGACGAGCATAATCGCGCCGTCGATCGCTATCAGCGACGAAGGAATGGGGGAGGGTAGATGACGCGCGGCAAATTCATCACGCTGGAAGGCCTGGACGGCGCCGGCAAGAGTACGCAACTCATATGGCTGGCGGAACATCTGCGGCAAGGCGGCAGAAGCCTCGTTCAGACTCGCGAGCCAGGCGGCACGCCGCTGGGAGAAAAATTGCGCACCTTGTTGCTGGCCGAGCCCATGCATCTCGAAACCGAGGCGCTACTCATGTTTGCCGCTCGACGCGAACACATCGCCGTGGTTATCGAACCAGCTCTGGCGCGCGGCGACTGGGTACTCTGCGATCGTTTCACCGACGCCAGTTTCGCGTACCAGGGGGGCGGGCGCGGGCTTGGTTGCGACAAGTTGGCAGCACTGGAACAGTGGGTTCAAGGAGACTTGCAACCCGACATGACCATATTCCTTGATATTCCGGCGGAGCAGGCCCACCAGCGCGTCGTTGGCATGAACCGCGAACTCGATCGCTTCGAACGGGAGCAAGCGGCTTTTTTTGAACGTGTACGCTTGGCATACCTCGAGCGAGAGGCCGCATCGATGGGCAGAATTCGAATCGTCAACGCCAGTCGATCGATCCCCGAAATCCAGAAAGAACTCGAGAAAATAATTGCAACATTCTGAATATAAATATTATCGTTGGCACGAACTTCAGTGGCAACAACTCTGGAGCCGGGCACACCTACCCCATGCGCTACTGCTGACGGGCGCCGAAGGCGTAGGCAAATCTGCTTTCGCCCTGGCAGTTGCAGCTCGTTTGCTTTGCCCGGCTGCAACTGAAACAGGAGCCTGCGGGCGCTGCGAGGCGTGCCGCTGGCTCGCCGCCGGCAATCACCCAGACATCTCCTACGTAATCCCTGACAGCGATGTCGATAGCGAGGCAGCACCAGCAGAAGGGGACAAGAAGAAGGGGCGGCGACAGATCGTCATCGGTCAGATTCGAGCGTTGAGCGACTTCGTTTTTGTTGGCGCACACAGGGGCGGCGCCCGGGTGGTCATCATCGACCCCGCTAGCGCAATGAACGCGTCGGCAGCCAACTCTCTTCTTAAGATACTTGAAGAACCACCGGCAGGTGTATATTTTATATTGGTATCTAGAAGTGAGCTGCATGTCCTACCAACGGTTCGCAGTCGCTGTCGTGTGTTCAAGTTACCCAAGCCATCGCCCGCCGAAGCAGCGGCTTGGATCAGCACCAACCATGGCGCCTCGGCCGTTGATGTGCTGGACTTTGCAGGTGGCGCGCCGCTGCTCGCGGCCAGCCTTGCCGCTGATGACCGTGGCCGCGCCATCGAGATGATGCTTTCTGCATTTGCCAAGCCTGATTCATCGCCCACCGACCTGGCCGGTCGATGGGAAAAGACGCTCCAGGGAAACGACGAGAGCAGCTTGCGCATGGAGGATCTCGTAGTGGCGCTGCAAAAGTGGCTCGTTGGCCTGACACTGTTGAAGACCGCCGGGCGACAGCGCTTTCTGGGCAAATTCGCCTCGGCTGCTGAGCAACTGGTACGAAAAGCCTCGGCCAGCGGTCTTCTTCGTTGCTACAATGACCTTCTGAAAATACGTGCCTTGGCCTCGCACCCGCTGAATACGCGACTGATGCTGGAGGACTTGGCTGAACGATATCTGCGGGCCCTGGCCTCCGATCGGCGATGAGCGACGATACTTCTCTTCAAGCTGCCAAGAACGTGGGCGCCCGTCCCAGCGTCCTGTCGCTCAACATCAATTCCAAGTCTGCCCTCTATGCGGCATACATGCATTTTCTCAAGCGCGGCGGCCTGTTCGTGCCGACCACTCGCGACTATGCGCTTGGCGACGAGATCTTCATGCTACTCACGCTAATGGATGACCCGACCCGCTTGCCGATCGCCGGCAGCGTTGTCTGGGTGACACCAGGCGGAGCCCAGGGAAACAAGACTCAAGGAATTGGCGTGCATTTCAGCGCTGACGAGAGCGGTCAGTCGGCGCGGCGCAAGATTGAAGAAATCCTCGGCCGCCACCTGAGTTCGCCTCGGCAGACTCACACTATCTGAGTCAATGCTGGTCGACTCGCATTGCCATCTGGATTTTCCGGAACTGGCCGACCAGTTGCCCGCGGTGATGTCCCGGATGAGCGAACATGGAATCGCGGCAGCCCTGGTAGCCGGCGTGACTCTGGAGCGATTGCCGGCGATGATGGATATCGTCGCCAGGTTCGACAATTTGTACGCCGCCGTTGGCGTGCATCCAGACGGTGAAGGTGGCGACGAACCAACGGCGGAACGGCTGCTAGAGCTGGCTTTGCACCCAAGGGTGGTCGCTATCGGTGAGACCGGGCTCGACTATTATCGACTGCAGGGTGATCTCGAATGGCAGCGGCGCCGGTTTCGCGTTCATATCGACGCCGCCCGTCGCTGCGGCAAGCCCTTGATCATCCATACGCGAGCCGCCCGGGTCGACACGTTGCGGATCCTGGAAGAAGAGGGGGCAGGGGAGGTCGGCGGCGTCTTTCATTGCTTCACCGAAGACCGCGAAACCGCCTGGAGGGCCGTCGATCTAGGATTTTACGTATCCTTCTCAGGCATCCTGACCTTCAAGAATGCGGTCGACCTCAGGGAAATCGCGGCGGAACTGCCGCTGGAGCGTCTGTTGGTCGAAACCGATGCGCCCTACCTGGCCCCAGTGCCTCACCGGGGGAAACTGAACGAACCGGCTTATGTTCACCACGTCGCCGAAGAATTGGCAAGAGTGCGCAACCTGCCCCTGGCCGCACTGGCAGAGGCGACAACTGCCAACTTCCGACGACTTTTCCGCCTGCCACCGAGCTAGCTCATGAAGAAACTGATCCTGTCGGTCCTATTCGCGTGCGCCGCCGCTGGAGCAATTGCCGGTTCCTACGACAACATCCTCGCCGCCGCCCGAGACGACCGCGCGGACGAAGTCATCAATCTTGTTGAGCGGGGTATGGACCCCAATACTTCCGATCGGAATGGCACCACACTGCTGATGTTCGCCGCCGGCAACGGCAATGAACAAATCATAGAATTTCTATTAAGAAACAAGTGCAATATACTGAAACAAAACACGTATGGTGATACCGCAATAGGCCTGGGAGCGCTTAAGGGACACCTATCTGTGGTACAACGTTTGGCCGATGCTGGCGCGCAACTGGATGGCAAGAATTGGAATCCGCTGCACTATGCCGCATACGCGGGTCATGTCGAAATCGTCCGCTGGCTCATTGAGCGCAACGCCCCAATTGACGCTAGAGCGCCGAACCTGCAGACAGCCTTGATGCTGGCCGCCAAGGGCGGGCATGAGGCCATTATCCGGCTGTTGATCGGAGCTGGAGCAAATCCGGATCTCGAAGACTCGGACAGCCGGACCGCATACGACCTGGCAATCCTGGCCAATAACCGGGCGATTGCCGACTACTTGAACGAAAAGAGCAGTCGGCGCCAACCAAACCGCCTCAACTAGCGGCCAGTATTCGCTTGCGCACGGCAGCGGCAAACTCCTGAGTAGTCGCGCTACCACCAAGATCGCCCGTCTTGACACCGTCCTGGTTCAGGGTCAAATCAATTGCCGTACGCAAGCGATCGCCCAGATCGACGCGGCCCACGTGATCGAGCATCATGGCCGAAGCCAGCATCAGGGCAATCGGATTCGCAATACCCTTACCGGCGATATCAGGTGCCGAGCCATGGACGGCCTCGAAAATGGCTGCCTGCTCGCCAATATTGGCCCCGGGAGCCATGCCGAGCCCGCCGACCAATCCGGCAATTTCATCGGAAAGAATGTCGCCGAACAGGTTTGTGGTCACAATCACGTCAAACTGCCAGGGGTTCATCACCAGCTTCATGGCACAGGCGTCGACGATTATTTCCTCATAGCCAATCTTGCCGCGGTAGTGCTCCTCGTAGATCTGACGTGCGGTTTCCAGGAAGATCCCGGTCAACGCCTTCATGATGTTCGCCTTGTGCACGACCGTTACCTTCTTTCGGCCCTTGCGAATGGCGTAGTCGAAGGCGAAATGGCAAATGCGACGGCAGCCCTGGCGTGTATTGATGCCCGTGGACATACCAACTGCGCGCGGGTCACCATCGATGGGGATGAAATTCTCGTAGCCCATGTACAGGCCTTCGTTGTTTTCGCGCACCAGAACCAGATCGATATTCTCGTAACGCCCACCGGGAACGATGGTCTTGCCTGGCCGCAAATTGGCGTAGAGCTTGAATTCCTCACGCAGGCGCACGTTCGATGAACGGTAGCCGCCACCAATCGGAGTCTCCAACGGCCCCTTGAGGGCCAGCCTGGTACGACGGATGCTGTCAAGGCAGGCCGGCGGCAAGGGGTCGGCGCAGGCGGCAACACCGGCTGCACCGGCAACCTGGCGGTCCCAAACAAAGGGCGCCTCCAGAGCATCGAGAACACTCAAGGTAGCGTCGGTGATTTCCGGGCCGATGCCGTCGCCAGGAATAAGCGTCGCCTCGATCGCGGTCGAGCGATTCTGGTTCATTTTGTAACTCCACTCGTATGATGTTGGGGGCCGGGATCAAGCCCAGCTCGGTGAAATAATAACCGGTTCGGGGCTCACTCCAGCGCGACAGCACGCGCGAGTACCCGATCAGTCCGCGCCCCGGTATGTCGCATAATGTGTATTATGTCCACTCGGATAAGACATTACGACCATACCGGCTAATATTGGCCGAGCATTTCCAGGAATTACTCAAGGAGCAAGGCATTACGTGCGGCATGAGTCGGGCCGGCGAGGTTTGGGACAACCCGGCGATGGAGAGTTTCGTCAGTTCATTGAAAACCGAGCGTACGGCCAGAAAAGCGTATCGGACCCGCGAGCAGGCACGGGCCGGAATGCCAAATTGCCAAAAGAAGACCTGCCACCTGGCAACTACGGCTGGTAGTTTTCGTGTCGAGAATTTTTACAATGGCGATCACGACAGATCGTTAGCTTATTGCTTTACCGACGATGTCTTGATCGGCATGTAATGTGCTTGTGCATGCATGACTAGCTTTATCGCGATTACTTAGACAAAGGGGTGAACAATATGAAGACCAAGGGAATACTTGGAGTGATTGCCGGTGTAGCACTTGGACTCGCTAGCCAGCTCTCGAATGCCGCTGCAATCACAATCGATTTTGAAGGCGGCACAAACGGGGCGACGGTTGGCGCCACGTATGCTGGCTCTGGGGTGATATTCGACAACGCTTTTTTTGCGAATTCACCGTACCCGTCAAGCAATGGATCGTCGACTTGGGCTTCAGATGAGGCGGATAGCAGCTACAACGGCGTCGGGAGCGTGCCCATCACAGGCCATTTCGCGGGAGTGACTGACTCGGTTTCGGCTTGGATCGTTTATCCGGATGGCAACACCACGACAACTTTAAGCGTATACGATACCAGCGCTAGCCTTCTTGGATCAGTTTCTTCTGTGTTGGGCTCGTCCGGCCCAATTTCCATTAGTTTGCCGAATATTGCTTCGTTCGCGTTTACTTGGGCGGGAGGCGCGACGACCAACGCTGCAGGTGCGTCGATCGACGATGTGATCGGAATCGATAACTTCACGTACAACGGAACGGTGTCGGTACCGGAGCCCGCCACGCTGGCCCTACTTGGGCTTGGTCTTGCCGGACTCGGCATCAGCCGTCGCAGGAGGACCTAAGGTAAGGGGCACATAAGGAAGAACCCGCTTCGGCGGGTTTTTTATTGGGAAGCGAGCAATCTGTATAGGTGAATGTGACCGTCCGGATTCCGCTACTGAGCAGAAAAATGACCGACTGTTCTGGTTTAGGTTTATTCAACGTCTGCCCGCAGGCCTCCGTGCGTCATCTACGGCCATCACGTGAAGGGCAGACATCGAACAAACCTAAACCAAAGGCGCCGCGGCGAAAGCGTGGAGCAAACGCCCAGGCAGGCTTGTCCGCAGTTTTACTCATCGCGGCCGGCCGATCCCGCGTCCACGTCGGAGTCGAGGACTTCCAGTTCCAAGGTTTCACCGCTGACGGCACTTGAATCGAGCACACGATGTAGAAGGCCATAGGAGACGCGCCACTGCTGTTGGCCACAGTGCAGCGTGACCGTCTTGTCATTGAGCCGGACAATCCGGCCGCTGCGCTGCTGATGGTTGCGATCGATGAAACCGACGACGTCACCAATCGCCACCTCATTGCGGCCGAGCCCCTGGGGTGGTTGTTCGCGGATCTCGACGTCGGCACCTTGGCGATTGTGTCGGAGAAATTCATCGTGTGGTGGCCGTTGAAGCTTGCCTGCAACGGTTGGCTCGATTTCGAAAGGCCAAATCTTACAGGGGATGCCGCCATCACCTGAACATCGGGCATCGGTGACGGATTGCCGATGACCTGCCGCACAACGAGGCTCCCCATGCGCAGGAATGGGTGGTGGAGATCGCCTAAGATAATGGTCTGGCCGGCTCACCAGTGGGCTGGCCGCACCGATGCTCACCGTCTGCTCCTATTTGACTTGGAAACACCATGCAAATTGACCCTGCACTCCAATCGCACGCGACCAACTACAAGCTCCTCACCAACCTGGTGGTGCCCCGCCCCATCGCCTGGATCACCAGCCAGAGTGCGGAAGGCGTGGTCAACCTGGCCCCGTTCAGCTTTTTCAATGCCGTCGGCGCGAACCCCGTGTATTTGGTTGTCAGCGTCGGTCTGAACGATGCGGGCGGACTGAAAGATACGGCGCGCAACATCCAAACCTCCGGGGAGTTCGTGGTGAACATGGTGACCGAGGACCTGTTCGATGCCATGAACCTGTCGGCCGCGGACTTCCCGGCGGGCATGAGCGAGCTGGCGATTGCCGGCCTACACACGGCGCCGTCGATCCACATCACCCCCCCGCGTCTGGCCGAGGCCCAGGTCAGCATGGAGTGCAAACTCCACCAGACGCAGTCCCTCGGCGCCAACACCTTGATCATTGGCGAAGTGGTGATGTTCCACGTGGCCGATCAGTTAGTCGGGGAGCGCTTCCACATCGAGGGGTTTGCGCCCATCGGCCGCCTGGGATCGCCATCGGTGTATTGCCGCACCACGGATCGCTTCGACGTCCCGCGGATTTCCTATGCCCAGTGGTTGAAGGCTGCGAAGGATGGCAAGTAGGGAGGTTCAATGAGACTGATCGCGGCCGCTCCGGCACGCGCCATCCGCTAGACCAACCGTTGGCATGACGTCAGCGGTCGGCGAACGCGGATGATTGACAGGTATCGCACGCCTCCCATGGCAGGCAGTTGCAAATGCGTGCCTGCTCGACAAACTTGTTCCCCACAATAGTGGTGCCACTCGTTTGCTGCTTCCTCGCCGGAAGTGGCTTCGGCGATGGCTCGCCGGTACCCGCGGTCGCGTCTTGACTTGGCAGCCACCTGGAAAATGGCGATATGTCCGCTTTGTCCTCGATATACCAGACTTTCCGCGCCGGATCCCATTTGGCGCCGAGTCGCTTGGCGTCATCCTTCTCTGCAAAGGGAACACGTAAATTTGTTCTCATATCATTTCAATCCGATGGGCCGCCGTCACTGTGCTCGAGCTGCTCGGTCAAGCCCTTCACGGCCTCGCTCTCGCCGCGGATGCGAAAGAACGCGCCATCAACGTCGGCGCGTTCCTCCATCACCTCAAAGTTGGCGAAGATTTGATTGCGCAGTCTCTGTGCTGACCAGGGCAGAAATAGCTCGGCCTCGACGCGATCCCGATGGAAGAAGGCGACGATCGCCTGGTGCAGTTGCGCGACGTCGTCCTTGCGTCGCGCGCTCATGACGATGCAATCGGGGTACTGGGCGCGCAGCATCGCTTCGCGTTCTGCCTGCGCCCCTGTGTCGCCAACATGGTCGATCTTGTTGAAGACGCGGATTCGAGGGACGTCCCTGGCGCCGATCTCTTCAAGCACCTTGTCGGTGACCTCGAGCTGCCGTTCAAAGCCGGGATCGCTGGCGTCGATGACGTGGAGGAGCAGTGATGCATCGAGGGCCTCATCGAGCGTCGACTTGAACGAGGCGACAAGACCGTGTGGCAGGTTCTTGATGAAGCCGACTGTGTCGCTGACGAGCACACGCGGCCTGGTCTCTGGCTGCAGAGTACGCACAGTGGTGTCGAGTGTGGCGAAGAGTTTGTTTTCGACCAGCACGTCGCTACCGGTGAGTGCGCGCATCAAGGTGGACTTGCCGGCGTTGGTGTAGCCGACAAGCGCCACGTTGGCGAGCCCCTGACGCTCAGTTCTCCGGGCGCGTTGGGTCTCGCGTTCGACGTCCATAGCAGCGATTTCCTGCTGCAGTTCGGCTATGCGGTCCCGGATCTTGCGTTTGTCGAGCTCGGTATGTGATTCGCCGGCGCCGCGGCCGCCGGTGCCGCTGCGCTGCCTTCCTTGTGGGCCGGCAAGCTTGGCGGCCTCGCGCAGTCGTGGCGCCATGTAGCCGAGGCGGGCGATCTCCACCTGTGCCCGGGCAGCGCGGGAGCGGGCGTTGCGATGGAAGATCTCAAGAATCACCATCGTGCGATCCATCACTTCGCTGCCGACTTCCTTTTCCAGGTTACGCGCCTGAGACGGCGATATCTCGTGGTCGACGAAGATGACCTCAATCCTACCGGCCTCAGGGTCGGCAGCAGCGTGTTGGGCTTTCTCGAATGGGACGGCGGCGGGTTCGCTATCCACGTAGGCACGTATCTCTTCGCGCTTGCCGGTACCCAAGTAGGCCGTTGTGTCGAAACTGGGGCGCTTTTGCGTGAATGTGGCGGTGATCGTGTAACCCAGCGTCTTGGCCAGATCGCGCAGCTCGGCCAGCGACGCCTCGAACTCGGCGTCGCTCACGTTCGGCAGTTGCACGGCAGCGACAACGGCGTATTTGCGCTTTTCTTGGACTTCCTTTTGCATTCGGGAATGGCTTCTCTTTGGTGGGCGAAGGCGAATAGTACCTGCCAACCGTCGGCAAACCGAGGCTCGCCTGCCCCTGGGTTCCTGATTGGCGGCAATCCAGGCGTTTTCGTTGCCATTAAGCGCTGCCGCCGATACCTGGCGTGGGGCAGCGCTGCGTGGCGTTCATACTTGCGTTCAATTATGCCCCCGGTGTCGATGCCTGCTACAGTTCGCCCCATCCACCTACTGACGGGAGAAGCCACATGAAACACCTTACTGTCACCATCAGCGCCGAACTGGAGATACCCGATGACTGGGAAATCGTTGATCACCCCTGCGGCGCCCCGGTCCTGCGAATCGGCGACCAGTTCGTTGATTTTGACATAGCCCCGTTAGCGACTCGTTCGGCGGACCCGGAAGCGGAGTGGTCGGACGCCGACACGGAAATCATCGAAGAGGTACTGGATACCGTCGTCGGCTTAGAGGCGGACCTGGACCTTAGGACCCATCACTGAGGCCTGCTCCAGCGGTCACTATTGAATGGTCGAGTTGATGATCTGCTGGATCGTGTCGCTGAACATCGATATCCCCGGCAGCGGGTACCAGGAACCACCAATGTTGTTGCGCAGCACCGAATCCTCGATATGCAGCGTGCCGGTGTGGTCGTTGCTGACGAAAAAGATCGCCGAACCATAGGCGTTCACTTCGTTGTGCTCGATCAGGGTGCCGTAAAGCGCAAGGGTCATGGTATTGCCGTCGTTGTAGATGGCACCGCCGCTGCCGCCGCCCGGCGTACCCGCCTGCGCGGGATTGCCACCGTTGCCAACGGCTTTGTTGTAGGAGAACACGCTGTTGTAGATCGACCAGGAAACCCCGATGCTGCTGATGCCGCCGCCGTTGGCGCCGGTATTGCCATAGCCGGCGGCGCCGCCGAACGTGCTGCGCACTACGTAGACGGGTAGCCCCTGGTACTGGCTGAATACCCGGATGGCAGCACCGCCAACGTCCGGCCCGGCACTGGCACAGACATTGTTGAAGAACCGGCTGTTGACGACCTTAAACCGCCCTCCCCTGACCCAGATGGCGCCACCGCCGTCGTAGGTCGATTCGTTCGTTGAGTTGGCATCGACGAAGGTCAGGTTCTGAACGGTCAAGCGGGGCTGCGCCTGGTTATCGCAATGACTCGTCGTCCACACCTGGTTCTGATCGCAGGTGTTCATGTAGAGGATGCGGCTGGCACCGCCACCGCTGAGCGTAATCAACCCGCCACCGTCGATGACGACATCCGGTTTGTCATTGAAGACCTTGGCCGGGCGACTCAGAGTGATGGTCAGCGGCGCGGGCCCACAACGAAAGGTAACCTTCCCGCCCTGCGCCACCGCCTGAATGAATGCTTCGGCCGTGCAGCTCCCCGGGGTGCCGGAGCCCACGACATGATCCGGTGCTGAGACGTCCGCCGCCGCAGCCTCGGCAGGCACAGAATAGCTCCCGGCCGGATTTCCGGCAGCTGGCCCCGACTGGGAATTGGTATGTGGATCAGTGCCGGTCGTTCCGCCGGAACTGCCGCTACCCCCGCCACTGCCACTGCCAGTGCCAGTGCCAGTGCCACCACCACTACCGCCGCAAGAGCAGCAGATGACGCCGGCGAGCACAGCAAGCCCTTTCAGCATATTGTTCACAGCACCCTCCCATGGGCAGAAATTTCGGCACCGCTTCCGGTTTTGTTCCGAGGCCACAAGCCACAGCAGGTCGAAAGTGTCGATCAATTCCCCTGCCCCAGCCAGTGTCGTCAAAACATCACACGATCGGGACTTACGGATGCCCACCGGCTCCGTCAGCCTATGCGCGCTACCGCACAGATTAAGCCCCACCTTCGGTCAAAGATCCATCTTTAGCGAGGCAACGCGATGATCTGGTCCGACCTAAGCCAACTAGCCGGCGCGATTCTTGTGATCCTCGGCGCTGTGCTGCCCGTCGTTAACCCACTCGGCGATGCCCCAATCTTCCTGAGAATGACGCCCGGTTGTGATGAAGCAACCCGCGCTCTTCTGGCAAGACGCATTGCCCTCTACTCATTCTTCTTTGTGCTCGGATCGTTGTTGCTTGGCTCTTTTGTCCTGGTTGTGTTCGGCCTTTCAATACCTCTGGTGCAGGTAGCCGGTGGAGCCGTGGTCTGCGCGCTGGCCTGGAATGTTCTCGCTGACATTCCCAAACCCGTCGACGTGACGCTAGACCCAGCTCACGCCAAGTCCATCGCACTTGGGCGGGCAATCACGCCACTGACTTTGCCGATGACTATCGATGCCGGAGTCATTTCGGTCGCGATCACTGTTGGTGCTTTTCATGCGAACTCGTTTGAACACACCATGATCCAACTCCTTGCCGCTGTCGTTGGTGCAGCCGTCATTGCGCTTGCCATTCTGTTAACCTATCGCTACGCCCACCGTGTCAGTGGCAGGATAGGCCATACCGGTATGATGGTGCTGGTGCGGCTGTCCGCGTTCATCATGCTCTGCATCGGTGTGGGAATCAGCTGGAATGGAATCAAGTCGCTATTGGCAGAAGTCGGGATCCATGGCTAGTGCCCGCATTTGATGGCACGGCCCAGGGTTCATAGTCGGCAAAGCGGCTTCCATTCTTGTAGGATGGACAGTCGCCGGACATCATCCAGCCATCAAATGCACAGCGCGTCTGGGTCTGCCCGCATCAGACGCTTGTTCATCTTGCCGACGCTTGTCTTGACCAGCGTCTTGACGAAGCGTACCTGCAGCAGTACACCGTAGCGCGAAACGCCCGATGCTTCGATGGCATGCGCCGCGTAGTGGCGCAAGGCATGCTCGGTGATCTTGCCAACGTGTTCCTGCTTGAGCAGGACCAGTGCCAGGGGACGCTCGCCCCACTTTTCATCGGCGACGCCGATGACCGCCACTTCATGAACCGCCTCATGCTTGGCAATGATGTCTTCCAGTTGCAGCGACGACGTCCACTCACCGCCGGTCTTGATGACGTCCTTGACGCGATCTGTAACCTTCAAATAGCCTGCCGCGTCAATGTTGCCGATGTCGGCCGTGTGCAGGTAGCCACCTGCCCACAGCGCCTCGGAGGTCTCCGCCGCACCAACGTAGCCTTGCGTTAGCCAGGGTGATCTGACCACGACCTCGCCGGTGGCTTTGCCGTCGTGTACGACATCCTTCATAGCCGGATCGACGATGCGAAGATCGACCAGCGGCAACGGCCGGCCAGTCTTGGCCCGGATGACGGCCTGTTCTTCGGCTGTTCGCGCCAGGTGATCGCTGGTCAGATGCGCTATGGTAAGCACCGGACAGGTCTCGGACATTCCATAGCCGGTGAATAGATCGATGCCGAGCTTCTGTGCCGCGACTGCCATCGATTCCGGCATCGCCGAGCCGCCGATCAGGATCTTCCACTTGGAAAAATCGGTCGCCTTGGCCAGCGGGTGGCTGAGTACGACGTGGAATATCGTCGGTACGCAGTGCGAGAACGTGACGCCCTCCTCGGCCACCAGCTTGCAGATCAGGTCGGGCTGATAGCGACCCGGATAGACTTGCTTCAGCCCCATCATGGTGGCCAGGTAAGGGAATCCCCAGGCGTGGACGTGAAACATCGGCGTCAAGGGCATATAGACGTCTTCACGATGAATGTGGCCCTGGCTCAGGGCACCGCCGAGGGCGGCAGCACAGGCAAGCGTATGCAGAACCAGTTGCCGGTGGCTGAAGAAGACGCCCTTGGGTTCGCCGGTGGTTCCGGTCGTGTAGAAAGTCGTTGCCTGGGCGTTTTCGTCGAAGTCCGGGAATGAGAATTCCGGCTCGGCCGCTGCCAGCATGGACTCATACTCGGCAGCAAACCGCGCCACCGTATGGGCAATGTCTCCCTCGTCAGACAAGACGACCAGCGTCTTGATCGATTCGAGTCGCGGCAAGATCTGCTCGAGAATGGCCATGAATTCCTTGTTGACCAGGAGCACGTCCGCCTTGGCATGGTTGAGCGTATAGAGGATCTGCTCCGGATTCAGGCGGACGTTCACGGTCTGCAGAATGGCTCCCATCATCGGCACGGCGAAGAAGCATTCAAGATAGCGATGACTGTCCCAATCCATCACGGCGACAGTCTGTCCCGCTTCGACCCCGAGCTTGGCCAGACCGTTGGCCAAGCGGCTGATCCGCTCGTTGAACTCTCGGTAGGTATGCCGGACCCGGCCCTGATAGGTAATGACCTGGTTGGGCGCCACCGCCAATGGTGTCAAGAGCAATTGCTTGATCAGCAGCGGATAGGGATAGGCCGAGGCAGACGACGTTGCGATCTTGACTGCCATGATTGCTCCCTTGGTAATCGTGTTGTGCGACAGGCTCTTGAGATTGTAGCGTCCAGCGTGCGACTGCGCACAGACGCGCCATGTGGTCTGCACGTAGGCTGACGCTCTGAGCAGCGCAATCGAGGGTCGCCTTTGCGCCCCCCACGTACACCCAGGTACGCTAATTTGACCAATCGCGCCCATAACACGGACGGCCGCGACATAGCCATCCGGAGATTTCGTGTCGCAACCGTGACGGCATGTCTGATTGTGACGGCGTCCGGGTGCGCGCACGTGACATCGCATGCGACCAATCCGGCTACCGACGATGTGCCCGCCAATTGGTCTGTTGCGGACGCTACGACAGCGCAAGGCGCAACATCGCTCGCGCAGTGGTGGTCTCGCTTTGACGATCCGCTGCTGTCCCGACTTGTGAGCGACGCGTTACAGGCTAATACGACCGTCACCGGTGCGCAGGCCGCGCTGCGTCAAGCGCGGGCACTGCGTGACGTGGCGGCGGCCGCGTTGTTCCCAACGTTGGCAGGCTCGGCCTCCGCGCAACGCAGCAGCAGTACCAACGGCGCCGCGCCGTCGGCGGGCAGAACTTCGAGCAACAACTTCCAGGTCGGGCTGGACGCGAACTGGGAACTCGACATATTCGGTGCCAACCGCAGCGCATTGAATGCCAGCGAAGCCGCGGCCAGTGCGAGCGGCGCCAGCCTGGGTGACGTGCAGGTGTCGGTCGCCGCCGAAGTTGCACTCGGCTATATCACGCTGCGCGTCGCACAGGCCCGGCTGACGATCGCCAACGACAATCTGGCGAGCCAGCAGGAGACGTTGCAGATCACCTTGTGGCGGCAGCAGGCCGGCCTCGTTACCTCGATCGAGGCTGAACAGGCGCGCGCCGCTGCCGAGCAGACGGGTGCGCTGATACCCTCCCTGCAGACGGCCATAGGCCAGGCCAGCCACGCGCTGGCCGTGCTTGTGGGCCGTCCACCCGCGGCGCTGACCGACGTGTTGGCGAGTGTTACACCGGTGCCGCGGCCCGATGACGGACTCGCGCTGCGCCTGCCGGCCGAGACGCTGCGCCAGCGCGCCGATGTCCGCTCGGCCGAATACCAGGTCACCGCCGCACGCGCCCGGGTCAGCCAGGCCGAGGCGGCGCGGTGGCCCAGCTTCGCGATCGGCGGTTCGCTGGGCCTCAACGCTTTGACGCTCGGCGCGCTGACGAATGGCGCGTCGGTTGTGAGTACATTGCTGGCGAGCGTGAGTCTGCCGATTTTCGACGGCGGCGCCAGACGTGCGCAGGTGAACGCGCAGCAAGCCGCGCTTGATCAGGCACAGACCGCGTACCGCGCCGCGGTGTTGCTCGCACTGAAGGATGTCGAAGATGCGCTGGTCGCACTGCGCGGCGATCGCCTCCGGGTGGTGCACCTCAACAACGCTGCGGACGCCGCCGCCAAAGCCTCGCTGATGGCGCGTCAGCGCTACAGCAGCGGCCTGGTGGACTTTCAGATCGTCCTCGAGACGCAACGCACCCAGCTTGGTACGCAGGACGCCTTGGCCACTGCCGGCGCCGATCTCAGTAGCGACTACGTGCGCTTGTACAAGGCGCTTGGGGGAGGCTGGGACCCCGAAACGAGCACCAACCGGGCATCGACGCCATGAACGAACCTGTACCTCCCGCGGCCGTGAACCCGGCTGCATTGCCTGTCGCCACGGCCGCCGCCGGAGAATCCGGAAAGACCGACATCGCCGCTCTGCTCGACGAACCGTCGGCGACCGCGTGGTACCGCCGCCCGGTGTGGTGGGCGGTGGCGGCCGTCGCGCTCCTTGTCGCAGGCGGTGTCTGGTGGTGGCTGGCCAGCCGTGCGGCGAGCACGGCGCCGAGCTACAACACACAAGCGGTGGCGCGCGGCAACCTGACGCTGCTGGTCACGGCGAACGGCACGATCCAGCCGACGCGCGCGATCAACATAGGCAGCGAGCTCTCCGGCACCGTGCTGAAGGTCAACGTCGACGTCAACGACCAGATCAAGAAGGGCGAAGTGCTGGTCGTGCTCGATACGGCTAAGCTGCGCGACCAGATCCTGCGCTCCAAAGCCACTTTGACCGCCGCGCAGGCCAAAGTAGCGCAAACCGCTGCAACGATCAAGGAAGCGAAGGCTACCCTGGGCCACCTCGAAGAAGTGGCGCGCTTGTCCGCCGGCAAGGTGCCGTCGCAGTCCGAGCTAGACACCGGCCGCGCCACGCTGGATCGCGCGGTGGCCGACGATGCCAGTGCGCGCGCTGGCGTCAACGATGCGCTGGCAGCGTTGTCGACCGACCAGATCAACTTGTCCAAGGCGTCGATTGTCGCGCCAGTCGACGGTGTCGTGCTGACGCGTACCGTCGATCCCGGCAACGCCGTCGCCGCGTCACTGCAGGCAGTGACGCTGTTCACCGTGGCCGCCGACTTGAGCAAGCTCCGCCTGTGGGTCTATGTCGACGAGGCCGATGTCGGCTCGGTCAAGATTGGACAGGATGCCACCTTCACGGTCAGCGCCTACCTGAGCCGCAACTACCCGGCGCGCATAACGCGCGTGGGCTTCGGCTCGACCATCACCGACAACGTCGTCACTTACCTCACCTACCTTGACGTGGATAACGCCGACCTGAGCCTGAGACCAGGCATGACGGCCACGGCGACGATTACAGCGACACAGCGCACCGACGTGCTGCTGGTACCAAACACCGCGCTGCGGTTCACGCCCACCGCTGCCACCCTAAGCACGGCCACCAAGACGAGCATCGCGTCGAGCCTGGTGCCCCGCATGCCGGGCACCACCACGCGCAAATCCGCGGCGACCGGCGCCAGCACCGCCAACGCCAAGCAGGTGTGGGTACTGCTCGATGGCGTGCCGGCGGCCGTCTTGGTGACGCCAGGCATTAGCGACGGCCACATGACCGAGATCACCGGCGGCGACCTGAAAGCCGGCATGCTGGTGATCACCGACCAGAAGACCGCAGCCAAGTGAACACGCCGCTCATCCGGTTGCAAGGCGTGACCAAACGCTACGGCAGCGGCGCTGCCGAGTTGTTGGCGCTCAAGGGCATCGACCTCGACATCGCCGCCGGCGAGTTCGTCGCCATCATGGGACCGAGCGGTTCGGGCAAGTCCACGGCGATGAACATCCTCGGCTGCCTGGACACGCCCAGCGCCGGTCAGTACATGTTCAAGGGCGCGCACGTTGAATCGCTCTCGCGCGACCAGCGCGCGCGNNGAGAACGTGGAACTGCCGCTGCTGTACCGGGGCGACAGCGCCAGCGATCGCCGCACCGCCGCCGCCAAGGCGCTAATGTCCGTCGGGCTCGGCGGCTGGGAACGCCACACACCGGCCGAGCTCTCCGGTGGCCAGCAGCNNAGCAGCAGCGCGTCGCGATCGCACGCGCCATCGTCACCGAACCGGCCGTGGTGCTGGCCGACGAGCCGACCGGCAACCTCGACACCCAGCGCAGCCATGAGATCATGGGCCTGCTGCTGGCGCTGAACCGCGACCACGGCATCACGGTCCTGATGGTCACGCATGAGCCCGACATGGCGGCCTACGCACGCCGCATGGTGCACTTTGTCGACGGCAGCGTCGCTAAAGACGTGACCAATCCGCATCCCGTCATCGCCGCGCCGGCCGGCCTGACGGCGGTGGAGAGCACCTGATGCTGTTCAGTGTCTTCATGCTCGCCGTGCACTCGGTGCAGCGCAACCTGCTGCGCTCCTTCCTCACCATCCTGGGCATCGTCATCGGCGTCAGCGCAGTGATCACGATGGTCACGCTCGGCAATGGCGCGACGCTGGCAATCCAGGCGCAGATCTCCAGCCTGGGCACAAACCTGCTGATGGTGCGACCAGGCCAACGTGGCTTTGGTGGTGGCGGCGGCGGTGGGGTGCCACAGTTCACCGAAGCCGATGCCGCCGCCATCGCCGCCCAGATTGGCGGCGTGGCCGCCGTTGCACCACAGGGCACGTCCAGCGTCACGGTCGTCGCCAACGGCCGCAACTGGGCAACGAGCGTTACCGGCAGCAGCAACGACTGGTTTGTTACCGGCAACTGGAAGCTCGCCAGCGGACGCATCTTCGATCCTGACGAACAGCGCGCCGGCGCGGCGGTCTGCGTCATCGGCGAGACGGTACGGCGCGAGATCTATGGCGGCGTGGTCGCGCTGACGGGCCTCGGAGAGCAGTTGCGCGTCAAGCAGTTCTCCTGCAACGTGATTGGCATCCTCGCCGCCAAGGGCCAGGGCGGCATGGGCGACCAGGACGATACAGTGGTCGTGCCGCTGCACACACTGCAACGCCGCGTGACCGGCACGCGCAAGGTTGGTACTCTCCTAGTGGCGATGCAGGAAGGCAGCGACAGTACGCCGCTAAAGGCTAGCCTGCGCCAGTTGCTGCGCGAGCGCCGCAAGCTGGCCGAAAACGACGACGACAACTTCAACATCTTCGACACACAACAGCTGGCCGAAACGCTGTCCAGTACCACGGAGGTGCTGACCACGCTGCTCGGTGCGGTGGCCGCAGTGAGCCTGCTGGTGGGCGGCATCNNACCGAGCGCACGCGCGAGATCGGCTTGCGGCTGGCGGTTGGCGCGCTTGAAAGTGAGGTGCTGCTGCAGTTCCTGATCGAGGCGGTGGTGCTCTCGGCACTCGGCGGGCTGGTCGGCATCATCATCGCGACGGCGGCTTCCTACGTCCTGTCCGGTACGATGGGCGTGCCGTATTCGTTCGACTTGTCGATCAACCTGCTGGCCCTAGTCTTTTCAGCGTTCATCGGCGTCGTCTTCGGCTACTTCCCGGCACGCAGCGCGGCGCGCATGGACCCGATCGAGGCGCTGCGTCACGAGTGAAACCACCATGACCACCCGCAGCGATGGTCCGGCCGGACACGGTGTGTTTTCCAGGAGAAGCCGATGTCGTTGTTGAAGGCCGCACTGGGCCTCTCCAGCGACTATAGTGGAGTCATCAGGCGACTTCTTCGCCTGCTGCCATGGTGCACTGGAGGTTGCTATGTTTGATTCTCCCATCGCCCGTTGCGAAATCATCCACGAAATGGTCCTCATCGACGAGACCCAGGTGGAGTGCGCCTGCGAGCACGACTGCCCGCCGGGCCGGGTATGTCCCCTGGCCCGCTATTTCGCCGAACCGAACACCATGATTGCCGCCGATACGACCCGCGTGGCGCCGGTGCTTCACTGATCGGGCCGGCCGCTTTGAACGAGTTCACGCTGGCGCCCTGCCGCCGCGCAAGAAGTCAGCCGGAAGGGGACGACCTCTGGCTCAGCCAGCCCAGGAAATCCGCCTCACTCATGGGACGTCCGAAGAGATAGCCCTGCACGGCGGCGCAGCCGTCGTCGCGCAGACGTTGCCACTGGCTTTCGGTTTCCACTCCCTCGGCAACGACGTCGAGGCCCAGAGTCTTGCCCAGCGCAATGACCGCCTTGCAGATTGCAGCATCGTTCGGGTTCGTCAGGACGTCGGCGACGAAGGAGCGGTCGATCTTGATCTGGTCGAGCGGCAGACGCTTCAGGTAGGCCAGCGAAGAATAGCCGGTGCCGAAATCGTCGAGCGAGAAAGTGACGCCAAGGCCGCGCAGGGCCAGCATCTTGGCGATCACATCATCGACGTCGACCAGCAACAGGCTCTCGGTGATTTCCAGTTTCAGGCGTGATGGGTCGGTGGCAAAGAATCCGATAGCCGCACGAATTCGCTCGATAAAGTCGTCCTGGCGGAACTGCTTGGCGCTGACATTGACGGCGATGGTCAGGTCGGCTGTCAGCGAATTGTCCGCCCACGCAGCCAGGCGTTCACAAGCCTGCTCGACGACCCAGCGGCCGATCGGCTGGATGAGCCCGCAGTCCTCGGCCAGCGGGATGAAGTCCGCAGGCGCCACCAGGCCTCTGGCCGGATTCCGCCAGCGAATCAACGCTTCGGCACCGATGCAGCGCTTGGCGCGATCGATCTGCGGCTGGTAGTAGAGAACGAACTCCTGCTCAGCAAGCGCCCGATGCAATTCGCCCTCCATCAGGGAGCGGTGGTTGATCCTGGCCTGCATGCCGGGATCGAAGAAGCGCATCGTGTTGCGGCCAGCAGACTTGGCCTGGTACATGGCGAGGTCGGCGCGCTTCAGCAGTTCGTCGATGCCCGCCTCATGACCGCTGAACAGGGTGATGCCGATGCTGGACGAACCGCGATATTCCTGGCTGCCGAGTTGATAGGGCTGATTGAGCGCGCCGAGCACCTTTCTGGCAGTGGCCTCCGCCCGGGCCGCCGCTTCGCCGCCGGTGTCGCAGAGGTCCTGGATCATGAGCACAAATTCGTCACCACCGAGTCGGGCCACCGTATCGCCTTCCCGCACGCTGGCTTGCAGGCGGCCTGCCACCTCGACCAGCAATCGGTCGCCCATATCGTGACCGAGCGAGTCGTTGAGCGTCTTGAAGTTGTCCAGATCCAGGAACAGCAATGCACCATAACGGCCGTTGCGGCTGCTGGCGGCCACCGCCTGCTGCAGGCGATCGAGCAGCAGGCGCCGATTGGGCAGGTGAGTCAACGGATCGTAGAAGGCAAGGTTGCGTATTTCTTCCTCGGCCGTCTTGCGTGCGGTAATGTCCTGAAACACGCCGACGTAATGACTGGTTGCGCCGTGCTCATCCTTGACGGCGGTGATGGTCAGCCATTCGGGGTAGGTCTCACCGCTCCGGCGTCGATTGACGATTTCACCTTGCCAGACGCCTTCAGACAGCAGGTCCGCCCACATCGCCCGATAGAAGTCCGCGTCGTGACGGTTTGACCTCAGCACCGCCGGGGTGCGGCCAACTACTTCGGCCGCGGCATAGCCGGTGATCTCCGTAAAGGCTGGATTGACCTGCAGGATGACGCCACGGGCATCAGTAACCAAGATGCCTTCGTGGGTTAGGAAGGTCGTGGCGGCGATGCGCAGCTTCTCTTCCATCGCCTTGGCATCAGTGATATCGGCAATGAAGCCGTACCAGGTGACGATGCCGTTATCGAGTTCCGGCATCGCCTCGACCAACAGGCACTTGACCACGCCATCTGGGCGACGGATGCGGTAGTCGACCCGCCAAAGCTCAAGCAATTCGGCCGAAGTACGGAGCGAGGCAAAGAACCTGTCCTTGTCCTCCGGTAGCGCCATGTCGCGGATGACGTCGGCGCTTTCCCGCACATCCTCCGGCGCGACACCGTAGATGCTGGCGAATGCCTCACTGGCGAAAGGGAAGCAGCCATGGCCGTCGGCGAAGATCCGGTACTGGAACACGACGCCCGGTACATGCGAGACGATCTTGCGCAGTCGTTGGTTTGCCGCGTGCTCGGCCTCCCGCTCCTCCTCGGCCAGGATGCGCACCAGCAGGCCGTTGAAAGCGTTAGCCAGTTGGCCGATTTCGTCATTGCGCCTTACCGGCAGCGGCTGTCGCGGCAACGTGCCATCGCCCATCCGGGTCAGCAGGCTTGAGGCCTCGCCCACCGGCCGAAACTGACGGCGCAACCACCACCAGGTGAAGCCGCCGGCAAGCATGGTAAGGGCTAGTGTCACGACGAGCAGCCCCCGCTGCACGTTGGCGATCGGCGCGAAGGCCTCCTCCGCGGGCAGCACCGACTGCATCAGCCAGCCGGTGGACGGAATCCGCTTATTCGACGACAGTTCCAGAACGCCGCGCGAACTCATCGCCAGCCCCGATCCTTCGTAACCATCGATGTAGCGGTCGTACACTGGATTGACCCCCACGGGCGGCCCCGCTTGCATGACCCGCCGCTTGTCCGATGACGCCACGAACATGCGCGCCTTTGGCGCCGTGACAAAGAAATCGCCGGTCACTCCGTACTTGGCTGCACCGACCGTGTCGAGAAAATTCGGCTCGGCCAGATTGGTAATGCCCATGACCAACCCGCGCACGTGGCCCGCCGAATCGCGAATCGGTGCAGTAACGGAGATGACGGGCTGGCCGGTGGCGCGGCCAATCAGTGGGTCGGTCACCATCGTCCGCCCCTGCTCCATCGCTGCCCGGATGGTCGGCATATTTCGATAGTCAGCGCCCAGGCGATTCAGACGTGCGGGCACGCTGGCCCGGGCGATGCCTTCTGCGTCCACGAGCAGAATGCCCCAATTGAACATTCGCGGCAGGATCATCAACTCTTCGAGGAAACGCTGCTGCTGGTCGAGTCGTGCGTCGGAGCGCGACAGGCGGTCAGCAAGCTCGTCGATGGCATCGATGCGCTCGCGCAATGAATGATCGACTTCCTTGGCGGCCAGCGACACCGCGGAAAACTGCTGCACCGAAATGGCCGCTTCCATTTCGCTCCTCAGCATGCGGCTGACGAGCAAGGTGGCGAGCCAAAGCGTCAGCACCACCACCAGCAGCATGCCGAGGGTGATCCGTGTACGCAACGACGCCCAGTCAAACGGTTTCATTGTTTCGGTCTCTGCCGTGAAGAAGCGCGTGGAACCGAAAGCATCTAGTCGGTTTGGTCAGTCAAAGTCATGCCATCGAGGTCGCTTCAACATGTCGGCCTGTCCCGCCCCAACCTCACTAATGATGCGACCTCGCCATCAGCTTGATCATCTTCACGTTGATGGCAACAAATCGAAAGCACTGCCAGATGAACGAAGTTCTCATGTAGCAGGTAAGTCCAGTCGGCTTAGGCGGATAGTAGGCCTGCTGATACGGCTCTTTGTTGGTGACTCTAACGGGCATGTCATGTCTCTCCTCAAGCGTGACGTCAATCTGGCAGCAACGACCAGCCTGGGCGCATCTTGGCCTGGTAGATGAACGTATAGTGAAGCAGGGATTTCATCCAGTGGCCAGCCAGACCGATTTCGCCAAAAGTCAGTTCCAGGTCGCGACCATATTCGGGATATTTTTCATAGTCCGGCACAACTGGAAACACAGTCATGGTCACGGCGGTGCCCCGGAAAATATGCGACCCCGTGGAGGCAACGCACGCCGCCCCCATTTTTGCCATCGAAGCCGAATGCGTCGGCTTGTCGGCGCCATTGACCATGTCGCGGATGCTCATGGCAACCGCTTTCGCCATGGCAGCGGACGGCATGCCGGTTCTCGGCGGCGCCGGATTGATGGGCGTGCCGTTCGGGCTCTGCATCGGCCTGCTGATCAAGTGCGGCGGGGCAAAGGCAATGCCGACCGAGAAGATGTTCCGATAGCCCGGCGTCTGGTAGGTGTTGGGCCAATCGTTGGCGCTCCATTCGAGGTAGGGTCGCGGCGTGTAGTCGGCATCGACTCTCATCAAACCATTGGGCGCAAACATCTGGCTGGTAATGTCGGCGCCAGTCTTGTCGTAGCCCTTCAAGCCAACTCCGGCGAAAGGCGGGATCAGCATCGAAAAATCGAACTCGAGTTCGTGAAACGTCCCATCCAGCGTCTCATAATGAATCTTCCCGGCCTCGACCTTGGTGACATGGGCGCGGGTAATCCATTCGATATCGCGCTCGACCATCAGCGATTCGGC